>DATDMD010000209.1:0-6196 GCA_036518975.1 Baekduia sp.
CGGCTCGGGCACGACGGGCGGCAGTAGACGCCGGTCGTGCGCACGCCGATGAGGAACGCGCCGTCGGCGCTCGCGTCGCGGCGCAGGTGCAGGTCCCAGCAGGCGTCGTCGTCGAGGTCGAGCGCCCCGCCGGCGACCCGCGCCTCGTGGGCCAGGAGCCGGCGCTTGGCGTCCACCCCGCCCGCGTAGCCGGTCAGCGCGCCCGACGCCCCGATCACGCGGTGGCAGGGCACGACGATCGAGTGCGGGTTGCGCGCGTTCGCCGCGCCCACGGCCCGCGCGGCGCCGCGGCCCAGCTCCAGCGTGTCGGCGATCGCGCCGTAGGTCGTGGTCGTGCCGTAGGGCACCTCGCGCAGCGCGGCCCAGACGCGCTCCTGCAGCGGGTTGCCGGCCGTGGCCAGCGGCAGGTCGAACGCGGTGCGCTCGCCGGCGAAGTACTCGGCGAGCTGCGCCGCGGCGGCGGCGATCACGCCGCCGCCGTCCTCGCGGCCCGGCCCGGCCGCCGGCCCGCGGCGGTGGTCGGGGAAGTAGACGCCGCGCAGGCGGTCGGCGTCGTCGGCGACGAGCAGGAGCGGCCCGAGCGGGCTGTCGGTGGAGGCGTGGCGGAGAGCGGTCATGGTGGTGGAACGGCGCAGCAGCGCGCGGCGTGAGGTCAGCATGGGTTCGTCGCGACGCACGCCAAACCGGCGTGAGCACACGGCGCCAGAACCGGTGGCCTGCACCCATGACATTTGGCCGCGATGTCGGGATGATGCTCCCACGATGTCCGAGATCATCGAGCAGGCGCGCGCGTTCATCGACGCCGCGTACGGCGCCACCGACGCGAAGGGGCTGGCGCACAGCCGCGAGGTCGGCGACCTGCTCGCCGCGCTCGGCTGTGACGAGGACGTCGTCGCCACCGGCCTGCTGCACGACGTGGTCGAGGACACGGGCACCGACGTCGAGACGCTCCGCCAGAAGTTCGGCGACCAGATCGCCGACCTCGTCTACGCGCTCTCCGAGGACGAGGCGATCGCCGACTACGCCGAGCGCAAGCGCGCGCTGCGCGAGGGCGTGGCGATCGCCGGGCCGACGGCGCTCACGATCTCGGCCGCCGACAAGGTCTCCCGCCTGCGCGCCGCCGACCGCGCCGGCAAGGTCGTTCCCGAGCGCAAGCTGCTGCACTACCAGCAGACCGCCGACCTCCTCGTCGCCCAGGGCATCACGAGCCCGCACGTCGCCGAGATCCAGCGGCGCCTGCGCAACCGCCGGCTGCAGCGCCCCGCCGAGGCGGCCGCCGCCCCCGCCGCGCCCGCCGCGGGCTAGTCGCTCCAGCGCTCCTCGATGTGGCCGAGCCGCCAGACGGCGATCGCGACCGCCCACGTCAGGACGAACACGCCGGCGATCAGGTAGCCGAGCGCGTTGAGGTTGACGCCCGCGATCGCGTCCCACGCCCCGCCCGACAGGCCGAGCCGGCCGGCCAGGACGGACGCCAGCTCGACCGACCCCACCAACAACGCGACCGCGACCGACAGGCCGGTCACCGTGATGTTGTAGTAGATCTTGCGGACCGGGCGCGAGAACGCCCAGCCGTAGGCGAAGTTCATGAACGCGCCGTCGATCGTGTCCAGCAGCGACATGCCGGCGGCGAACAGCAGCGGCAGGCAGACGATCGCGTAGAACGGCAGCCCGCCGGCCGCGGCGCCGCCGGCCAGGACGAGCAGCGCGACCTCGGTCGCCGTGTCGAACCCGAGCCCGAAGAGCAGGCCCAGCGGGTACATGTGCCACGGCTTGCGCACCGCGCGGGTGGCCCGGCCGCAGTAGCGGTTCATGAACCCGCGCGCGTCCAGGCGCGCGTCGAGCTGCGCCTCGTCCAGCTCGCCGCGGCGCATGCTCCTGAAGACCTTGATGATGCTGATCAGGATCGCCAGGTTCGCGAGCCCGATCGCGAACAGGAACGAGCCGGAGACCAGCGGGCCGACCACGCCGGTCGTCTGGTGCAGCGCCGAGCCGTCGTCGGCGACCTCGCCGCTCAGCCCGCGCACGCCGACCACGACGAGCAGCCCGAGCGCGAAGACGATCGTCGAGTGGCCGAGCGAGAAGAAGAAGCCGACGCTCAGCGGCCGCTGCCCCTCGGCCATCAGCTTGCGCGTGGTGTTGTCGATCGCCCCGAGGTGGTCGGCGTCGAACGCGTGGCGCAGGCCCAGGGTGTAGGCCGTGATCCCGACGCCGAGCCCGAACGCGCCGGTCGACCCCAGCGCGTAGTCGTGCGGCACGACCAGGGCGAGCAGGATGCCGAAGCCGGCGACGTGCAGGGCCACGACGGCCGCGGCCAGCCACGCCGCCCGGCGCCACTCGGCGGGCGTCAGCGCGTCGCGCATCCGGCGCGCCATCAGCCGCTCTCCGCGCGTGCCGCGGCGACCGCGGCCTGGCCGTAGGCGATGCCGCCGTCGTTGCACGGCAGCCGCTCGGGGACCAGGACGCGCAGGCCGCGCGCGGTCAGGCCGGCGTGGCAGGCCTCGAGCAGCAGCCGGTTCTGGAACACGCCGCCCGACAACACCACCATGTCGGTCCCGCTCGCGCCCGCGGCGCGCGCGCACGCCTCGACGGTCGCGACCGCGAGCGCGTTGTGCGCGCGGGCAGCGACCGTGGCGACCGGCACGCCGGCGGCGAGGTCGCCGGCCACCGCGCGGATCGTCGGGCGGGGGTCCATGACGAGATCCTCGCCGACCGGGAGCGGGTAAGCGAGGATCTCGCGCCGATCGGCGACGGCCTCCAGCTCGATCGCGGCCTGGCCCTCGTAGACGACGACGGCCCGCACGCCGCACAGCGCGGCGACGGCGTCGAGCAGCCGGCCGGCGCTGGTGGTCGGCGGCGAGGCCACGCCGGCGCGGACCATGTGGGCGATCGCGAGCCAGCGCCGGGCGGAGACCGCGGCCTGCAGCGCCCGCGGGCGCGCGGGCACGACGGCGTCGCCGGCGGCGTCCAGCCACGCGCACGCCATCCGCCACGGCTCGGCCACCGCGCGGTCGCCGCCGGGCAGCGGGACCGGCCACAGGTGCCCCACGCGCGCGTAGCCGCGCAGGTCGCCGACGAGCAGCTCACCGCCCCACACCGCGCCGTCCTCGCCGTAGCCGCTGCCGTCGTAGATCGCGCCGACCGCCGGCCCATCGACGCCGTGCTCGGCCAGGCACGCGGCGAGATGGGCATGATGGTGTTGAACGCCGACGAGCGTGACGCCGGCGTCCGCGTCGTCGGCCCGCTCCAGCGCGTACGCCGTCGAGGCGTAGTCGGGGTGCAGGTCGTGGGCGACGATCCGCGGCGCGACCGCGAACAGCCGCTCGAAGTGCGCCACGCCCTCGCGGTAGGACGTCCGCGTCGCCGCGTCCTGGAGGTCGCCGAGGTGGTGGCTGACCCACGCGCGGCCGCCGCGCGCGACGCAGAACGTGCTCTTCAGCTCCGCGCCGCAGGCCAGCAGCGGCGTGCCGGCGCCGGGCAGCGGGAGGTGGGCCGGGACGTGGCCGCGCGAGCGGCGCAGCAGCCGCGGCCGGCCCGCGGCCACGCGCGCGACGCCGTCGTCGGTGCGCATGTGGATCGGCCGGTCGTGGACCAGGAACGCGTCGGCGATCGGCGCCAGCCGGTCGCGCGCGTCGGCGTCGCGGTAGGCGATCGGCTCGTCGGAGACGTTGCCGCTGGTCATCACGAGCGGCGCGCCGCCGCCGTCGGCCAGCAGCAGGTGGTGCAGCGGCGCGTAGGGCAGCATCACGCCGAGCTCGCGCGTGTGCGGCGCGACGGCGGCCGCGACGCGGGCGTCCGCGCGGCGCTCGGCCAGCACGATCGGCCGCACCGGCGCGCAGAGCAACGCCTCCTCGTCCGCGCCGAGATCCACGAGCTGGCGGGCGCCTTCGAGGTCCGCGGCCATCAGCGCGAACGGCTTGTCCTCGCGGTGCTTGCGGGCGCGCAGCGCGGCGACCGCGCGCTCGTCGTCGGCGCGGCAGGCCAGGTGGTAGCCGCCGATGCCCTTGACCGCGACGATCGCGCCCTGGGCCAGCAGCGCGGCGGCGGCCGCCACGGCGTCGACCGCGTCGCCGACCTCGGCGCCCAGCAGCCTCAACGCCGGCCCGCAGTCGCGGCAGGCGATCGGCTGGGCGTGAAAGCGGCGGTCCAAGGGATCGGTGTACTCCGCCCGGCACGCGTCGCACATCGGGAACGCGGCCATCGTCGTGCGCGGCCGGTCGGAGGGCACGCCGCGCACGATCGTGAAGCGCGGGCCGCAGTGCGTGCACGAGATGAACGCGTGGCGGAAGCGGCGGTCGGCGGGGTCGCGCAGCTCCGCCAGGCACGCGTCGCAGGTGGCGGCGTCGGGGACGACGAGCGCGTCGGGCCGGCCGCGCGGCGCGCTCTCGGCGATCGCGAAGGACCGCTGATCGGTCGCCGGGACGTCGTGGACCGCGACGCCGTCGACGTGTGCCAGCGGCGGCGCCTCGACCGGGAGCCGCCTGAGGAACGCCGCGACCGCCGCCGGCTCGCCCTCGACCTCGACGACGACCCCTCGCGCATCGTTGCCGACCGTCCCCGCGAGCCCCAGCTCGAGCGCCAGCCGGTGCACGTACGGCCGGAAGCCGACACCCTGCACGGTGCCCTCGACCCGCCCCCGCACCCGCCGCCGGCCGGCACCGGCGCTCGCCGTGTCCATCAGCCCGGCTCCTCGATCAGCTCCCGCAGGACGTGCCAGGCGGTCGCCTGCGCCTCCTGGATGCGGGGGATGTGCTCGGAGCGGGTGATCACGACGTGGTCGGCCAGGCCCTCGACGGCGACGCGGCCGCCGTCGTAGCCGACGAAGGCGATCGTCGCCAGCCCGCGCCGGCGCGCCTCGGCCAGCGCAGCGATGATGTTGGTGGAGTTGCCGCTCGTCGACAGCGCCAGCAGCGCGTCCTCCGGCCCGCCGTAGGCGATGACCTGGCGGGCGAAGATCGCCTCGACGCCGATGTCGTTGGCGATCGCGGTCAGGATCGCGGGGTCGGCGGTGAGGTCCAGCGCGCGGCGCGCCGGCCAGTCCGCATGGCCGGGCCGCGACGGCGGCGCGCGCAGGTCGGCCACCGCGTCCATCGCGTCGGTCGCCGAGCCGCCGTTGCCGAGCGCCAGCAGCGCGCCGCCTCCGTCGAGCCGCTCGCGCACCACGCTCCCCGCGGCGCGCAGCGTCTCGCCCCCGTCGCGCAGCGTCTGCGCGCGCAGCTCCGACGCGTCCCGCGCCTTGGCGGCGACCGACGCGCGCACGTCGGCCAGCACCGCGTCGAGGTCGGTCTCCTGCTCGGCCAGGAACGGGTACAGGAAGCTCGACGCGCCGCTGTCGTGCACGGCGCGCGCGTCGCGGCCGGCCAGCAGGCCGCGGTGCTCGAAGAACACGTGGACCAGCTCCCACAGGACGTGGTAGCTCGTCTCCACCAGCTCCTGCGCGACGAACGGGTCGTCGCCCGGCGGCCGCAGCTCCCACTCGGCGCCGACCGGCGCGAAGGCCAGCGTCAGGCACCCGCGCGCCCGCGCCGCCGCGACGCCGCGCACCACGTCCTCCCCCGCGCCGAAGGCGATCGCGACGTCCTCCGCCTCGGCCAGCAGCGCGACGTCGCCCGGCTCGACGCCCAGCGCCGGCAGCGCGCGCTTGCCGACGATCACCGGGTGGACGAACTCGACCGCGACGTGGCGCACGTCGGAGCGGTCGGCCGCCGAGCTCCCGAACGCGACGAGCCGCCCGCCGCGCGCGAAGCGCTCGGCCATCCGGTGGCACAGGCGCGCCAGCCGGTCGGCCTCGGCGCCGAAGAAGCGCGCGCCGGCGTCCGCCCGCGCCGCCGCGTGCGCGGCGAAGCGGTCCGTCGCGGTGGCGGCGGCGCGCCCGCTCACGCCGCGGCGCCCACCCGGCCGGGGACGGCCGCCAGCCAGGCGCGCAGCTCCTCGACGCCGTCGCCCGTGCGGGCGCTGACCTCCAGGTGCGCGACGCCGGGATGCACGGCGTCCAGGTGGTACAGGAACCTGTCGAGGTCGAAGTCGACGTACGGCAGCAGGTCGAGCTTGTTGACGACGACCAGCTCGCAGGCGCGGAACATCAAGGGGTACTTGAGCGGCTTGTCCTCGCCCTCGGCGACCGAGGACACCATGATGCGCGCGTCCTCGCCGATCCGGAACTCGGCCGGGCAGACGAGGTTGCCGACGTTCTCGACGA
>DATDMD010000210.1:0-36198 GCA_036518975.1 Baekduia sp.
GGCGAACCGGCCGGTTCGCCTGGCGCTGCCAGCCTCGGGGGCGCTGCGGGCGGTGAACCGGCCGGTTCGCCTGGTGCCGCCAGCCTCGGGGGCGCCGCAGGCGGCGAACCGTGGTTCTGCTTCGAGCAGCCGGATCGCGACCGTGCCGCCGTCGCCGCGCTCGGCGTCGCGGTCGCCATCGAGGCTGACGGTGAGGATCGCTTCACCAAAGTCGCCAAGCGGTGGCGGGCTCTCGCGTCGCGGGCCGCGTGTGATCCGCCGGATGGGCCGCGCGGCGCCGGGCCGATCGCGGTTGGGGGCTTCGCGTTCGCCCCCGATGGTGGGCGGACGCCGTCGTGGGCCGGGTTCGCGGCGGCGTCGCTGCATGTCCCGGAGGTCGCGTTCGTCCGGCGTGGCGACGATGTCCGCCTGACGTTCTGCGTCCTGGCGCAGCCCGACGACATGGTCGAGGATCTGGTCGCCCGCGTGGAGTCGCGGGCGCGGGAGCTGCGCGTCGACCGGCCGCTGCCACTGCTGGACCCGTCGCCGGCCGGCCGCTACCGCGTCGTCTCCGCGATGCCGCCCGAGCACTACGAGCAGGCGGTCGCGCGGGGCGTCGAGCGGATCCGCTCCGGCGAGCTGAGCAAGATCGTCCTCGCGCGCGAGGTCCAGGTCCACGCGCCGGTCGACCACGACCCGGCCGCGGTCCTCGGCGTCCTGCGCGAGGCGTTCCCGTCCTGCCACCTCGTCTGCGCCGGGCGCGGCGACGCCGCGTTCGTCGCCGCCTCGCCCGAGCTGCTGATCCGCCGCGACGGCGAGCGCGCCGCGACGCTGGCGCTCGCCGGCTCGACGCGCCGCAGCGCCGACCCCGCCGTCGACGACCACCTCGGCGAGCGCCTGCTGCGCTCCGCGAAGGACCGCGAGGAGCAGGCGATCGTCACGCGCCGCATCGCCCGGACGCTCAAGCCCTACGCGGTCTGGGTCACCGCCCACGAGGAGCCCGAGGTGGTCAAGATGGCCAACATCCAGCACTTGGGGACTCCGATCCGGGCGCAGCTGTCACGACCGGTGAGCGTCATCGAGCTGGCGGGCCTGCTGCATCCGACGCCGGCCGTCGGCGGCGAGCCGCTGGCCGTCGCCGCGCCGCTGATCCCGGCCTTGGAGGGCCTCGATCGCGGCTGGTACGCCGGGCCCGTCGGCTGGACCGACCTCGACGAGGACGGCGAGTTCGTCGTCGGCCTCCGCTGCGCGCTCCTGCGCGGGCCGGTCGCCCGCTGCTACGCGGGCGTCGGCGTCGTCCGCGACTCCGACCCGGCGGCCGAGCTGGCCGAGACCGAGGTCAAGTTGCAGGCGTTGCTGCCGGTCCTGGCCGGCTGAGGCTCACCGGCCGCGGCGCCACACACCGACGACCTCGCGCACGGTCGCGGTGCGCCACGTCGTCCGCCCGTCCAGCGGCCGGACCGCCAGGTCGAAGCGGCCCGACTCGCGCTGGTCGATCCGCTCCACGAGCGCGTGGAAGCGCCGGCCCTTGCGATCGACCTCGACGATGTCGCCGACGGCGATGCCGCGCGGCGCCGCGCGCGTGGCCGGCACCGCTGCCGCCGCGGGCTCGGGCTCGCCGCCGAGGAGGGAGATCTGGGCACCGGCGCTCATCGCCCGACAGCCTACGGCCCGCGCCGGATCACCTGTCCGGCTCCAGACACTCCTTCGCCAACCCTCCCCACACCGGTGATCCGTGGGTACTCCGTCTCCGTGTCGACCGATGCGCCCGCCCCTTCAGCACTCCGGGGATTCACCCCGAGGCGACGCGCCGCCCCGCGCCCGCCCGTCGCCCAGTGGCGACCGCTGAGCGCGGCCGCGGCGGTCGTCGCCGGCGTGGCTCTCGGCCTCGCCGCCGCGGGCGTCGTGCTCGCGCTCGACGGCGGCCGCGCGGTCGCCGCGGCCTCGGGCCTGCTGACCGACCTCGTCCTGCTGGCCTTCGTCGTCGCCTCCGCCTCCCGCGGCGCCCAGCGGCTCGGCGGCGCCACGCTCGGCCTGCGCCGGACCGCGTTCTGGCCCGCGCTGGGGTGGGGCGCGGCGCTGCTCTTCGGCACCTGGCTCGTCGAGGGGATCCTGAGCGCGATCCTCGGAGGCGGCACCGGCAGCCAAGGCCGCCACGCGCCCGGCCCGTTCGACGCCGACGTCGCCGTCCTGCTCGTCGCCGCCGTCGCGATCTCGGCCCCGATCGTGGAGGAGATCGCGTTCCGCGGCTACCTCTTCCCGGCGCTGGCCGGCTGGCGCGGCCCGTGGATCGGCGCCCTCGCGACCGCGGTCGTCTTCGGCGCCGCCCACGTCCTCGCGCTCCCGCCCGCCTTCCTGCCCGGCATCGCGGTCTTCGGCTTCGGCGCCTGCCTCCTGCGCTGGTTCACCGGCTCGCTGCTGCCCGGCATTGCCGTCCACTCCCTTAATAACGCGATCGTCCTCACCGCCCTCAGCGGCGGCCAGCTGTGGTGGGCGATCCCCGCGGCGCCGCTCGCCGCCCTCGCGCTCGTCGCGCCGTTCAGCCGCGCCCGCGCCGAGGACATCGAGGACGCCGTTGCGGCCCCCGCCGCGGCCGCCTGACCTGACGGACCCAACCCCATCACCCACCCCGAAGGAGCAGCCAAGATGTCCGCCGACCCGTCCGCCTCACCGCTCGACCGCCACGCCTCGCCCGTCCGCGCGCGCGGCCAGATCCCCGGCCTCGCCGTCGCGTCGTTCGTCCTCGGCGTGCTCGCCATCCTCACCGCGATCCTGGTGGTCCCCGGCATCCTGCTCGGCATCGTCGGCCTCGTGCTCGGCCTCACCGGCCGCGGCAACGCCAAGCGCGCCGGCCAGCCGATCCACTGGATGGCGACCGCCGGCTCGATCCTGAGCGGCCTGGCGATCCTGGGTGCCGTCGTCCTGGTCGCGATCGCCGCGGCGTCGTAGCAGCTACGCGAGCGGGCGCTCGCGCTCCGGCTGCGGCGGCAGCCAGGCGGTCTGCCGGCGCATGAGCGCGCGGTGGTCGGCCGTCGGGCGGTCGCTGCGCGACGCCACCGTCGTGAGCGCAAGCAGCATCACGAACGCGCCGAACCACCCGGCCGTGAGGGCGACGATCCACACCATCCCGGGCGCACCCTACCCCGGATCGCCAAGTCCGTCACCTGTCCGGTCGAAAACATTCAAGCGATGGCGTCGCGCACCGCCGCCCACACGCGGCGGTGCAGCGCGACGTTCTCCGCGCGCACGGTGCGCGCGTGGAGGACCGTCGTGCCCGCGGCCGGCGGCTCCGCGAGGGCGCCGCGCAGCCCCTCCAGGCTGTCGACCGCCACGTAGCGCGCGCCGTACAGCGCCGCCGCGCGCTCGACCGAGATGCCCGTCGGCGTCAGGACGTGCTCCTCGTAGGCCGCGCCGCCGGCCTCGCCGACCGGCAGGAAGTCGAAGATCCCGCCGCCGTCGTTGTCGACGACGACGATGGTCAGCGGCACGCCGAGCCGCGCGCCCGCCAGCAGCGCGCCGACGTCGTGGGCCAGCGCGACGTCGCCGATCAGCAGGTACGTGGGGGAGCCGACCGCCGCGGCGACGCCGTAAGCGGTGGAGATCGTCCCGTCGATCCCGTTCGCGCCACGGTTGGCGATCGCGCGCGGTGCGGGATCGCGCACCGGCCAGAACGTCTCGACGTCGCGTATCGGCATCGACGCGGCGACCACCACCGTCGCGCCGGCCGGCGTCGCCGTCGCCAGCGCCCGCGCGATGCTCGGCTCGTCGAGCCCCGCGAGCGTCGCGTCGATCGCCGCCGCCGCCCGCGCGTCGGCGTCGCGCCAGCGGCCCAGCCACGCGGCGTCCGCCGGCCAGACCTCGTCGATCGCGCCGATCGCGCCCGCGTCGAGCGCGAGCACCTCGCTCAGCGCCGCGTCCGGGTCCGGCCAGCGACCGGCCGGGACGAGCGCCAGCTGCGGGACGTCGAGCGCCGCCAGCCACTGGCGCAGCGCCTTGGACGTCGGCAGGTCGCCGACGCGCAGGACGCACGCGGGCGCCACGCGGTCCCGCCAGGCGGCGTCGCGCAGCAGCGCGTCGTAGTGGGCGATCGCCGCGCCACCGGTCCGCGCGCCCGACAGCGGGTCGGCCAGGACCGGCCACGCGAGCGCCTCGCCGAGCCGCGCGACCGCGGGCCCGTCGGCGCCGCGCCCCGCGACCAGGACGCCGCGGCCGCCCGCCGGCGCCCCGACCGCCTCCGCGGCTGCGCCGGCCACCGCCCGCGGCATTGCCTCCGCCGCGCCCGCCGTGCGCTCCCGGAGCCAGTCGCGCAGCGGCGCGGCGCTGGCGGGCGCCCGCCGCAGGACCGTCCACGGCGCGCCGTCCGGACGGCCGCCGTCGCCGGGCGCGCCGTCCAGCGGCTCGTCGAGTACGAGCGGCTCCCGCAGCGGGAAGTTCAGGTGCACCGGTCCCGGCCGCCCCTCGGTCGCGACGGCCAGCGCGCGGCAGGCCAGCTGCCGGATCCAGCGCAGCCGCTGGGGCGTCGCGGCGTGCGTGCCGACCTCGAAGAACCACTTCGCGAACGACCCGTACAACTTGATCTGGTCGATCGTCTGCCCGGCGCCGACGTCGCGCAGCTCGGGCGGCCGGTCGGTCGTCAACACCAGCAGCGGCAGGCCGGCCTCGGCCGCCTCGATCACCGCCGGCGCGTAGTTGGCGGCGGCCGTCCCGGACGTGCAGGCCAGCGCCGCCGGCCGGCCGGACGCCTGCGCGAGGCCGACCGCGAAGAACCCGGCGGCGCGCTCGTCGACGTGCGAGGTCACCGGCAGCCGGCCGTCGCCGGCGAGCGTCAGGACCAGCGGCGTCGACCGCGAGCCGGGGGAGGTGCACGCGCCCACGACGCCGCCGCGATGCAGCTCGTCGACGAAGGCGCGCAGGAGCAGGTAGGTGTCGCGGGTCTCGCTCATGGGATAGATAAGGGCGATGCCCGAGACGCTGGTACTGCTCCATGGCTTCGGTGGGACCCACCGCGCCTGGGACCCTGTCCTGCCCGAGCTCGACCACGAACGCTACAGCCCGATCGTCCCGGACCTCCGCGGGCACGGGACGAAGGCCGGCGTGCGGCCGGTCTCGTTCGAGGGCTGCGTGGGCGACGTGCTCGCCTCCGCGCCCGACGCGTTCACGTTGTGCGGGTACTCGTTCGGCGGCCGCGTGGCGCAGCACGTGGCGCTCACGGCGCCCGAGCGCGTCAGCCGCCTGATCCTCGTCTCGACCTCGGCCGGCATCGCCGATCCGGAGCGGCGGCGCCAGCGGATCGAGGAGGACGAGCGGTTCGCCGACGACCTGGAGTCGATGACGATCGAGGAGTACGCCCAGCGCTGGATGGCCCAGCCGCTGTTCGCCGGCACGCCGCCCGAGTCGGCACGCTGGTGGCACGAGGACCTGCTGCGCAACGACCCGCAGGGCCTGGCCGCGGCGCTGCGCGGGACCGGCGGCGGCGCGATGGAGCCGTTCTGGGACCGCGTGCCCGAGCTGACGATGCCGGTGACGGTGGTCGTGGGGTCGCGCGACGAGAAGTTCGTCGGCTTCGCCGAGGAGTACCGCCGGCTGCTGCCGCACGCCGACGTGCACGTCGTCGAAGGCGCGGGACACGGCCTGCCGCGCGAGGCGCCGGCGGAGCTCGCGGCGCTGATCCAGGCGCCGGCGGTGGCGGGGTGAGGCCGGGCGCGCTGGCGGCGGTGGTCGCGGCCGCGGCGGTCGCCGGGTGCGGCGGAGGGAACGACGGCGGCGCCACCTCGACCGCGTCAACGGCGAAGACGGCGACTGCCGCGGCCCAGTCCAACAAGGCCGCCGCCACGCCGCGCCCCACCGTGCGCCAGCTCATCGGCCAACACATGGTGTATGCCTACGCCGGCGCCGAGCCGCCCGCCGGCCTCGTCCGCCGGATCCGCCACGGCGAGGCCGCCGGCGTGATCCTCTTCGACCGCAACGTCGGCACGCTCGCGCACCTGCGCCGGACGATCGCCCGCCTCCAGGCGCTGCCGCGCGCCGTCGATCCCGGCCCGCTGCTGATCATGGTCGACCAGGAGGGCGGCCCGGTCCGCCGTGTGCCCGGCCCGCCCGCGGCCTCCGCCGCGCAGACGACGACCACCGCCGCCGCCCACGCCTCGGGCTCCGCCGCCGGGCGCCTGCTCCACGGCGCGGGCGTCAACGTCGACCTCGCGCCGGTGGTCGACGTCGCGCGCCCCGGCAGCGCGCTCGCAGCCGAGGGCCGCACCTACGGCCGCGACGCCAAGACCGTGACCGCACGCGCCGGCGCGTTCGCCGCCGGGCTGCGCGACCACGGCGTCGCGCCCGTCCTCAAGCACTTCCCCGGCCTCGGCGCGGCGACGATCAACACCGACGACGGGGCCGCCCGCGTCGACCTGCCGCTGCGCACGCTGCGCGGCGTCGACCTCAAGCCCTACGAGAAGACCCCCGACCACGCGGGCCTCATGGTCTCGACCGCGATCTACCCCCGCGTCGACCCGCGGCCCGCCGTGTTCTCGCGCCGCTGGGTGACGACCATCCTGCGCGACGGCCGGCCCGACGTCCCGACGCTGACCGACGACCTCCAGACACCGGCGGTCGCCCGCTACGGCTCGCCCGCCCAGCTCGCCTACTTCGCGCTGCGGGCCGGCATCGACGTCCCGCTGTTCGCCAAGACCTACGGCGCCGGGACGAGCGCCGCCGACGGGCTGCTGAAGGCCGTGCGGTCCGGCGCGCTGACCCGCGCGCAGCTCCAGGCCGGCGCCGACCGCCTCGCCCGCTGGCGCGCCGAGTTGTAGGTCAAGACCTCAGCCCAGCAGCCCCGGCCCCGACGGCACGCGCAGCCGCCCGTGGCTGATCGCCAGCGCGTCCACGTCCAACCCCTCCAACATCCCCAGCGTCGCCAGCCCGCACGGCAGCTCCACCTTCAGCGCCGCCGCGCAGTGCGCCGCCGCCGCAATCCCCAGTGGGCCGTCGATCGTCGACGCCAGGTAGACCTCGGCGCCCGTCGCTCGCACCAGCGTGGCCTGCGCCAGCAGCGCGCTGATCCCGCCGGCCCGCGCGATCTTCAGGCACACGGCGTCCGCCGCGCCCGAGGCGATCGCGCCGTGGCGCGCCGCGGTCTCGTCCATCGCGATCCGGACCGGCACGCGCTCGCGCACCGCCCGCAGCTCGGCGATCCCGGACACCGGCTCCTCGACCAGCTCCAGCCCGGACCGCGCCAGCACTTCGATCGCGTGCACCGCCTCCTCGACCGTCCACGCGCCGTTGGCGTCCAGCCGGACCGCGACGCCGTCGCCGACCGCGCGCCGCACCGCCGCCACGCGCGCCGTGTCGTCGCCGATCCCGACCTTGACCTTCACGCACTCGTACCCGTCGTCGGCGCACGCGGCGGCCGCCGCGGCGGCGCCCGCGCGGTCGGTCGCGCCGATCGTCGCGTTGACCGGGACGGCGTCCAGCGCGCCGTCGGCCAGCAGGTCGCAGACCGGCTTGCCGGAGCGCCGCCCCGCGGCGTCCCACAGCGCGAGGTCGACCGCCGCCAGCGCCTGCGGCAGGTCGGCGACCTCGCGGCAGGCGTCCACCAACTGCGGCCCGGTGCGCCCGCGGTCGTCGCGCAGCACCTCGGCGTAGCGCTCCAGCGCGGCACCCACGATCTCCGGCGGCACGCCGTCGTAGGGCTCCAGCGGCGCGGCCTCGCCGACGCCCGTCACGCCGTCGGGCGTCGTGAGCGCCAGGCGGAACAGGACGCGCTCGGAGACGTCGCCGTAGGACGTGGCCAGCGGCGTGCGCAGGCGGTGGGTGGCGGCTTCGAGCGTGACCTCCAATGGAACCCTCGGCGTGCACCCTGGCACACCCGCCCGTCGGTCCATCCATCACGCGGCGTGATCCAAGCGGCCACGAACGTGACTTCGACATATGGACGACGGCGTGCCACGATCGACTCCATGGAGATCCGTCATCTGCGCACCATCGCCGCCGTGGCGCGGCACGGCTCGTTCACGAAGGCGGGTGAGGAGCTCCACCTGGCGCAGTCCGCCATCTCCCAGCAGATCCGCCGCCTCGAAGGCGAGCTCGGCATCCAGGTCTTCACGCGCTCCAGCCGCTCGGTCGAGCTGACGGCCGAGGGCCGCCTCGTCCTCGACTACGCCCACCGCGTGCTGCACGAGGTCGAGGGGCTGCAGAACGAGCTGGAGGAGCTGAGCGGCCTGCTGCGCGGCGAGCTGAAGCTCGGCGGCATGTACCCGACCGGCCTGTACGACCTCGCCGACGTCATCGCCGACTTCCACGAGCGCCATCCGGGCGTCGCGATCCACATGGTGGAGCGCACGCAGGACGAGCTGCTCGAGCGCCTGCGCACCGACGAGCTGGACGCCGCGTTCACCGCGGTCGACCCCGACGCCCTCGGCGAGGACTTCGCCGCCAGCCTGGTGTTCGAGGAGGAGTTCGTCGTCGCGCTGCCGGTCGAGCACCCGCTGACCGCCTGCGAGCACGTCACCTACGAGCAGCTGGCCGCCGAGGATCTCGTCACCTACCGCGAGAACTCCGCGCTGCGCCTGCGCCTGGAGAAGGCGATGGCCAAGCTCGGCCTGGAGCCGCGCAACGCCTTCATCTGCACGGAGATGGGCGCGGTCCGCGCGCTGGTCTCCAAGGGCCTCGGCGTCGCGGTGCTCCCGCGCTCGATCGCCGTCGAGCCCGGCCCGGCGATCACGTTCCGCCCGGTCGGCCCGGAGCTGCTCACGTGGCCGACCGCCCTGGTGTGGCGCGCGGGCCGCCGCCAGCCGCCGGCGGCCAAGGCGTTCCTCCAGCTCGCGCTCCAGCGCGCGGAGGAGACGGGCCGCGAGCACGTCAAGGCGCCGGTGGCCCTGGTGGCGTAGCGACGGCCAGCCGCTCCCGCAGGGCCGCCGCGATCGCGGGCGCGCCGCGCTCGCCGGGGCGGGTGGGGACCGGTTCCGTCTCCGCCTCCCCTGCCGCCAGCACGGCGCTGGCGGCCGTGATCGGCGCGTCGCACAGGAGCGCGAGGTTCAGCGCGTCCGACGGGCGGGCGTCCAGCGAGGCGCCGCCCTCCAGCGTGACGACCGCGTAGAAGACGCCGGCGTCGTCGAGCCGCTCGATCCGGACGCCGCTCACGCGCCCGCCCGCGGCCGCCAGCAGCGCGGCGGCGAACGCGTAGGTGCCGGGCCGCGGCAGGGCGACGGACTCGAGCGTCGCCGCCAGCGCCACGGCCTCCGCGGTGTCGATCCAGATCGGCAGCCGCCGCCCGGCGCCGCTCTCGACCGCTTCCAGCACGACCACGTGCGTGGCCGAGAAGCGGTCGTCGGCGGTCGGGCGCACGTCGGCGACGCGCATCGCGATGTCGGCGTTCATGGTGGTGTCGGTCCTCTCCTCGTCGAGGTGCTCGCGCAGCGCGGCGCGGGCCTTGTGCAGCCGGGTGCGGACCGCGCCTTCGGCGGTCCCGAGATGCGCGGCGACCTCGGCCTGCGAGAGGCCCGCCAAGTAGTACAAGAACACGGCGTCGCGCTGGCCCGGCGGCAGCGCGGCGACCGCGGCGCGGACGCGCACGGCGAGGTCCGCCCGCTCGGCGGAGCCGGCTGGATCCACGCCGACCCGTGCGGCGGCGTCCTCGTCCAGAGGATCCTCGCGCCCGCGGCGCAGCGCCAGCCGCCGCGCGATCCGCAGCCCGATCCCCGTCAGCCACGCGCCGAACGCGCTCGGGTCGCGCAGCCCGCGCAGGCCGACGAGCGCCTGGAGCACCGCGTCCTGCGCGGCGTCGGCCGCCAGCGCGTGGTCGCCGCCGACGGCCCGCAGGACGGTCCGGGTCAGCATCGGGTGGTGGCGCGCCACGAGCGTCGCGAACGCGTCGCGCCCCGCGGCGTCGCGGGCCAGCGCGCGGGCGACCAGGGTGGCGTCGTCGGGCGGCATCACCCCATAGTGCGCGCGCCGCCCGCCTACGTCACCCGGTGAGCAGCAGCCCGGCGCTCAGCAGGACGCAGAACGCGAGCTGCAGCATCCCCGTCTTGGCCAGCGCCTGGTTGAGCGTCGGCCCGTCGTCGTGCTGGCGCACGGTCCGGACAAGCGGGACGGCGACCGGCAGCGCCAGCCAGGTCAGCAGGACCCACGGGCCGACGTGGTCGCCGCCGGCCAGCCACACGATCGGCGGGATCAGGAACGCGACGTAGACCTCCAGCGCGTAGATCGTCCGTGCCGCCGCGCGCCCGAGCCGGACCGCGAGCGTGCGCTTGCCGACGCGCGCGTCGGTCGGCGCGTCGCGGATGTTGTTGACCGCGAGGATCGCGGAGGCGATCAGGCCCACCGGGACGGCCAGCGCGAACGCCTCCCACTCCAGCCGCTCGACCTGCGCGTAGTACGAGCCGGTCACGGCGACGAGCCCGAAGAACAGGAACACGAACAGGTCGCCGAGCCCCTCATAGCCGTACGGCCGCGGGCCGCCGGTGTAGAGGACGCCGGCGAGGATCGACGCCGCGCCGATCGCGAGGATCACCCAGCCGGCGACGATGATCAGGTAGACGCCGCACAGCACGGCCAGCGCGAACGACACGTAGGTCGCGGTCAGCACCTGGCGCGGCGGGACGAGGCCGCCGGCGGTCACGCGCACCGGGCCGAGGCGGTCCTCGGTGTCGGCGCCGCGGCGCGCGTCGGAGTAGTCGTTGGAGAGGTTCGCGCCGACCTGGATGAAGATCGCGCCGAGCAGCGCGGCGATGAACGCGCCGACGCGCAGGCTGTCGCGCTCGGCCCACGCCAGCGCGGTGCCGACGAGCACGGGCGCGACGCCGGCCGGCAGCGTCCGCGGGCGCGCGGCCAGCAGCCAGATCTTGATGGGGGAGGGGCGCTGCGAGATCGCGTCGGCCATCACGCTCTCCGCGGGAACTGGGAGAAATCGGGCTGGCGCTTCTCCTTGTAGGCCTCGCGGCCCTCCTTCGCCTCGTCCGACCCGTAGAACAACAGGTTGGCGTCGTGGGCCAGCTGCTGGATGCCGGCGTAGCCGTCCTCGTGGGCGTGGAAGGACGACTTGACCAGCCGCAGCGCGAAGGGGGACAGCTCGAGCATCTCGCGGCACCAGCGCACGGTCTCCTCCTCCAGCCGCTCCAGCGGGACGACCGCGTTGACCAACCCCATGTCCAACGCCTGCTTGGCGTCGTACTGGCGGCAGAGCAGCCAGACCTCCTTGGCCTTCTTGGTGCCGATGAGGTCGCGCAGCAGCGACGCGCCGAAGCCGCCGTCCCACGAGCCGACGCGCGGCCCGGTCTGCCCGAAGCGCGCGTTGTCGGCGGCGATCGTCAGGTCGCAGCACAGGTGCAGGACGTGGCCGCCGCCGATCGCGAAGCCCGCGACGCTCGCCACGATCGGCTTGGGCAGCCGGCGCATCTGGACCTGGAGGTCGGTGACGTGGAAGCGCCCGACCGTCGCGCCCTCGGGGATGTAGCCCGTGTCGCCGCGGACGTTCTGGTCGCCGCCCGAGCAGAACGCGTGCGGGCCCTCGCCGGTGAAGATGACCACGCCGACCTCGCCGTCCTCGCGAGCGCGCTCCAGCGCCTCGGACACCTCGATCAGCGTCTGCGGCCGGAACGCGTTGCGCACCTCCGGGCGGTCGATGGTGATCTTCGCCAAACCGTCTCCGCTGAGCTCGTAGCGGATGTCGGTGTACGCGCCGTCGCCGGGGGTCCAGGTCACTGCCATGGGGTGGCAGGCTACTTTCCGAGCCATGGTGGTCGAGTCCTGGTTGGCGCGGGCGGCGCGCGAGCGCCCCGCGCGCGCGGCCGTCAACGACGTCTCCTACGCGGAGTTGCACGAGCGCGCGCGAGCCGCGGCGGCGGGGCTGCCGCGCGGCGCGCGCGTCGGGCTGGCGCTGCCGCCGGGGGTCGACTACGTCGTCGCGCTGCACGCGTGCCTGCTCGCGGGCGCCCTGGTGGTGCCGATCGACCCGCGGCTGACGGAGGCCGAGCGCCCGGCGGTCGACCTGCTGTTCGGGGAGCGCCTGCATGGCATGCAGGAGGTCACAGAGGGCCACGAGCTCGACGCACCCGCGATCCTCGTCCACACCTCCGGCACGACCAGCGCGCCCAAGCCGATCCGCCTGACCTACGGCAACTGGCTGTGGAGCGCGCTGGGCAGCGCGGTCGCGCTCGGCGTCGACCCCGACGAGCGCTGGCTGTGCACGCTGCCGCTGTCGCACGTCGGCGGCCTGTCGATCCTGCTGCGCAGCGCGATCTACGGCACGACCGCCGTCGTCCACGAGCGCTTCGACACCGAACGCGCGCTCGCAGCGCTGCGGGCGGACGACGGGCCGACCGTCGTCTCGCTGGTCCCGACGACGCTGGCGCGCCTGCTCGACGCCGGCCTCGAGCACCCGCCGGCGCTGCGCTGGGCGCTGCTGGGCGGCGCGCCGTTGCCGCCCGCGCTGATCGCGCGCGCCGAGGCCGCCGGCGTCCGCGTCGCGCCGACCTACGGGCTGACCGAGGCCTGCTCGCAGGTCGCCACCGCCGGCGTCCCGCTGTTCTGCACGCGCGTCGCGCTCGACCCGGCCGACGGCGAGATCCTGGTGAGCGGGCCGACGGTCTCGCCCGACGCGTCCCGCGACGCCGACGGCTGGCTGCGCACCGGCGACCTGGGCGCGTTCGATGGTCCCGAAGGCGGGCTCAGAATCGTCGGCCGCAAGGCCGACACGATCGTCACCGGCGGCGAGAACGTCGCGCCGGCCGAGGTCGAGGCCGTCCTGGAGGCGCACCCCGACGTCGCCGAGGCCGGCGTCCTCGGCCGTCCTGACGACACGTGGGGCGAGGCCGTCGTCGCCCTCGTCCGCCTGCGCCCGGACGCCGCCACGACGCCGCTCGACCTCCTGGACCACACGCGCGCGCACCTGGCGCGCTTCAAGGTCCCCAAGGCCATCATCCTGGTCGACGACGCCCTGCCGCGCACGCCCTCCGGGAAGCTCCTGCGGCGCGAGCTCGCCGCGCTGTAAGGTCGCTCGGCGACGTGATCGATCCGGAGGCAGAGCGGGAGGCGGCGCGGGCGCGGTGGGAGGCCATCGCGCCGGCCTGGGAGGACCAGGCCGACGGCTTCCACGCCGGGGTCCTGCCGGTCGCGCACTGGATGGTCGAGCAGCTCGCGCCACAGCCGGGCCAGACCGTGCTGGAGCTCGCCGCCGGCCGCGGCGACGTCGGGCTCCTGGCCGCCGAGCTGCTGCGGCCCGGCGGGCGGATGGTCATCACCGACGGCGCCGAGGCGATGGTCGAGGTCGCGCGCCGCCACGCCGAGGCCCGGGGCGAGACGGACGGCCTCGAGTTCCGGCCGATGGAGCTCGAGTGGATCGACGAGAAGCTCGCGACCATGGACGGCATCCTGTGCCGCTTCGGCTACATGCACGCGGTCGACCCCGAGGCCGCTCTGCGCGAGGCGCGCCGCGTGCTCAAGCCCGGCGGCCGGATCGTCCTCGCGGTCTGGGCGCCCGCCGCCGACAACCCGTGGCTCGCGGCCCTGTCCGAGGCCGCCGTCGAGCTCGGCCTGACCGAGCCCCCGCCGCCCGACCAGCCCGGCGCCTTCGCCCTCGCCGACCCGGCCAAGTTGGACAACCTGCTCGAGGACGCCGGGTTCGACGCGCCCGCCATCGAGCCGATCGAGCTCACCTTCGCCGCGCCGTCCCTGGACGACTGGTGGGAGACCGTGCGCGCCATGTCCTCCACCATCCGCCCGCTCCTGGAAGCGCTCGCGCCGGCCGACCACTACCGGTTGCGCGACGCGGTCGAGGAGCGCTGGGCCGCGTACGCCGGCCCGGACGGCGCCGTCGCGATCCCGGGCCGCGCGCTGGGCGCCGTCGCCGAGGCGTAAGGACGGCAACGCCCCGCGAGGCGGCCACGCGGTCGCTCGTCATAGACTCCGCCGTCCTATGTTCTACGACGACGACGCAGACCTCACCCTCCTCGACGGCAAGACCGTGGCCATCATCGGCTTCGGCTCGCAGGGCCACGCGCACGCCCAGAACCTGAAGGACTCGGGCGTGGACGTCGTCGTAGGTCTCCGCGAGGGCTCGGCGTCCGTCCAGCAGGCCAAGGACGCCGGCCTGGAGGTCACGTCCGTGGCCGACGCCGCCAGCCGCGGCGACGTCGTGATGCTGCTCGTCCCCGACGAGCTGCACGGCCAGGTGTGGAACGACGAGGTCAAGGACGGCATCGCCGAGGGCAACCTCCTGCTTTTCGGCCACGGCTTCTCGATCCTCTACAACGAGGTCGACCCGCCGGCCGGCGTCGACGTCGGGCTCGCCGCGCCGAAGGGCCCGGGCCACCTCGTCCGCCGCCAGTACACCGAGGGCTCCGGCGTCCCGGGCCTGATCGCGATCCACCAGGACGCGACCGGCAAGGCCAAGGACTTGGCGTTGGCCTATGCCAAGGGCATCGGCTGCACGCGCGGCGGCGTCTTCGAGACCACCTTCAAGGAGGAGACCGAGACCGACCTGTTCGGCGAGCAGGCCGTCCTCTGCGGCGGCGCCTCCGCGCTGGTCCAGGCCGGCTTCGAGACGCTCGTCGACGCGGGCTACGACCCGCAGATGGCCTACTTCGAGTGCCTCCACGAGCTCAAGCTGATCGTGGACCTCATGTACGAGAAGGGCCTCTCGGGCATGCGCTACTCGATCTCCAACACCGCCGAGTACGGGGACTACACGCGCGGCCCGCGCGTCGTCAACGACGAGACCCGCGCGGAGATGAAGCGCATCCTCGGCGAGATCCAGGACGGCACGTTCGCCCGCGAGTGGATCGCCGAGAACCGCGCCGGCCAGGAGAACTTCAAGCGCATGCGCGCCGAGCAGGCCGACTCGCAGGTCGAGCACGTCGGCAAGGACCTCCGGTCCCACATGGACTGGATCGAGACCGAGTTCTAGGCCTGCTCTAGGCCTGTTCTAGCCGGATCGGCTGGTGTTCACGAACCCGCAACGCGGGAGGGCACCAGCCGTCCGCTACGCTCTCAGAGCCGTCGCGACTGGCGTCTCGAGGTGGACTACCACCGGGGAGCGGCGGTGTTCCTCCGCCGCGCGCCTGGGCACTCTCATCCCGACCTCGATCGAGGAGTCCCCATGACGACGAGCGCAACGACGCTCACCATTCCGGAAGCGCTCAAGCCCGCCGACGGCCGCTTCGGCTGCGGCCCCTCGAAGGTCCGTCCCGAGCAGCTCGCGCGGCTCGCGACGCAGGACGCCCACCTGATGGGCACCTCGCACCGGCAGAAGCCGGTCAAGGACCTCGTCGGCCGCGTGCGCGCCGGGCTCTCCGACCTCTTCGGCCTGCCCGACGGCTACGTCGTCGCGCTCGGCAACGGCGGCACGACGGCGTTCTGGGACGCGCTGGCCGCGGGCCTGGTCCGCGAGCGCTCGCTGCACCTGACGTACGGCGAGTTCTCCAACAAGTTCGCCACGGTGACCAAGGGCGCGCCGTTCCTGGCCGACCCGGTCGTCGTCAGCGCCGACCCGGGCGACGCGCCCGCGCCGGTCTACGAGGCCGGCGTCGACGTCGTCGCCTGGGCGCACAACGAGACCTCGACCGGCGTCATGGTCCCGGTGCGGCGCCCGGCCGGCAGCGCGGGCGAGGCGCTCGTGCTGGTCGACGCGACCTCCGGCGCCGGCGGCCTGCCGGTCGACGCGAGCGAGGCCGACGTGTACTACTTCGCGCCGCAGAAGTCCTTCGCCTCCGACGGCGGCCTGTGGCTCGCGCTGCTGAGCCCCGCCGCGCAGGAGCGGATCGCCGAGATCGGCGCGCGCACCGACCGCTGGATCCCCGAGTCGCTGTCGCTGACCACGGCGCTGGACAACTCGCTCAAGGACCAGACCTACAACACGCCCGCGGTCGCGACTCTGATCCTGCTCAACGCGCAGCTGGACTGGATGAACGGCAACGGCGGGCTGGACTTCGCGGTCGGCCGCTCGACCGAGTCCTCCTCGGCGCTGTACGAGTGGGCGCAGGCGAGCCAGTTCGCCACCCCGTTCGTCGCCGACCCGGCCAAGCGCTCGCTGGTCGTCGGCACGATCGACTTCGACGACGCCGTCGACGCCGCCGCCGTCGCCAAGACGCTGCGCGCCAACGGCATCGTCGACACCGAGCCGTACCGCAAGCTCGGCCGCAACCAGCTGCGCATCGGGATGTTCCCGGCCGTCGAGCCGGCCGACGTCCGCCAGCTGACCAAGTCCATCGACTTCGTCGTGGAGGGCCTCGCATGACCCGCGTCCTCGTGGCCGAGAAGATCGGCGCCAGCGGCATCGACCTCCTCCGCCAGCACTTCGACGTCGACACCGCGTTCGACATCGACGGCTTCGACCTCGAGCAGCGGATCGGCGAGTACGACGGCCTGCTGATCCGGTCGGCCACCAAGATGACGGCCGACCTCATCGAGAAGGCCACCAACCTGAAGGCCATCGGCCGCGCCGGCGTCGGCGTCGACAACGTCGACGTCCCGGCCGCGACCAAGCGCGGGATCATCGTCGCCAACGCGCCGGAGTCCAACGTCGTCACGGCCGCCGAGCACACGATGGCGCTGCTGCTCGCGCTGGCCCGCAACGTCCCGCAAGCGCACGCGGCGCTCAGCGGCGAGAGCAAGTGGGAGCGCTCGAAGTGGTCGGGCATCGAGCTCGACGGCAAGGTGCTCGGCATCCTCGGCTTCGGCCGCATCGGCCAGCTCGTCGCCGCCCGCGCCAAGGGCTTCGGCATGCGCGTGATCGCGTTCGACCCGTTCGTCGCGGCGGAGCGCTACAAGGAGCTCGGCGTCGAGAAGGCCGACAACTCGGACGGCGTCTACGCGATCGCCGACTTCCTGACGCTGCACCTGCCCAAGACGCCGGAGACCGAGGGCTGGCTGGACGCCGAGGCGCTGGCCAAGTGCAAGGACGGCGTGCGCGTGCTGAACGTCGCCCGCGGGCCGCTGATCAAGGACGAGGACCTGGTCGCCGCCCTCGACAGCGGCAAGGTCGGCGGCGCCGCCCTGGACGTCTTCCGCTCCGAGCCGGTCACCGAGTCGCCGTTCTTCGGCCGGCCCAACGTCATCGTCACGCCGCACCTCGGCGCCTCGACGGCGGAGGCCACCGACCGCGCCGGCTTCCAGGCCGCCGAGCAGGTCGTCGCCGCGCTCACCGGCGGCGCGGTCACCACGGCCGTCAACGTCCCGGCGATCAAGGCGGAGGACCTGGAGGTCCTCGGCCCGTACGTGGCGCTCAGCCAGCACCTCGGCCGCCTGGCCGTGACGCTGGCCGAGGGCTCGTCGGTCGACAAGGTCGAGGTCGAGCTGCTCGGCAGGATCGCCGACCGCGACACGCGCCCGCTGGCCACCGCGACGCTGCTCGGCGTCCTGCAGGGCCACACCGAGGAGGACGTCAACGCGGTCAACGCGCCGGCGGTCGCCGAGGAGCGCGGGATCGTCGTCGTCGAGACCAAGAACGCGACCGCGCGCGACTTCGAGAACCTCGTGCGCGTGACCGTCCACGCCGGCGACCAGGCCCAGCGCGTGGTCGGCACGACGTTCGGCCGCAAGAACCGCCCGCACCTGCTCGAGGCCTGGGGTCAGCGCTTCGACGTCCAGCTCGACGAGCACCTCGCGGTGTTCCGGTACGAGGACCGGCCCGGCATGATCGGCCGCATCGGCACCGCCTTCGGGCAGGCCGGCGTGAACATCGTCTCGGCCGCCGTCGGCCGCCAGGACGAGGGCGCCAACGGCAGCGAGGCCGTCATGGTAGTCACGACCGACGGCCCGGTCCCCGGCGACGTCATCAAGGGCGTCACCGACGGCGGCGGCTTCACGGCCGGCCGGGCCGTCACCCTCTAGTTGTAGGAGTCGCTCATGGCGGGAGCGCGGGCAGGCTGGTGGACGGACGCCACGATCTACCAGGTCTACCCGCGCTCCTTCCAGGACGCCGACGGCGACGGCGAGGGCGACCTCGCCGGCATCGTCGAGCGGCTGCCGCACGTCGCCGCGCTCGGCGCCGACGCGGTCTGGCTGTCGCCGATCTACCCGTCGCCGATGGCCGACGGCGGCTACGACGTCGCCGACTACGAGGCCGTGCGCCCGGCGTTCGGGACGCTGGCCGACGTCGACGCGCTGGTCGCCGAGGCCCATCGCCTCGGCCTGAAGGTCCTGCTCGACGCCGTCCCGTGCCACACGTCGATCGAGCACCCGTGGTTCCGCGAGCGGGCTGACTACTACGTGTGGTCGGACCGCGACGGCCCGCAGAACAACTGGCGCTCGACGTTCGGCGGCTCGGCGTGGTCGCCCGACCCGCATGGGCGCGGCTGGTACCTGCACTCGTTCTACCCCGAGCAGCCGGACCTCGACTGGCGCAACCCGGACGTCGGCGCGGCGTTCGGCGCCGCGCTGCGGTTCTGGCTCGAGCGCGGGGTGGACGGCTTCCGGCTCGACGCGGTCGACCGACTGCTCAAGGACCCTGAGCGTCGCGACGACCGCGCTCGCACCGCAGCGTCGCCACCCGCGCTGCCCGAGGCCGCGCCGGACTACGTCGCGCTCGAGCACGACCGCTCGCGCGACGCGCCGGACATCGGCGTCGCGCTCCAGCAGCTGCGCGACGCGGTCGGCGACGCGTTCCTGGTCGGCGAGGTCTACCTGCGCAGCGACCGCCTGGCCCCGTACCTCGACGCGCTCGACACCGCGTTCTCGTTCGAGCTCTTCCACGCGCCCTGGCGCGCGGACGCGATCCGCGCCGCCCTGCACGCCGCGACCGCGCTGGGCGGCGGCCGCGCCGCCTGGGTCCTCTCCAACCACGACTTCCCGCGCCTGCCCGACCGCGTCGGCGCCGTCAACGTCCGCGCCGCCGCGCTGCTGCTGCTCGGCCTGCCGGGGCCGGCGTTCGTCTACCAGGGCGACGAGATCGGGCTGGCCGACGGCCCCGGGCGGGCGAGCGAGCCCGACGACCGCCACGGCCGCGACGTCCACCGCCACCCGATGCCGTGGGACGCCGGCCGCCCGCACACCGGCTTCACGACCGGCACGCCGTGGCTGCCGGTCGGCGACGCGACCGGCGTCACGGTCGCCGCCCAGGAGGCCGACCCGCGCTCGCTGCTGCACCTCTACCGCGACCTCGTCGCGCTGCGCGGCCGCGTGCTGCAAGGCGGCTTGCACGTGCTCAACGACACGGCGCCGGAGATCGTCGCCTACACCCGCGGCGACGCCCACGTCGTGGCGCTCAACGCTGGGGATGCGCCCGCGCCCGTGCCCGCCGCCGTGGCCGCCGGCGCGCGGATCCTGCGCCACACGCACGACCCGCCGCGGACGGGCACGCCGGCGCCGCGGAGCCTGTCTCCCGGCGAGGGCTTCGTGGCGAAGCTCGCCTGACGCACCGTCTTCTGGCGGGGAGTTTCTCGTATCCGATGTTACGAGGGCGCCCACGCGGGTAGGGACATCGGGGCCATGTCGAGTCGGGTCACCTCGCTCCTGGCCCTCGCGGCCGCCGCCCTGTTCCTGGCGGCCTGCGGTGGCTCGGACAACTCCGGAACGGTCACGCTGAACTGGTGGGCCGGCAACCAGCCGGGCGGCTCGTTCCAGAAAGCCGCCGCCTACTGCTCGCAGCACTCCAAAGGCGAGTACGACATCAAGGTCAACCTGCTCGGCACCGACGCCGACACCCAGCGCCAGTCGCTCGTCCGGCGCCTGGCGGCGGGCGACAGCAGCATCGACCTGATGGCGATGGACGTCGTGTGGACCGCCGAGTTCGCGCAGGCCAAGTGGATCCTGCCGTTCCCCGCCAACAAGGTCTCCGAGCTCAAGCGCGGCCGGCTCGCCGGCCCGCTGAAGACCGCGACCTACCAGGGCAAGCTGTACGCCGCGCCCGGCACCTCCAACACCCAGCTGCTCTGGTACCGCAAGAGCCAGGTAAAGGGCGCCGTGCCGACCACGTGGCAGGGCCTGATCGACAAGGCCAAGCAGCTGCACACGACCATCGCCTACACCAACGCGCAGTACGAGGGCACGACCGTGTGGTTCAACTCGGTCGTCCAGAGCGCCGGCGGCGCGATCCTCGACCCGACCGGCACCAAGCCGTCGCTCGGCGCGCCGGCGCTGAAGGCGATCGAGATCATGAAGGACTTCGCCGCCGGCCCGGGCAACCCGTCGCTGCCGGCCGCCAAGGAGGACCAGGCGCGCCAGGCGTTCGAGGTCCCGACCGGCACCGCGTTCGAGCTCAACTACCCGTTCGTGTACGCCTCGGCCCAGAGCAACACCACCGTCAAGGGCCTCGCCAAGGACATCGCCTGGGCGCCCTACCCGTCGGTGACCCAAGGCGGCCAGAACAAGGCGCCGATCGGCGGCTTCAACTGGGGCATCGGCTCGCACACCAAGCACGCCAAGCAGGCGTTCGACGCCGCGACCTGCCTGGCCTCCGAGCCGGCCGAGCGCCTCTACGCGCAGCTCGACAGCCTCCCGCCGACGCTCTCGAAGGTCTACGACGACCCGAAGTTCAAGAAGAGCTACCCGTTCGCCGACCTCGTCCGCAAGCAGATCGACTCCGCGGGCGTCCGGCCGGTCACGCCGCTGTACGCCGACGTGTCGCTGGCGGTCTACACCACGCTGTCGCCGGTGGCCAAGGTCGACCCGCCGGCGGCGCTGAAGACGTTGACGTCGCGCGTCCAGGACGCGCTGGACTCGAAGGGGCTGCTATGAGCACCTCCGCTCCCGCTCCGGCCGCCGCCGGCGCCGAGGTCGCGACCGCTCCCGACGGCCGCGCCGTCAAGCCGCGGATCAGCGCGCGCACGCGCGCCGAGCGCAAGCTGGCGTGGATGCTGTGCGCGCCGGCCGTGATCGTGATGCTCGCGGTGACCGCGTACCCGATCCTGTACGCGATCTGGCTGTCGCTGCACCGCAGCGACCTGCGGTTCCCGGACCGCACCGCGTGGATCGGCCTCGACAACTACATCACGGTCCTCGGCGCCTCTCTGTGGTGGAAGGACCTGTTCCACACCATCGTGCTCACCGTGCTGTCGGTCAGCATCGAGCTCGTCCTCGGCATGCTGCTGGCGCTCGCGATGCACCGCGCGATCTTCGGCCGCGGCCTCATCCGCACGAGCGCGCTGGTGCCCTACGGCATCGTCACCGTGGTCGCCGCGTTCGCGTGGCGGCTGGCGTTCTCCAAGGCCGACGGCGGCTTCGTCCCGGCGGTCCTCAACCTCCAGAACGACCCGCTGATCACGACGTGGTCGACCTACCTGGTGGCGATCCTGGCCGAGGTCTGGAAGACCACGCCGTTCATGGCGCTGCTGCTGTTAAGTGGCTTGGCGCTCGTGCCCGACGACCTGCACGAGGCGGCCAAGGTCGACGGCGCGACGGCGTGGCAGCGGTTCTGGAAGATCACGGTGCCGCTCATGAAGCCGGCGATCCTCGTCGCGCTGCTGTTCCGCACGCTCGACGCGTTCCGCATCTTCGACACGGTCCAGGTCCTCTCCAACGGCTCCAACCGGTCGCTGGAGACCGTCAGCCAGTTGTCCTACAACACGCTGCTGACGCGCCTGAACCTGGGCCTCGGCTCGGCGGTCAGCGTCCTCGTGTTCTTCTGCGTGATCCTGATCGCAGGCTTCTACGTCAAGTTCCTGGGCGCCAACCTGGCCCAGCAGCGAGGTGAGTGATGAGTCTCGAGCGCAAGCGCATCTGGGGGTGGGGCACCGCGGAGGCGGTGATCATCATCGCCGCGCTGGTCCCCGTGCTGTGGCTGCTGTCGCTGTCGCTGAAGGACCCGACGACGATCAACGACGGCCGGCTGATCCCGAAGACGTTCTCGTTCGACAACTACTCCAACATCTTCGACCAGGACATCTTCACCAAGGCCCTGCGCAACTCGATCGGGATCGCGGCGATCTCGACGATCATCGCGGTGACCCTGGCCTCGTTGGCCGCCTACGCGATCGCGCGCCTGGACTTCCCGGGCAAGCGCTGGATCCTGACGGCGGCGCTGGCGATCGCGATGTTCCCGCCGGTGTCGGTCGTCGGCCCGCTGTACGACATGTGGCGCTCGATCGGGCTCTACGACACGTGGCCCGGCCTGATCATCCCCTACATGACGTTCACGCTGCCGCTGGCGATCTTCGTGCTCAGCGCGTTCTTCCGCGAGATCCCGTGGGAGCTCGAGCAGGCCGCGCAGATGGACGGCGCCACGCCGTCGCAGGCGTTCCGCAAGGTCATCCTGCCGCTGGCCGCGCCCGGCGTGTTCACCACCGCGATCCTCGTGTTCATCTACGCGTGGAACGACTTCATCTTCGCGCTGTCGCTCACCTCGACGACGCGCGCGCAGACCGTGCCGCCGGCGATCCAGTCGTTCACCGGCGTCTCCCAGTTCACGGCGCCGACGGGCGCGATCGCCGCGGCGGCGATCATCGTGACCATCCCGATCGTGATCATGGTCCTGTTCTTCCAACGTCGGATCGTCGCGGGCCTCACGGCCGGCGCGGTCAAGGGCTGAGGAGGCCCATCCGCCATGGCCGGCATCAGGCTCGACGACATCACCAAGCGCTACGACGACGGCTACGAGGCCGTCAAGCACCTCAACCTGGACATCGCCGACGGCGAGTTCCTCATCCTGGTCGGCCCGTCGGGCTGCGGGAAGTCGACCGCGCTGCGGATGGTCGCCGGGCTCGAGGACATCACCGCGGGCCAGCTCATCATCGACGGCGAGGTCGTCAACGACCGCGCGCCCAAGGACCGCGACATCGCGATGGTGTTCCAGTCCTACGCGTTGTACCCGCACATGACCGTGTTCGAGAACCTGGCCTTCCCGCTGCGGCTGGCGAAGGTGTCCGACGACGAGGTCCAGCGGCGCGTGAACGAGGCCGCGAAGATCCTCGACCTCGAGCAGCACCTGCAGCGCAAGCCGGCCAACCTGTCCGGCGGCCAGCGCCAGCGCGTCGCGATGGGCCGCGCGATCGTGCGCAACCCGAAGGTCTTCCTGATGGACGAGCCGCTGTCGAACCTCGACGCGAAGCTGCGCGTGCAGATGCGCGCGGAGGTGTCGCGCATCCAGTCGCGGCTGGACACGACCACGATCTACGTCACCCACGACCAGACCGAGGCCATGACCTTGGGCGACCGCGTGGCGGTCATGCGCGCGGGCCTGCTGCAGCAGGTCGACACCCCCAAGAACCTCTACGAGCGCCCCGACAACCTGTTCGTCGCCGGGTTCATCGGCTCGCCGTCGATGAACTTCTTCGCCGGCGACGTCGACGGCGACACGCTCAGGCTGCCGTTCGCCGACGTGCAGCTCACCGACGAGCAGCGCCGCGCGCTGGGGGAGGGCGGGACACGCGACCTCATCGTCGGCATCCGCCCCGAGCACTTCGAGGACGCGACGCTGATCGGCGACCAGGCGCGCCACGGCGTGACGTTCGATGCCCCGATCGACGTCACCGAGTCGATGGGCTCCGAGGTGTACGCCTACTTCGGCTACGAGGGCAACCACGCGACGCACGACGAGCTGCGCGACCTGGCCGACGACGCCGGCGCCGACGACCTGCCCGACGCGCAGGGCCGCGCCGTCGCCCGGCTGGGCGCCGAGACGGAGATCAGCAACGGCGACCAGGCCAAGCTCTGGGTCGACACCTCGCGCATGCAGTTCTTCGACGCCCAGGCCGGCCACGCGATGCGGGCCGACGGGACGGGGAGCACGGCAGGCAGGGCGGAGCCGGCGCCGGCGTGAGCGCTCAGCCGCCCCTGTGGCGGCCGCCGCGCTCGGTGCGCAGCCGGGCGAGGACGTCCTCGCTCCACTCGTGCGTGCGCAGCAGCTTGTAGCGCTCGGCCCCGATCCGCATGTAGGCGTCGGCCTCGGTCCCGCGGCCGAGCATCCCGGCGTCGCGCAGCATGGTGAGGACCGGGACGTACTCCTCCTCGTACCAGCGGCGCGCGAGCTCGCGGCGGTCGAACAGCCGGCCGTGCTCCTGCGCGTAGCGCCAGCCCCACGCCTCGATGCCCTCGGCCAGCGCGGCGTAGTCCCACGGGTCGCTCGGCCGCACGCGGTCGCGCCACTGCGCCGGCAGCGGGACGCGCTCGAAGAACACGCGCTCGTGGCTCTTGAGCGGCAGGTCGGCGCGCAGCAGGTCGCGGCCGGCGCCGACGCGCGTGACGACCTCGGTGACGCGGGCGTCGATGTCGTGGTGGCCGAGCGCGCGGGCGACCGACACGCGGTGGTGGCCGTCGCGGACGAAGTAGACCTCGCCCACCTTGTAGAGGTCGACCGGCGGCATCGGCTCGCCGCGGCGCATCGCGGCCGCGATGCGCTCCCAGCGCGCGCGGACCTCGGGCGTCGTCGGCCGGAAGTGGCGGTCGAAGCCGCGCAGGCGGTCGACGGTCCCGACGATCGCGTCCAGCGGGACCACCTGGCGCCCGGCGTCGCGCTCCTCCCGCCGCCCCAGCGCGGCGACGACCTCGTCGAAGGGGAGGATGTGGTCGACGTCGCCCGGCTCGCGTCGCAGCCAGCGCCGCAGCCGCGACAGCGCGAGCTGCCGCCGGGCGCGCAGGAAGTCGTCCTGGGCGTCCGCGCTCGCCATACCGGTGCTGCGCGGTGGCACGATCCGCAAGGTACCCGGTGTCGGAACGTCGAGTCCACGGTGGCGAGGCCGTACGCCGGTTCGGACAAGTGGTTGGCCGAACCGGCGCCCCGCAGTCGCAAAGCGCGTTGACTGGCCCTGCCAGCTCTGCCTAGGGTTGGCATGCTGGCAGCAGTACTAGGCCATTCGAGGAGGGCCACCATCATGGAGGGGACACCGACCGCGACCCCCGAAGGGGTTCGCGTCGACGCGAGCGCGTCGGCTGAGGCGGACATCCATCTGGAGCGCGTGACCAAGCGCTTCGGCGAGGCAGTAGCGGTCGACGACCTCACGCTGTCCATCGAGCGCGGGGCGTTCTACGCGCTCCTGGGCCCGTCGGGCTGCGGCAAGACGACGACGCTGCGCATGATCGGCGGGTTCGAGGACCCGTCGGAGGGGGTCGTCTACCTGGGCGGCCAGACCGTGACGGACCTGCCGCCCTACAAGCGCGACGTCAACACGGTGTTCCAGTCCTACGCGCTGTTCCCGCACCTGAGCGTCGAGCGCAACGTCGCCTTCGGCCTGGAGCGCAAGAAGGTCGGCAAGGCCGAGGCGCAGCGTCGCGTCGGCGAGGCGCTGGAGATGGTGCAGCTCGGCCCGCTGGCCAAGCGCAAGCCCGGCCAGCTCTCCGGCGGCCAGCAGCAGCGCGTCGCGCTGGCCCGCGCGCTCGTCAACCGCCCGCGGGCCCTGCTGCTCGACGAGCCGCTCGGCGCGCTGGACCTGCGCCTGCGCAAGCAGCTGCAGCTCGAGCTCAAGCGCATCCAGCAGGACGTCGGGATCACGTTCGTGCACGTGACCCACGATCAGGAGGAGGCCATGTCGATGGCCGACACGATCGCGGTCATGAACAAGGGCCGCATCGAGCAGGCCGGCTCGGCCGAGGACCTGTACGAGCGCCCGGTCACCGCGTTCGTGGCGAACTTCCTCGGCGTCTCCAACCTCGTCAGCGGCAAGGTGCTCGAGCGCGGCGCCGAGATGGCGACGGTCGAGACGCCCGACGGCACCGTCCACGTCCCGTGCGCCCGCATGTCGGAGGCGCCGGGCGAGGCCGTGCTGATCGGCGTCCGGCCCGAGAAGATCGAGCTGGTGCCGGCGGCCGAGGGCGTGCCGCCGGGGCGCAACGCGCTGCGCGGCCGCGTGACGGTCGCCTCGTTCCTGGGGACGTCGATCCACTACGTCGTCACCGCCCCCGGCGGCGAGGAGCTCACGGTGTTCGCGCCCAACCGCGACGGCGCGCAGCCCAGCTCGCTCGGCGTGGGGCAGCAGGTGCTGCTGACCTGGGATCCGCAGCACACGTTCGTCGTCGCGCGCGATGTCTGAGCGCGACGTCGAGCGGGCGCTCGAGCGCCTGCTGTTCGACAAGGACGCCGGCATGTCGCGCCGGCGCTTCCTGGGGCGCTCCGGCGCCGCGGCGCTCGGCCTGACCGCGCTGGGCTCGGCGCTGGCCGGGTGCTCGATCGAGGGCGAGGCCGCCCACCAGGTCAACGCCAAGCACGCGGTCGCGGTCAACCACCCCAAGCGCCCGATCAACGGGATGGTGTGGGCGAACTGGCCGCTGTACATCGACAAGCACACGCTCAAGACGTTCGACAAGCGCTATGGCACGAACGTCAAGTACGTCGAGGAGATCAACGACAACTTCGAGTTCTTCGGCAAGGTCCGCCAGCAGCTGGCCACCGGCCAGGACATCGGCCGCGACATCGTCACGCTGACCGACTACATGGCGGCCCGCTGGGTGCGCGACGGCTACGTCGAGCCGATCGACAAGCGCAACGTGCCCAACATGAAGAACCTGGTCTCCAACCTGAAGTCGATCAACTACGACCCCGAGCGCAAGTACACGCTGCCGTGGCAGTCGGGCGGCACGGGAATCGGCTACAACCCCAAGAAGACCGGGCGCAAGCTGGAGAGCGTGAACGACCTCTTCGACCCGGCGTTCAAGGGCCGCGTGACGTTCCTGTCGGAGCCCTACGACTCGGCGTGCCTCGTCCTGCTCGGGATGGGCATCGACGCGTCGAAGGCCAACATCGACCAGATCCTCAAGGCCATCGACAAGATCAACACGGCCAAGAACGCCGGGCAGATCCGGCGCTTCACCGGCAACGACTACACGACGGACCTCGCCAAGGGCAACGTGTGGGTGGCGGTCGCCTACTCCGGCGACCTGGTGCAGCTGCAGGCCGACAACCCCGACCTGGAGTTCATCTACCCCAAGGAGGGCGCCATGCTGTTCACCGACAACATGATGATGCCCAAGCACGTCGCCCACCCCTACGGCGCCGAGCTGTTGATGAACTACTACTACGAGCCCGAGGTGGCGGCCAAGGTGGCGGCGTACGTCAACTACATCACCCCGGTCGAGGGCGCCAAGGAGGTCCTGCTCAAGACCGACCCCGAGATCGCCAACAACCCGCTGATCTTCCCGCCCGACGACGTCCGCGCCCGGCTGCACGCCTACCCGGCGCTGACGCCGGCCGAGGAACGGGAGATGCAGAACGCGATGGCGAACGTGACGGGGGCCTGAGCCGATGCTGCGCCTGAGCCTCAAGACCCGCCGCACGCTGCTGCCCTACCTGTTCCTCGGGCCGGGCCTGCTGTGGCTCATCGTCTTCTTCGCGGTCCCGCTGGTCAACCAGCTGGGCGTGTCGCTGATGAGCGGCAACCCGGAGAGCGGCTACACGCTCACGTGGGAGTGGTCCACGTACTCGCACGCCATCTCCGACTACAGCACGCAGTTCGGCCGCTCGGTGCTCTTCGCGGGCATCGCGACGATCCTCTGCCTGGTGATCGGCTTCCCGCTGGCCTACTTCATCGCCTACAAGGCCGGCAAGTGGAAGAACTTCATGCTGCTGCTGGTCGTCCTGCCGTTCTTCACGTCCTACGTGCTGCGGACGGTGTCCTGGCAGCTGATCCTCAACGACAACGGCTGGGTCGTGAACCGCTTCCAGGACGTCGGGCTGATCTCCGACAACGGGCGGCTGCTGGCCACCAACACCGCCGTCATAGCCGGCATCACCTACAACTTCCTGCCCTTCATGGTGCTGCCGCTGTACGTGACGCTCGAACGGCTCGACCGGCGCCTCATCGAGGCGGCGACCGACCTGTACGCGTCGCGCGCGACCGCGTTCCGCAAGGTCACGGTGCCGCTGGCGCTGCCGGGCATCTTCGCCGGCTCGCTGCTGACGTTCATCCCGGCCTGCGGCGACTTCATCAACGCCGCGCTGCTCGGGACGCCGAAGCAGTACATGATCGGCAACGTCATCCAGGCCAAGTTCCTCAACATCCTGGACTACCCGACGGCCGCGGCGCTGTCGTTCATCCTGATGACGGCGATCCTGGTCGGGATCCTGATCTACGCCCGATTGCTCGGGACCAAGTCGTTGACGGAGGCTGCCACCTGATGTCCGACCGCCTCCGCAACTGGGTGCTCGGGATCTGGTCGGGGCTCGCGCTCCTGTACCTGTTCATCCCGATCTTCATCGTCGTTCTCTACTCGTTCAACGACAACAAGGGTCGCTTCAACTTCACGTGGCAGGGCTTCACGCTGAAGCACTGGCAGCACCCGTTCGCGAACCCGGACCTGACGACGGCGCTGCAGAACTCGCTGGTCATCGCGCTGGTCACGGTGCTCATCTCGGTCGCGCTGGGCACGTTCATGGCCCTGGCGCTCGTCCGCTACGGCTTCCGCGGCAAGGGCGTGACCGACATGTTCGTGTTCCTGCCGCTGGCCACGCCCGAGGTCGTCCTCGGCGCCGCGCTGCTCGGCCTGTTCCTGACCCTGCACGTGGGCACGGGCATGGTCACGATCATCATCGCCCACGTCATGTTCACGGTGTCCTACGTGGTGGTGACGGTCAGAGCCCGGTTGGAGGGCATGGACCGCCACGTCGAGGAGGCCGCGATGGACCTCGGGGCGACCGAGTGGGCGACGTTCCGCAAGGTCACGCTGCCGATGATCGCCCCGGGCGTCGCGTCGGCGGCGCTGCTCGCCGCGGCGATCTCGGTCGACGACTACGTCGTGACGAGCTTCAACGCCGGCTCGACCCAGACGTTCCCGCTGTTCATCTTCGGCGCGACCCGGCAGGGCGTGCCGGCCGAGGTCAACGTGCTCGCGACGATGCTGCTCGTCGCGGTGCTGGCCCTCATGGCCCTCAACGTCCTGTTCCAGCGCGGCCTCGCCCGGCGCGACCGCAACATCTCCGGCGGCGAGGCCGACGGCATCACGGCGACCGAGGAGCTGGAGCTCGAGATGGCCGGGGCGGCCGCGCGCGGCTAGGTCCCGGCGCGCAACACGAGCGACATCAGCGCGCAACGACCGCGACACGCGCCCTTTAGCGGGGCGCGTGGATCGCGGCCTACCGTCGCGCCAATGGAGCCCGGGTCCGCCGCCGGCGAGAAGGGACTGAAGCGCGGAGCGATCGGCTACGCCTCGAACGTCGTCATCGCCGTCGCGTCGACCGCGCCCGGCTACAGCCTCGCCGCGACGCTGGGCTTCATCGTCGCCGTGCCGGGCGTCGGGCTCGCCGCCCCGGCGGTCCTGCTGGTCTCGTTCGTGCCGATGCTGCTGATCGCCTTCGGCTACGCCTACATGAACCGCGCCGACCCGGACTGCGGCACGTCGTTCGCCTGGGTCACGCGCGCGCTCGGCCCGCACATGGGGTGGATGGCCGGCTGGGCGATCATCGCCGCCGACGTCATCGTCATGGCCTCGCTGGCGCAGATCGCCGGGATCTACACGTTCCTGCTCGTCGGCGCGCACGGCGCCGCGAACACGACGTGGGCCGTGACCCTCGTCGGCCTGGTGTGGATCGCGGTGATGACGTGGATCTGCGTGATCGGCATCGAGCTCAACGCGCGCACGCAGCGCTGGCTGCTGACCGCCGAGGTGGCGACCCTCGCCGCGTTCGCCGTCGTCGCGCTCGCCAAGGTCGCGCTGACCGACGTCCCGACCGAGGCGGGGATCAGCCTGAGCTGGCTCAACCCGCTGCACATCTCCAGCGTGCACGCGCTGATCGACGGCGTCCTGCTCGGCATCTTCATCTACTGGGGCTGGGACTCCGGCGTGGCCGTCAACGAGGAGTCCGAGGACGCGCACACCGGCCCGGGACGCGCGGCGATCGTCAGCACGCTGCTGCTCGTGCTGATCTACGTGGTGGTGTCGTTCGCCGCGCAGGCCTACGGCGGCGAGAAGGAGCTGACGTCCAACCCCGACGACGTGCTCAGCGTGCTCGGCCAGCAGGTCTTCGGCTCGCCGCTCGACAAGCTGCTCATCATCGCGGTCCTCAGCTCGGCCGCCGCGTCGACGCAGACGACGATCCTGCCGACCGCGCGGACCACCCTGTCGATGGCGCGCTGGGGCGCGCTGCCGCGCTCGCTCGGGCAGGTCAACCCGCGCCACATGACGCCGGCCGTCGCGACGATCGCCATGGGCGCCGTGTCCGCGGTCTGGTACCTCGCGGTCAACGAGCTGAGCAACAACGTGCTCGGCGACTCGGTCACGGCGATCGGCTTCATGATCGCCTGGTACTACGGCTTCACCGGGCTGGCGTGCTTCTGGTACTACCGGCGCACCTGGAGCCACTCGATCAAGAACTTCGTCGTGGCCGGGCTGCTGCCGCTGCTGGGCTTCGTCGCCCTGGCCGTGGTGTTCGTGTACGCCTACATCGATTACGGCACCAAGGGCTACGCGCAGGGCTACAACTACACCAAGCCCTGGCACGGGATCGAGATCCCCGTCCTGATCGGCATCGGCGGCCTGCTGGCCGGCGTCGTGCTGATGGGCTTCGCGGCGCTGCGCTACCGCGGCTTCTTCCGGCGCCGGCCGTACTTCGAGGCGGCGCGGCCGACCGCGCTCCAGGAGCCGCCGGAGACCGACGCGGTCGTCCCCGAGGCCGAGGTGGCCGTCGCGGCGCGCTAGGTCCGGCCGTTAGGCTCGCGCGCCATGCGCGCCGTCGTCATCGCCAAGCACGGAGACCCGTCGGTCCTGGAAGTCCAGGAACGGCCCGATCCGCCGGCGCCCGGGCCGGGGCGGCTGACGGTCGCCGTGCGCGCGGCCGGCATCAACTTCGCCGACACGCTGGCCCGGATCGGGCTGTACGAGGACGCGCCCAAGCCGCCGTGCGTCGTGGGCTACGAGGTCGCCGGCGTGGTCGAGGCTGTGGGCGACGGCGTCGACAAGGTGCGGGTGGGGGAGCGCGTGATGGCCGGCTCGCGCTTCGGCGGCTATGCCGAGCGCGTCGACGTCGGGGCGGCCGACGTGATCCCGCTGCCGGAGGCGCTGAGCTTCGAGCAGGGCGCCGCGATCCCGGTCAACTACGGCACGGCGTGGGCCGCGCTGCACGGCTACGGCTCACTGCGTGCCGGCGAGCGCGTGCTCATCCACGCGGCGGCCGGCGGCGTCGGCACCGCGGCCCTGCAGCTGGCGAAGGCCGCGGGCGCCGAGGTGCACGGCACGGCGTCGCCGGGCAAGCACGCCCGGCTGGCGGAGCTCGGCCTGGACCGCGCGATCGACTACCGCCGCGGCAGGTGGTGGAAGGGCCTGGACTCCTACGACGTGATCCTCGACGCGATCGGCGGCCGCTCGTTCCAGATCTCCTACAACCTGCTGCGGCCCGGCGGCCGGCTGATCGCCTACGGCGCGTCGTCGGTGTCGTCGGGCGAGACGCGCTCGCTGCGCACCGCCGCGCCGCAGGCCGTCCGGATGCTGCGCGGGTTCAACCTCATCAAGCAGATGAGCGAGTCCAAGGCCGTGATCGGCCTGAACATGCTGCGGCTCTGGGACGACCGCGGCACGCTCGAGCCGTGGATCGCGCCGCTGTCGGCCGCGCTGGCCGACGGCACGGTCGCGCCCGTCGTCCACGCGGCCGTCCCGTTCGCCGAGGCGGCCCGCGCGCACCGCATCCTGGCCGCGCGCGAAAACGTGGGCAAGGTCGTCTTGGTGCCGTAGGCGGCGGCTGCTAGGCTCGGAAGCGACCACATGTCGTTCCGCTTGCTCGACCTTCGACTTCTTCTGCTCCTCCCCCGCTAGGGGGATCAGCTGCGCGTGGCGGCCGCCAGAAGCCGCGAACCAGTCCGAAGAAGCGAACCGAGCCACCTGAGAACGGAGAAGCACGACATGTTGCCCGAAGACCCGAACCGCGTCCTGCTGTTCGACACCACGCTGCGCGACGGCGAGCAGTCGCCCGGCATCTCGCTGAACACCGCCGAGAAGCTCGAGATCGCCCAGCAGCTCGCGCGGCTCGGGGTCGACATCATCGAGGCCGGCTTCCCGATCGCCTCGCCCGGCGACTTCGACGCCGTCCGCACCATCGCCCGCGAGGTCGCCGGCCCCGTCATCTGCGGTCTGGCCCGAGCGAACGCCGCCGACATCGATCGTGCGTGGGAGGCGATCCGCGACAGCGAGCGACCTCGGATCCACACCTTCCTGTCCACCTCGGACATCCACATCGAGCACCAGCTGCAGTCCACGCGCGAGGACGTCAAGGGCCTGGCGCGCGCGGCCGTCGCCCAGGCGCGCGGGCTGTGCGAGGACGTCGAGTTCTCGCCGATGGACGCGACGCGGTCCGAGGTCGCGTTCACCGCCGAGGTCGTCCAGATCGCGCTCGACGAGGGCGCGACGACGATCAACGTCCCGGACACCGTCGGCTACACGACGCCCGACGAGTACGCGGCCTTCCTGACCAAGTTGTACGACCTGGTCCCCGACCTGCGCGGCGCGGTCCTGTCGGTCCACTGCCACGACGACCTCGGGCTGGCCGTCGCCAACTCGCTGGCCGGCGTGCGCGCCGGCGCCCGGCAGATCGAGTGCGCCGTCAACGGCATCGGCGAGCGCGCGGGCAACGCGGCGCTGGAGGAGCTGATCATGCTCCTGCACACGCGCCGCGACCGGCTCGGCTACACGACCGGCGCGGTGACGACCGAGATCGCCAAGACGTCGCGCCTGGTCTCGCGCCTCACCGGCTACTCGGTGCAGCCCAACAAGGCGATCGTCGGCCGCAACGCGTTCGCGCACGAGTCCGGGATCCACCAGGACGGCGTCCTGAAGGCGCGCGAGACCTACGAGATCATGGACGCCCGCAGCGTCGGGCTGGACGCGAACTCGCTCGTCCTCGGCAAGCACTCCGGCCGCGCCGCGCTGCGCCAGGCGCTGGAGGACCTCGGCTACGCGGTCGACGGCGCCCAGCTCAAGCAGGCGTTCGAGCGCTTCAAGGAGGTCGCCGACCGCAAGAAGCAGGTCACCGCGCTCGACCTCGAGGCGCTCGTCACCGACGAGCTGCGCGCCGACGCGCACGCCGGCTATGCGCTGGAGTGGTTCGACGTCGAGGCCTCCAACCGGCGCCCGCCGTTCGCCAAGGTCGCCGTCCGCACGCCGGACGACACCGTGGTTGAGGGCTCGTTCAACGGCGACGGCCCGGTCGACGCGATCTTCCGCGCGATCAACAGCGCGACGAAGATCGACGCGCGCCTCCGGGAGTTCCGGGTCGACGCGGTCACCGGCGGCCAGGACGCGCTCGGCGAGGTGTCGGTCGTGGTCGAGCTCGGCGCGCCCGAAGAGGCCGTGAAGTCCGACACGCCCGGCGTCCTCACCGGCGCGCGCGTGACGGGCGCCGGCCAGGCCGTGACGACCGACATCATCGAGGCCGCCGCGATCGCTTACGTCCGCGCGCTCAGCAACGCCGTCGGCAAGGCCCAGGCCGCAGCGGCCACCGACGCCGAGCTCGCGCAGACGCCGTAAGACACCGGAATGTCCACCTGGCCGGCTGGCCAGGTGGACGATTTGTGAACGCCGCCCCAACCTGTACTTTCAGGTGCCACTAGGACGTACTTGGGGGATCGATGCAGGGACGATGGGGGAAGCAGGCCGCCGCGCGGGTGTCGGCGGTCCTGCTGGCAGCGCTGGGAGCGCTGTGCGTCATAACCGCCACGGCGGCCGCGGACACGAGCACGGTCATCGGCCAGTGGCGCTTCGACGAGGGCGCGGGCCAGACCGCGGTCGACGACGGCCCGTTCGGGCTCGACGGCCGCCTCGGCTCCACCGACGGGGCCGACCCCAGCGACCCCGTGCGGATCGCCGGCGCGTCCGGCGGCGCCCTGAAGTTCGACGGCCGCGCCTACGTCCGCCTGCCCGACGTCACCCAGCTCGAGCCGCCGACGATCGCGATCGAGGCCGTCGTGCGCGCCGCGGGCAGCCCCGGGACGTTCCGCTACGTCGTCTCGCGCGGCGCCCAGTCCTGCTTCGCCGGCTCCTACGGCCTGTACAGCGCGGCCGACGGCGGCCTGGCGTTCTACGTGTTCAACGGCAGGTCCTACACCGTGTCAGCCGCCCTGGCGCCCGCGGACGTCTGGAACGGCGAGTGGCACCACGCGGTCGGGATGTACGACGGCCGCTCGGTGCGGCTGTACCTCGACGGCCGGCCGGTCGGCGCCCCGATGCCGGCGACCGGGAGCATCGCCTACGCCCTGACGTCCAACGACGCGTACGTAGGGACCTATCAGGGCTCCTGCGCATTGCCGCTGACCGGTGACGTCGACCTCGTCCGGATCTGGGGCGGCGCGCTGTCGCCCGACTACGTCGCGCAGCTCTCCGACGCGGCGCTGCACCCGCCCGTCACCACCGTGGCGCCGCCGCCGACGTCGGCGCCCGACACCGTGCCGACGGCCAGCACGACCGACAGCGACGCGAACGGGACGTCCAGCCGGCCGCCCATCACGCCGATCGCCGCCGGCCAGCAGCTCGCCGCGGCGGGCCTGCCCACCGCGTCGTCGCCGGCCGCGTCCGCGCCCGGCGCGCCCCCGCGGGCGTGCGTGGTCAAGTCGTCGGCCAAGAAGGTCCGCGTCGGCCGCAAGACGTCGCTGACCGTCCACGTCGCGCTGCGCGGCAAGCCGCTGCGCGCCGTCAAGGTCGTGGCGACCGAGGCGAAGTCGCGCAAGCGGCTGGCCTCCGGCAAGACCGCCCGCGACGGCAAGGCCAAGTTGAAGGTCAAGCCGGAGCGCCGCGGGAGCTTCACGGTCAAGGTGCTCGGCCGCACCGACTGCGGGACCGCGGCCGTGTCGGTCGTCAAGAAGTAGACGTCTCGACCAGCCGCCGGCCCTGGGCGTAGCCCGCCGTCAGGGCCGGCGCCGCGCGCTGGGGCGCCATGTAGTTGGTGCCCATCGCGCCGGCGGCGTCCGCGTCGGGCGCGATGTGCAGCACGTGCGCGCCGCGCCGTCGCAGGCCCTGGATCTCCAGCTCGGAGGCGAGGCGGAACGCGCCGCGCAGGGCCGCCGCGCGGCGGTCGTGGCCGCCGAGGCCGGCCGCCGGGTCCAGGCACAGGATGTAGGTGTCGCGCCCGGCGCGCGCCGCGTCGAGGTTCGTGACCGACCACGCGCCGCCGTCGACGTACTCGCGGTCGCCGATCGCGACGGGGGCGAAGACGAACGGGATCGCGCACGAGGCGGTCACCGCCTCGGCGACCGTCGCGGGCGGCGCGCCCGGCGCGCCGAAGACCACGCGCCGGCCGGACCGGCGGTCGACGGCGCAGATCCGTAGCCGACCGTCGAACCGCGCGCCCCAGCGCGCGGCGCGGTCGTGCAGCGGCGTGAGCGGCCGGCCGTGGCCCGCCGCGCGGCCGAGGATCGCGGCGCGCGCCAGGGCGCCGGCCGGTGCGGACAGCGCGAGCGCCGCGCCGGTCACCGGCGCGGTCAGCGCCCAGCCGACCCGCGCCGCGTCGCGCAGCAGCCCGTGCAGCCCGGGGTCGCCGTCGGCCTCGGCCTCCGCGGCCTCGGCGGCCTCCTCAGCGAGCCCCGGCGCGGCCTCGGCGGCGCCGCCGTCCTGAGGCCGCGGCGGCCGGCGGCCGGCCGCCAGGCGGGCGGCGACGATCGAGCCCGCGCTCGTGCCGACGTAGCCCTCGACGTCGCGGAAGTCGACGCTCGCGGCGTCCTCGACGCCGGCCAGCACGCCGTGCATCCAGGCCTCGCCGACGATCCCACCACCGGCGAGCACCAGCACGTCCGGTCCGGTCAACGCGGAAGGTGCCATGCCCGCAATCTAGTGTCCAACGCGAGCGATCTCGACTCCCATCAGACGTTTGTACGTGATAACGTACGCCCCTCGCCATGGCCGTCGCCGACCAGCAGCTCGACCAGCAGATCCAGATCGGCCCGCGCGTGCGGGCGCTGCGGGAGGCGATGGACCTCAGCCTGCGTGACCTCGCCGAGCGCTCCGGCGTCTCGGCGCCGATGCTCTCCCAGGTCGAGCGCGGCGAGACGAGCCCGACGCTCGCGGTCGCCAGCAGGATCGCCAACGGGCTCGATCTCCGGCTCTCCCAGCTCCTGCGGCTGGACGAGGCGGACTCCGTCTCGATCGTCCGCCAGGCCGAGCGCCGCCGCGGCGGCGGCGCGGCCGGCCACGCCTTCGAGATCCTCACGCCGCCGCTGCCGGGCCAGCGCGCCGAGCTGTCGCGCCACGAGCTCGGCCCCGGCGCCGCCACCGGCGGCGAGGGCGACCCGCCGATGCACGAGCCCGGCTCGCGCGAGATCGCGGTCGTCGAGCGCGGCACCGTCACGCTGCACATCGACGGCGCCGAGCACGCGCTCGGGGAGGGCGACACCGGCACCTTCGACGCCGATCTGGCCCATCGCTTCGAGAACCCCGGTCCCGGCGACGCCGTCC
>DATDMD010000211.1:0-8613 GCA_036518975.1 Baekduia sp.
CCCGGAGCACGCTCGGGGACCATGCGCCACATCGAGGAGGGACAGCCTCGATGTGGCGCACCCCGGGTGCTCCTGCCGTCGCGCGCACGAGTACGATTGTCAGATCGTGAGCGACGAGACGCAGCTGGCCCCCATGAAGGCCCAGGTCTATCTGGACGAGCGCCCGAAGACCTACTTCGACCGCTTCCACGAGCGGGCCCGCACGCGTGATCCGGACCTCGCCTACGAGGCCGTGCGGTCGCTGACCCTGCTGTACCAGTGGTCGTTCTTCCGGGCGCGCGCGATCTCGACCGACAAGGTGCCGCCGACCGGCCCGGTCATCCTCGCGCCGAACCACTTCTCGTTCATGGACCACTTCTTCGTCGGCGGCGCCGTCCGGCGCAAGGTCCGGTTCATGGCCAAGTCGCAGCTCTTCAAGCCGCCGATGCAGTTCGTCTACAGCCACGGCGGCGTCTTCCCGGTCCGCCGCGGGCACCGCGACGAGGAGGCGATCGAGACCGCGCACTCGATCCTCAGCCGCGGCGGGTGCCTGGCGATGTACTGCGAGGGCGGCCGGTCGCGCGACGGCAAGCTCGCCGAGCAGGCCAAGCCCGGCATCGGGCGGCTGGCGCTGGAGAGCGGGGCGACGATCGTGCCGATCGCGATCCACGGGTCCTCGAAGGTGCGCAACTGGAAGAAGCTCGAGTTCCCGAAGGTCACGATCCAGTACGGGGACCCGTTCCGCTACGAGCAGGACGACCAGCCCACGCGCGAGCGCGCGCAGGCCGTGGCCGACGAGATCTTCGACGCGATCAAGGTCCTGTACAACGGCCTCGAGGCGTACGGCCGGCGGACCATCGTGCAGCGCGTCCGCGAGGAGCGCCGAGCGCTCCGTCGCGCCGGCAAGCGCGGCACCGCGGCCGCTTAGGTTGCGCCGCGCCGCGGTCCTCGCCGCCCTGGTGGCGGCGCTGCTGCTGCTGGTCGGTGCGCTGCCGGCGACGTCGCCGGGCGCCGACACGCCGTCGGGCCTGTCGCTGGTGGGCGTCGCGCAGTTCGACAGCCCCGTCGGCGTAGTGGCGGCGCCGGGCGATCGCACGCGCCTGTTCGTGGTCGAGCAGGGCGGGCGGATCGCGGAGCTGCGGGGGCGGACGACGTCGGTCTTCGCCGACCTGACCGATCGCGTGCAGGCCGGCAGCGAGCAGGGGCTGCTCGGGCTCGCGTTCGCGCCGGACTACGCGACCAGCGGGAAGTTGTACGTCTACTACACCGCCAAGGGCGGCGGGGACGTCGTGGTCAGCGAGCTGCGCCGCCGCGACGCCGACCACGCAGACGTCCACAGCGAGCGGATCGTCCTGCGCATCCCGCACCGGGCCGAGGCGTACGAGAACGGCGGCCAGCTGGCGTTCGGGCCGGACGGCAAGCTCTGGATCGGGACCGGCGACGGCGGCGACGCGGCGCGCTTCGGGCGCAACTCGCAGCTGCTGGACCCGGCGGCCGACGACGCCGCCGCCGGCTACGACGCGCTGCTCGGGAAGCTGCTGCGGATCGACCCGGCGCCGGGCGACGGCTGCGGCGGCGGGTGCACGATCCCGGCCGACAACCCCGGCTTCGCCGCGCGCGAGGTGTGGGCCTACGGCCTGCGCAACCCGTGGCGGTTCTCGTTCGACCCGGTGACCCACGACCTGTACATCGCCGACGTCGGCGACTACGCGTGGGAGGAGGTCGACGTCGCGCCGGCCGCAGGTGGACAAGGCAAGGGCGTCGACTTCGGCTGGCCGTTCTTCGAAGGGCTCGCCGCGGGACCGGACCCCGGCGGCGCCCCGGCCGGCTGCTGCACGCCACCCGCGATCGTCCGCTCGCACGACGCGCCGGAGAACTGGAACGCGCTGATCGGCGGCGTCGTGGTCCGCGACCCCGGATTGCCGGCGCTGACCGGTCAGTATCTGTATGGCGCGCTGAACCAGGGGACGATCCGCGCGGCGACCGTGCGCGGCGGGAGCGTCGTCAGCGACGTCGACACCGGCCTGGTCAAGCAGGCGATGACGTCGTTCGGGACCGACGGCTGCGGCCGCGTGTACGTGACGTCGCTGGACGGCGGGCTGTACCGGATCGAGCAGGGCGCGGGGGCGTGCGACGCGGTCGGCGTCACCCTGAAGGCGACGGCGGGGCAGCGGCCCCAGCGGACCGGCGCCGTCCGCGCCTCGGTGGCCTGCGCGGTCGCCTGCCAGGCGCAGGTGCAGGTGTCGCTGCGCAGCGGCGCGGCGGTGCTGGGCCGCAGCACGCCACGCACGATCGCGCTGGCCGGCGGCACCGCGAAGCCCCGCACCGTGACCCTGCGCGTGACCGCGGCCGTCCGGGCCGCAGTCCGCCGCGCGCAGTCCCGCCACCGCACGGTGACCGCCCGCGTGGTCGTCACGGCGCAGGCGGCCAGCGGCGGAGCGCAGCGCCGCTCGACCGCGGAGCTGCGCGTCGGCCGCTGAACCCTCAGCGGCGGACGTCTTCGCAGTCGGGGGCGATCTCGTCCGTGGCGTCCGCGAAGACCACGTCGTTGCCGTCGCCGCAGGACACGCGGTCGAAGCCGCCTTCGACGACGTTGATGCGGTCGTCGCCCTCGTCGCCGGCGATGATGTCGTCGTCGAGGTTGCCGTTGATGGTGTCGTTGCCGGGGCCGCCGTTGATGGTGTCGTTGCCGCGGTCGCCGGTGATCGAGTCGTTGCCCTCGTTGCCGAGGATCACGTCGTTGTCGCCGCGGCCGTGGAGCGCGTCGTCGCCGAGGCCGCCGTGGAGCTCGTCGTCGCCGTTCTCGCCGTCGACGTAGTCGTTGCCGCCGTTGCCGAAGAGCACGTCGTTGCCGTCGCTGCCGAACAGCGAGTCCGGGCCCTCGGAGCCGAAGAGCGTGTCGTTGCCGGCCGTCCCGAAGATGTTGTTCGACGCCGTCGGCGCGTCGGTCGCGGTCTCGGCCGGCACGAGCTTGACGATCTCGCACGACCGCAGCGTGTCGCGCGTCGGCGCGTCCTCCTCGACGTACACGGTGTCGCGGCCGGTCCCGCAGTCGACGACGTCGTGGTCGCCGTCGGCGACGCGGATGTCGTCGCGCCCCGCGCCGCCGGACACGGTGTCGCTGCCGGGCCCGGCGACGATCTCGTCGTTGCCGTCGCCGCCGGAGAGCCGGTCGTCGCCCGACCCGCCGTCGATGGTGTCGTCGCCCTCGGACCCGTACAGCGTGTCCCGGTCGGCGTCGCCGCGGATCGAGTCGGCGCCGAGCCGGCCGAAGATCGTGTCGCCGCCGTCCCCGCCGTCGATCGTGTCGTTGCCGTCGCCGCCGTCGATCTTCTCGCCGCCCGGGCCGCCGAGCAGCGTGTCGTCGCCGCCCCCGCCGTCGATGACGTCGGTGCCGCGGTTGCCGTCGATGTAGTCGTTGCCGTCGCCGCCGTCCAACAGCATGTCGTTGCCCAGCCCGAGCTCGACGATGCGGTCGTTGCCCGCGCCGCCCTCGACGACGTCGTCGCCGTCGCCGCCGTCCAGCGAGTCGTCGCCGTCGCCGCCGTAGACCTCGTCGTCGCCGGTCCCGCCGTTGGCGTAGTCGCTGCCCGGCCCGCCGTCGAGCGTGTCGTTGCCGGCCTGCGCGAAGAGGCGGTCGTTGCCGTCCTCGCCGTAGAGCTTGTCGTTGTCGGGACCACCGTCCAGCGAGTCGTTCCCGGCGCCGCCGTAGAGCAGGTCGGAGCCGCGGCCGCCCAGGAGCGTGTCGTCGCCGCCGAGGCCGAGGAGCCGGTCGCCCAGCCGCGTGCCGGTCAGCCGGTCCGGGCCCTCGGTGCCGCTCGCCAGCCCGACGCCCGCCTGGATCGCGAGCGCGCGCGGGTGGAACGCGTAGCGCCGGACCGACAGCCGCCGGAACGACAGCGCGCTCAGGACGCTGATCGTCCCCGCGCGCTCGTCGGCGGTGTAGAGCCGGACGCCGTCGGCCGCGACCGCCGGATGGCCCGGACCGGTCCCGGTCGCCACGCGCGCCGCGACGCGGCCGCGGGGGAGGTCGAAGACCGCGGTCGCCCGCGAGCCCGCGCCGGCGCCCGCGACCACGTGCTTGCCGTCGCCGGTCACCGCCAAGCTGGCGCCCGGCCCGGGCGCCGTCCGGATCGCGCGGCCGAGCTTGCCGCGCGCGGTGTCGACGGTCACGAGCTCCGTGCGCTTCTTCGTCGCGCTGAGCGCGAACGCGTTGCGCCCCGTCGGCGCGAACGCCACGCCGGTCACGCCCGCCAGCCGCAGCCGCCGGACGCCGCCGCCGAGGAGGTCGACGATCGCGACGCGCTCGCGGTCGATCACGACGACGGCCTTGGCGGCGTCCGCCGAGACCGCGAGCGCCGCGGGGCGCTTCGCGCGCGCGCCGAGCGCCACCGAGCGGACGATCGTCATCGCCAGCGGGTCGATCACGTCGAGCGCGCCCGGCCGCGCCACCACCAGCCGCGTCCCGCCGCCGGCGAGCGCCAGCGCAGTGGGCGTGCCCGCGAGCCCGACGGCGCCGACCTTCGCGCGGGCGTTGAGGTCCAGGGCCGCGACGCCCGCGCCCGCGGTCACGTAGCCACGCGCGCCGTCCGGCGCGATCGCGACCGCGCCCGTCGCGCCCCCGACCGGCACGCGCGCGACGAGCTTGCCGGACTGGACGTCGAGCAGCGTGGCGACGGGCTCGCCCGTCGCGGCCAGCATCACCCGCGCGTGCGCGCTGGGCGCCAGGATCCACGTGGCGAGCAGGACGGCGACGATGATGGGGCGGCGCATTCACCGCTCACAACCCCACGACCCCGGGCAAGGTTCCGGTGCACCGTCGTAACACTTCCGAGACGAAGGACCCGCCATGCCCAAGCTCCACGTCATCCTCGCCAGCACCCGTCCCGGCCGCGCCGGGGAGCCGATCGCCGACTGGTTCGTGGAGCGCGCCCGCGCGCACGGCGCGTTCGACGTCGAGCTGGTCGACCTCGCCGTCGTGAACCTGCCGTTCCTCGACGAGGCCAACCACCCGCGCCTGCGCCGCTACGAGCACCAGCACACCAAGGACTGGTCGGCGCTGGTCGATGCCGGCGACGCGTTCGTCTTCGTCACCCCCGAGTACAACTACGGGATGACGGCGCCGCTGAAGAACGCCATCGACTACCTGCACTTCGAGTGGCAGCACAAGCCGGTCGGCTTCGTCAGCTACGGCGGCGTCGCGGCGGGCACGCGCGCGGTCCAGCAACTCAAGCAGGTCGTCACGACGCTGAGGATGGTCCCGCTGGTCGAGGCGGTGAACATCCCGTTCCACCCGCAGTTCATCGACGAGCTGGGCGTCCTGCGGGCCAACGAGATCATGGAGCAGGCGGCGGCGGCGATGCTCGACGAGCTGGTCCTGGTGGAGGCGACGCTGCGCCCGCGCCGCGACGCGATCCGCGAGGCGGAGGCCTCCAGATAGGGTCCCCGACCGTGCTCGACGTCCTGCGCCCCGGAGTCCTCGAAGGCCTGACGGTCTGCGTCGTCGGCGACGGCGCCGCCGAGCGCGAGCGCGCCGCCGCGCTCGGCGCCCGCGTCGTGACGGTCGACGGCGACCTCGCCGACGAGGACGCGGTCGCGCTGGCGGTCGGCGCGCTGGGGGCGATCGACGTCCTGGTGGTCGACGCGGCCTCCGAGTTCGCCGAGGCCGGCGGCGGCATGCCCGGGCTGCGGCGCGCGGTGGACGACGGGTGGAACGTCGTGCGCGCGGTCGTCAACGCGGGGTGGATCGGGGACGGCGAGGGCGCGCGCGCCGGCGGCAAGGTCGTGTTCCTGGCCCCGGCGGCCGACGCGGGCGAGCACGCCAACGCGGTCGGCGCGGCGCTGGAGAACGCCGCGCGCACGCTGTCGGTCGAGTGGGCGCGCTTCGGCGTCCGGATCACCGCGATCCGGCCGCGCGCGGGCGCCGTGCCGGACGAGCGCGCCGAGCTGGTCGCCTTCCTGGCCTCGCCGGCCGGCGACTACTTCACGGGGTGCTCGTTCTACCCCGGCGCCGCGCTATAATTGATTGCGCCAGCAACCATCTCCCACCACGCCTCGCGGAGGTCTCCATGCAGCTCCAGGGCATCCACCACATCAGCGCGATCACGGGCGACGCGCAGCGCAACCTCGACTTCTACACGCGCGCCCTCGGCCTGCGGCTCGTCGCCAAGACCGTCAACCAGGACGACCCGTCGGTCTACCACCTGTTCTACGCCGACGAGCAGGGCCACCCCGGCTCGGAGATGACGTTCTTCGAGTACCCGCACGCGATCCCGGGCCGGACGGGCGCGGGGATGATCCACCGGATCGTCTGGCGCGTCGGCGCACCCGCGGCGCTGGACTTCTGGGCCGACCGCCTCGCGGCACTCGACGTCCCGGTCGCGCGCGGCGCTGAGGGTTCCGTCGTGTTCAGCGATCCCGAGGGGCTCGAGCACGAGCTCGTCGTCAACGCCACGGGCGACGCGGCGCTGGTCGCCGGCGCGGCCGACATCCCCGCCGAGCACGCGCTGCAGGGCTTCGACGGCGTGCGCGCCTACGCGACCGACCCGGCGCGCAGCGGCGCGCTGCTGGAGCGCGTCCTGGGCGCCGAGCGCACCGGCGACGAGGACGTCTGGACGCTGCGCGGCGAGCGCCGCGGCGGCTGGATCGCCTACGACCCGGCGCCCGCCGAGCGCGGCCGCCAGTCCGGCGGGTCGGTCCACCACATCGCGTGGGGGACGACCGTCGCCGAGCACCCGCGCTGGCAGGACGACCTGACCGCGGCCGGCGTCCACACCAGCGGGATCATCGACCGCACGTACTTCAAGTCCATCTACTTCCGCGAGCCGTCGGGCGTCCTGTTCGAGATCGCCGACGACGCGCCGGGCTTCACGATCGACTCGCCGGTCGAGGAGCTGGGCCGCAGGATCATCCTGCCGCCGCAGTTCGAGGACCGCCGCGAGGAGATCGAGGCGCGCCTGACGCCGCTGCCCGACCCGGGCCCGCGTCCGACCGCCGCCGCGTAGGGCGGTAGCGTCCGCGCGCATGGCCTCGCACATGCGCTCGACGATGGAGTCCCAGCCGGAGGAGCTGCGTCGCGTGCTCGCCGACGACGTGCCGGTGCGCGCCGCGGCGCAGCGGCTGCGCGGGCGCGACGTGCTGCTCGTCGGGATCGGGACGAGCTGGCATGCGGCGGAGCATGGCGCGTGGCTGCTGCGGGCCGCCGGCGTCCGGGCGACCGCCGCCCACGCCGCGGACCTCGCGCCCTACGATGTCCCGATCGATGAGACAAGCGGCGTGGTCGTCCTCAGCCACACGGGCCACACCGGCTACACGATGGAGGTCCTCGCGCGCGCCCGCGCGGCGGGTGCCGAGACCGTCCACGTCAGCGCGATCGGCGCGGGCGGTGACCTGGAGACCGTCGCGCCCGAGAAGTCCTATGCCTACACCGCGAGCCACACGGCCGCGCTCGCGCGGCTGGCGCAGCTGGCGACCGCGCTGGGCGCCGACCTCGGGGACCTCGACGCGGTCCCGGACGCGGTGGACGCGGCGCTGGCCAGCCGCCCGGCGCCGCTCATCGCCCCGCCGCGCCGCCTCGTCGAGCTGATCGGCGCCGGCCCCAACGCCTGGACCGCCGCCGAGGGCGCGCTGAAGATCCGCGAGGCGTCCTACGTCGCCGCCGAGGGCCTCTCGTCCGAGCAGTTCTTCCACGGCCCCGCGGTCGCGCTCGACGCGCAGGACACGCTGGTCGTCCTGGACGGCGGCGGCCCGATGGCCGCGCGCACGGCCAAGATCGCCGACGCGGTCGCGGCCACCGGCGCGCAGGTGGTCCGCCTCGCCGAGACCTCCCTCGGCGAGCCGCTGTCGATCTTCCCGCTGACGATCCTCGTCCAGCGCATCGCCCTGGAGCTGTCCGAGGCCCGCGGCGTCTCCCCGGATCGCTTCCGCTTCGAGGAGGACCCGGGCCGCGAAGCGGCCTTCGAGGCGGTCGGCTTCTAGCCCGCGATCCCCTGAGGAACGCCGACCAAACCGCGGCAGACCAGTCAGGGACACGATAGTGTTCGTCGACATGCCGACGCAAGCGCGCAGCGCGACAGTCGTGATGGCCTTCGGCGACAACCTCCGTCGCCATAGGATCGAACGGCACTGGACCGTCGAGGAGCTCGCCCGCAGGGCCGGGCTCCACCCCACGACCGTGTCGCGGATCGAGCGCGGCGTCCGCGCGGATCCGACGCTCTCGACCGCCACCGACCTCGCGAAGGCGCTGCGGGTCACGGTCGACGACCTGGTCTGACCGAGCTGCCGAGCTACCGCGCGGACCCGCCCGCGTCGTGCCCGGTCACGTCGTGGCCCGCGTCGCGCAGCGCCGCGACCGCGGCGTCCAGCTGCGCGCCCGGCAGCAGGATCCAGTCGGTGTCGTGCGTGGCGATCGGGAAGATCGGCACGCCGGCGTCCGACAGCGGCGGGGCGAGCGAGGCGAGGACGCCGGTCAGGCCGAGGTCCAGCGGGCCGCCCACCTCGAGGATCCGCCAGCCGCGCGTCACGGCCCCGGCGTCGTCGCCGACGAGGTCCTCCAAGCACACGAGCGAGCGCTCGTCGCCGACCTCGGTCAGCGACCCGAAGCCGGTCCCCGACGGCGGGACCGCGACGCCGTCG
>DATDMD010000212.1:0-7574 GCA_036518975.1 Baekduia sp.
TCGCGCCGCGCCGAGGTCCGTGTCGTTTTGGACGTCATATGGACGTTCGAAACGACACGGATCGCCGCGCGGAGGTCGGTGTCGTCTCGTCGTCAACTATTCACCACGAGACGACACGGACCGCCGGCGTCCCGGCGATTCGGCCCCGAACTCGCCCGGGAAGGACCAACCCGGACGAGCCACACCGACAGCGTGGAGAGCCACGCAGACTCCCTCGCCCTAGATGCGAAGCAGACCCCGCCATGCAGCACGACCAACGCCTGCGCTGGTCGCCACCAACGCCGGCGTCGCCTCCGCTAAGCCCCCGGCCCCTCCGCCCGCAGCCACGCCAAGACCGCCAACACCCGCAGGTTCCCACCCTGCGACGTGTGCACCCCCAACTTCCCGAAGATGTTCGTCACATGCTTCTCGACCGCACCATCCGTCACCACCAACCGCCCCGCGATCGCCGCGTTCGACAGTCCCTGCGCCATCAGCTCCAACACCTCCCGCTCCCGCGGCGTCAGCTCCTCCAAGGGATCATCGGCGCGGCGGCGGGCGAGCAATTGGGCGACGACCTCCTGGTCGATGGCGGTGCCGCCGTCGGCGACGCGGGCGACTTGGGCGACGAAGTCGGAGGGGTCGGCCACGCGGTCCTTTAACAGGTACCCGACGGCGCCGGTGCCGTCGGCCAGCAGCTCCGCGGCGTAGGACTCCTCCACGTACTGCGACAACACCAACACCGGCGTTCCGGGGACCAGCGCCCGCGCCTCCAGCGCGGCGCGCAACCCCTCGTCGCGCTGGGACGGTGGCAACCGGACGTCGACGATCGCGATGTCCGGCCGATGCTCCTGTACGGCTAAAACCAGCGACGGCCCGTCCCCCACCGCCGCGACGACCTCGTGGTCGTGCGCGGTCAAGAGCCGCACCAACCCGTCGCGCAGCAGCACCAGGTCTTCGGCGATCACGATCCGCATGGCAGCTCCACGTGCAGGATGGTCCCGTGTCCCGGCCCGGCGCCGCCGCCGTCCGGCTCCTCGACGCCCCGGTCGGTCACCCGCAGCCGCCCGTCCAACGCCTCGACTCGCCCGCGCAGCCCCGCGATCCCGGTCCCGGCACCCTCGTCGACGCCCCCGCGCCCGTCGTCGCGCACCTCGACGACCAACCACCCTGAGTCGATCGTCCCCGCGATCTCGCAGCGCCTCGCGGCGCTGTGCTTGGCGACGTTCGCCAGCGCCTCGGCGATCGTGAAGTACGCGGCGGACTCGACGGCCGCCGGCAGCCGCCGGTCCAGCTCGATCGCCACCGTGCACGGCACCGAGCAGCGGGCCGCCAGCGCGCTCACGGCCGCGTCCAATCCTCGATCGGTGAGGATCGCCGGGTGGATCCCGCGCGCCAGGTCGCGCAGCTCGGCCAGCGCGGTCTTCGCGTCCTCGTGCGCGCCGGCGAGCATCGCGGCGGCGGCGTCCGGGTCGCGCTCGATCTGCTCGCGCGCCATCCCGATCTCCATCGCCAGCGCGACGAGCCGGGCCTGCGCGCCGTCGTGCAGGTCGCGCTCGATGCGCCGCAGCTCGACCGCCGCCGCATCGACCGCGCCGGCCCGCGACTCGCGCAGCTCGGCGATCCGCTCCTCGGCCGCGCCCTCCAGCAGCACTTGCGCGAGCTTGGCCTGGACCCACGTGCTGCCGCGCAGAACCCACGTCCCGGCGACAAGCGCCGGCGGCCCGACGACCACCGCGAACGCGATGTACTGCCAGACCTCAGTCAAGTGCGTGAACCCCAGCTCCACGCCGTCGTCGGGTAGCGACCAGCCCCAGAGCGGCAGCGTGATGAACCCGAGGCCGATCGAGAACGCCGTCACGCCCGCGATGAACGACGCGAGCCCGATCCCGAAGACCAGGAGCAGCCACACGAGCTCGCGCCACGTCATCGGGTCGGAGATCTGGCTGCGCAGCCGCTTGAGGAAGCTGTCGCCCACCCAGACCCGGCGCGACCGCGGCACCGGCACGCCGGCCAGCTCGCCGCGCATGCGCTCCAGGTCGCACCACCAGCGCGTGATCCAGAAGTCGCCGTACAGCTTCGGGATCCCGATCAAGGTGATGATCAACATGATCGACAGCGCCGGCCCGAGGAAGAACCACGTCAGCCCGAAGATCCCCGACGCGAGACCGAGTGAGATGTAGGCCAGGTCCTTCCAGGGCTGGGCGGTCAGGGGAAGCGTGGCGATGCGCCGGAACACGCTGCTCAGGATGACCAACGCGGCGGTCGCGCACCATGCGGCCGGCCAGCCGGCGGCGAGTGGGGGAATCCGCAGACGTTCGCGGTCCAGATGAGGTATCGCGCGAGACGGTGCGGCCGCTCGACGGCCCGGGCGGCGCCTGACACCACCCGATTCCTTGCCGATCCAACCAGGATCGGCGGCGAAACCGTGCGGCGTCAGCCATCCACCCGGACCGCCGATCGCCCGGACCGTCTCGCGCGATACCTCATCTAGGATCCGCTAGCGCCCATGATGATCGTGATGACCCCGCAGGCCACGCAGCCGGAGATCGACGCGGTCGTCGCGCGCCTGCGGACGACCGGCGTCCACGTGCGCGTGATGCCCGGTGAGCTGACGACCGCGATCGGCGCGATCGGCGACCCCGAGGGCGTCGCCGAGCTGGGCCTGGAGGGCATGGGCGGCGTCGACCGCGTGGTCCCGATCTCGCGCCCGTACAAGCTCGCGTCGTCCGAGCTGAGCCACCACGAGCCGACGACGCTCACGATCGCCGGCCGGACGATCGGCGCGCCCGACACCTTCTGCCTCATCGCCGGCCCATGCACCGTCGAGAGCCGCGAGCAGACGCTGGCCGTCGCCCACGCCGTGAAGGCCGGCGGCGCCGCGATGCTGCGCGGCGGCGCGTTCAAGCCGCGCACGTCGCCGTTCGCGTTCAAGGGCCTCGGCGTCCCCGGCCTGGAGATCCTGGCCGAGGCGCGCGCCGAGACCGGGCTGCCGGTCGTGACCGAGCTGCTGGACAGCGCGCACGCCGACGTCATCGCCGAGCACGCGGACGTCGTCCAGATCGGCGCGCGCAACATGCAGAACTACGCGCTGCTGGAGGTCGCCGGCAAGCTCGGCAAGCCGGTCCTGCTCAAGCGCGGGCTGTCGTCGTCGCTCGACGAGCTCCTGATGGCCGCCGACTACGTCCTCAAGGAGGGCAACGAGGCGGTGATCCTGTGCGAGCGCGGGATCCGGACGTTCGAGACCGCGACGCGCTTCACGCTCGACCTCGGCGCGATCCCGTGGCTGAAGCTCCACACGCACCTGCCGGTGGTCGTCGACCCGTCGCACGCCGCGGGCGACCGCCGGCTCGTCGCGCCGCTGTCGCGCGCCGCCGCGGCGGTCGGCGCGGACGGCATTATCGTCGAGGTCCACCACGACCCCGAGCACGCGCTCTGCGACGGGCCGCAGGCGATGTACGCGTCGACGTTCGACGCCTACGCGCGCGACGTCGCCGCCCATGCGGGCCTCCTCGGCAAGCACCTGTCCTGACGACCGCGCGAACGGTCTAGCCTTGGCGCGTTGCCGATGAGCGAACGCGCGTCCCTCACCCCGCGGGTCGTCGAGGCCGTGGAGGATCAGCTGCGCCGTCGCGTGTCGACGCGCACGCTACGGCTCGCCTACCGCGCCGGCTACCTCACGCTGCGGCCGTGGTGGTTCGTCACGCGCCCGCGCACGACCGGGCTGAAGGTCGTCGTCCGCTGCGGCGACCGCGTCCTGCTCGTCCGCCACACCTACGCGCGGCGCCACCACTGGGACCTCCCCGGCGGGTTCGTCAAGGCCGGTGAGGACCTCGAAGTGGCGATGCGCCGCGAGCTCGGCGAGGAGCTGGACGTCGCGCCGACCTCAGCGTTCAAGATCGCCGAGGTGCCGTCGCGCAACGACTTCAAGCGCGAGGTGCTGCACGTCTTCGCGGCCGAGGTCAGGCCCGGCTGCACCGTCTCGCCGTCGGCCGCCGAGATCGCGCGGGTGGTGTGGGCGCCGCACGACGACCTGCCAATTGACACCACCCCGTTCGTCCGGCGCATGGTGGCGCGCTCCTATTGGGAGATCTTCCGCTAGGGTCCCGCGCGGATCGTCGATAGCCCGATCGGGCTATCGGCGGGTATCCTGTAGTTCGTAGGCCCCGTGGAGTGCGACCGCCGGGGGATAAACCTGCCCGTGGTGTGCGACCGCCGGGCTTTCATCTCCGAGAGGACATATCCAAAATGCCCGAAGCCGTCATCGTCGACGCCGTCCGGACGCCTGTTGGCCGAGCCTTCAAGGGCTCGCTCGCCTCGCTGCGCCCCGACGAGACCCTCGCGTTCGTGGTGGACCAGCTGCTCGAGCGCAACCCCGGCGTCGATCCGTCGACCGTCGAAGAGCTCATCGCGGGCTGCGGCCTGCCGCAGGGCCTGCAGGCCAACAACATCGCCCGCATCGCGGTGCTGCTGAGCGACAAGCTCGGCCAGAACACCAACGGCTCCACCGTCTCCCGCTACTGCGCGTCCGGCCTGGACGCGATCCGCAACGCCGCCAACGCGGTCGCCGCGGGCCAGGGCGACGTGTACATCGCCGGCGGCGTCGAGTTCGTCTCGCGCTACAACGCCGCGCAGGAGGCCGCGCATCCGGAGGACCAGAACGAGAACCTCCAGGGCAAGCAGCCCGGTCAGCCGGACGCGTACATCGCGATGGGCCTGACCGCCGAGAACGTCGCCGACCAGTACGGCGTCTCGCGCGAGGACCAGGACCGCTACGCCCAGCGCTCGCAGGAGCGCGCCGTCGCCGCGCAGGAGGCCGGCGTGTTCGACCGCGAGATCGTCGCGGTCACGCTCGCCGACGGCACGGTCGTCGCCAAGGACGACGGCCCGCGCCCGTCCTCGACCTACGAGAAGCTCGCGACGCTGGAGCCGGCGTTCAAGCCGGGCGGCACGGTCACGGCCGGCAACTCGTGCCCGCTGAACGACGGCGCGGCCGCCGCGATCATCATGAGCGCTGACAAGGCCGCGGAGCTCGGCCTCAAGCCGCGCGCCCGCATCATCACCGCGGCCACGTGGGGCAACGAGCCCGAGTACATGGGCGTCGCGCCGATCGGGGCCATCAAGAAGGCGCTGGACCGCGCCGGGATGACGGCGTCGGACATCGACATCACCGAGCTCAACGAGGCGTTCGCGGCGCAGGTGCTGCCGATCGCGTCGGAGGTCGGGATCGACCTGGACACGCTGAACCCGCACGGCGGCGCGATCGCGCTCGGCCACCCGTTCGGCATGACCGGCGTGCGCATCATGACCACGCTGCTCAACGACCTCGAGACGCTCGACAAGACGATCGGCCTCGAGACGATGTGCGTCGCCCAGGGCCAGGGCGAGGCGATGATCGTCGAGCGCCTCAGCTAGACGGTTAGAGTCGGCGCCCATGGCCTACACGTTGCCCCCGATCGACGACCGGTTCTTCGAGACCGCCCCGCTGGTGGTCCCGGCGGTCGTCGACCTCGACGCGCCTCCCGCCCGTGTGTGGGAGGCGCTGGGGTCCGACGCGATGTGGTCGTGGGCGCCGATCATCGACCAGCTGACGTGGGTGACCCGGCGGCCGCAGACGGTCGGCGCGATCCGCCGCCTGCGGATGTTCAAGGTCAACACGATCGAGGAGGAGTTCTACCGCTGGGACGAGGGCCGCCGAGCCACGTTCCGCGTGACCCGCCAGACCCGGCCGCTGCTGGACGGGCTGGCGGAGGACTTCCTGTTGGAGGACTTGGACGGCGGCGCGCGCACGCGCCTGACGTGGACGATGGCGATCGCCCCGAAGGGCCTGCCGGGCCTCGCCGCCGGGCGGGGCGCCGCGCTGGCCAAGGGCAACGCGGCGGCCATCGGCGGGATCCGCAAGATCCTCTAGCTTGGTCGCATGCGGCCGTCGCTCTTCGTGTTCGCCGGTGGACAGGAGGCGCTGCTCGCGCTCGCCGAGGCGCACCACGCGCGGTGCCTGGCCGACCCCGAGCTGAACCACCCGTTCTCGCATCCCGGCCAGCACCCCGAGCACGTCGCGCGGCTGGCCGCCTACTGGGGCGAGGTGCTCGGCGGGCCGCCGGCGTACTCGGCCGCGTGCGGCGGGACGCAGTCGGGGCTGCTGCTCATGCACGCCCACAACGGCGACATGACCGACCTCGGCGAGCGGTTCGTGCGCTGCTTCGACGCGGCGCTGGACGACGCCGGGCTGCCCGACGACCCCGCGTTCCGCGCCTGCCTGCACGACTACATGCGCTGGGCGGTCGCCGACGTCCTCGTCTACGCGCCCGTCGGCGCGGAGGTCCCGCGCGGCGCCGCGGTGCCGCGCTGGGGCTGGGACGGCCTGGAGCGCGGCTGACGCAGACGACCGCGGGAAGGATGGTCGCCGCGTGGTGTCTCACGAGACGTGAGTGGTCTGCGCGAAGGGCTCGTGGTGGCGGTCGTGATGGGCGTGGCGTGCGCCGGCGCGCGGGCCGCGGATCAGACGATCACGTTCCCGACGGGGACGGCCGCCGCGCCGTACACGCCGGCCAACGTGACGATCAACCCGGGCGAGAGGGTCACCTTCAACGGCGCGTTCGCCAACCATCCACTGGTCTGGGACGGCGGGGACTTCCCGACGCAGGGGAGCGGGTCCAGCATGGCGTTCACGCTGAGCACGCCCGGCGTGCACACGTTCCACTGCGCGATCCACGCGTCGATGGTCGGCAGCGTGACGGTCAGCGGCGGCACGACCCCGCCGCCGCCCGGCTCGCCGCCGCCCGCCGGCGACCGGCTCGCCACGCCGGACTTCACGTCGTCGGCGACGCAGCCGCAGACCGGCCAGGTCGTGACGTTCACGCCGACGGGCTTCACCGACCCCGACGGCTCGATCGCCCGCTACGAGTGGGATCTCGACGGCAACGGCTCGTTCGAGACGACCGGCTCGTCGGTCACGCACCACTACGACACGCCGGGGTCCTACGCGGTCGCGCTGCGGTACGTCGACGACCGCGGCCAGACGTCGTCCGCCACCACGCACGCGATCACGGTCGTGCGCGGGACGGGCGGTGCGTCCGGTGGTACGGGAGGGAGCGGCGCGCCGACCCAGCCGGGCGCGCCGGGGAGCTCCCCTTCCTCGCCGGCCGGTGGAACGCAGGGCGCGGGCACGAGCGGGGATGGGGCGAGGGCACCGCGCCTCTCGGTCGCCACCCGCGCCCTGGCGTTCCACAACAACAAGGCGAGCGTGAAGCTCACCGTCAAGCGCGCCGGCGCGCTGTCGCTCACCCTCAAGCGCGCCGGCACGACCCTCGCGACCGCCCACGCGAGCGCCACCCGCGCCGGGACCAAGACCATCACCTTGAGGCTCACCCGCGCGGGGGCCCGCGCGCTGAGGCGTGCGCACGGACGGACGCACGCGACGCTCACGGTCGTCGCCCGTCCCAAGGACGGGACCGCGGCGACGACCGTGCGCAGGACGCTGAGTGTGAAGGGCTAGCGGGGCGGGTCTACCGCGGCGCGGGCGCGTCGTCTGCGAGCGGTGCGGGGCGGGGCGGGCGTCGTCTGCGAGCAGTGCGGGGCGGGCGGGCGTCGTC
>DATDMD010000213.1:0-84488 GCA_036518975.1 Baekduia sp.
GGATCTCGGCCTCGGCGGCGGCGCACGCGCGCAGCTCCTGCGCGACGCCCTCGCCCTCGGCGCGGTCGGCGGCCAGCAGGCCCTCCATCTCGCGCATCCGCTCCATGACCGCCTCGTGGACGATCGCCAGGACATCGGCGACGCGGCCGGCGGCCGGGCCGAGCGCGGTGTCGCGCGCGAGCTGGGCTTCGAGCTGGGCGATCCGCTGCGTGCGCTCGGCCCGCGCCTTGGCGGCCTGCTCGGCGACGCGCCGCTCGGCGGCCAGCTCGCCCTCGAGCTGCGCGCGCCGGACCGCGGCCTCGCCCTGCTCGGGCGCCTTGCGCCGCTCGTCCATGAGCCACGCGGCCTGGCGCTCGGACTCCTTGGCCTCCGCGTACGCGCGCTCGGCGTCGCGCCGCTCGCGCTCGGCCACGTCGCGGGAGGCGTCGGCGGCGGAGACGGCGTGCGTCGCGGCCTCGACGCCCTTGGACGCCTCGTGCTCGGCCTGGACGTGCTTCTCGGACTCGGCGATCAGCGCATCGCGCTGGTTGCGCATCGCCAGGACGCGCTCCGCCCCGCCCTCGGCGGCCTGCTGCAGCTCGCGCGTGGCGCCGAGCCAGGCGCGGCCGGCCTTGGTGACGGCCACGCCGGTGAACGAGTCCGGGACGGCGTCGAGCGACTCGACGAGCCAGGCGTCGGCGAGCAGCCGCCGCGCGAGCGACAGCGCGGGCTCGGGGCCGCGGACGAGGTCGACGAAGGGACGCGCGCCGGCGACGGGCGGGGCGCCGGCGGACGCGGGGGCCGCCGCCGCGTCCGCGACCAGCGCGCGGCCGCCGTCGCGCTTGGCCTTGTCCAACAACGCGGCGCCCGCCGCGCGGTCGGCGACCACGGCGGCGCTCAGGCGCGCGCCCAGCGCGGCCGACAGCGCCAGCTCGGCGCCGGCCTCGACCTCGAGGTCGTCGCTCAGCGACCGCGCGCTGCCCGCCGGCCCGCTGTGCGAGCGCAGGAACTGGTTCGCGCGTGCCAGCTCGGCGCCGACCTTCGCGGCCTCGCGGCGCGCGGCCTCGGCCGACGTCTCCGCCGCCCGCCGCGCCTGCCGCGCGACCTCGCACGCCTTGTCGGCCTCGGCCAGCTGCTCGCGCTTGGCGTCGACGTCGACCTTCAGCTCCACGACCCGCGCGGCTGCGGCGGCGCGCTGCTCGTCCAGCGCGCGCAGCTCGCGCTCCAGCGCGGCGGTGCGGTCCTCGTCCAGTGCGGCCAGCTGCGCCTCGATCGACTCGATGCGCTCCAGCCCGTTCTCGTCCGGCTGGTCGTCTGCCGCCTGCAACGCAAGCGCCTCCAGCTGCCGCTCGCGCGACTGCGCGCGCTCGGCCACCTGCTCGGCGGTCTCGCGCGTGCGCTCGAGGCGCAGCTCGATCCGGCCGGCCGCCGACCGCGCGCGCTCGACGCGCCGCGCCAGCGCCTCGCGCTGCTCGGAGCGCTTGGCCAGCGCCTCCTCGGCGAGCTGCCGGCGCGCCGCGACCTCGCGCAGCTGGCCCTGGGCCTCCTCGCGCTCGGCGCGCGACGACGTCACCTTCGCGACCGCCTCGGCCATCTCGGCGCGGCGCGCGCGGACGGTCTCCCGCGCCAGCTCCCAGCGCGCCTCGACCGTCTGGCGCTCCAGCCGCTCGTGCAGCTCGGCGGCCTCGGCCTGGCGCTTGAGCGGGCGCAGCCGCGAGCGCGCCTCGCGCTCGACGTCCAGCGCGCGGTCCAGGTTGTCCTGCGTGCGCTCCAGCTTGAGCTGCGCGCGCCGGCGGCGCTTGCGGTGCTTGCCCAGGCCCGCGGCCTCCTCGATCAGGAGGCGCCGGTCCTTGGGCTTGGACGTGACGATCGCCTCGACGCGCCCCTGGGACACGACCGAGTGCATCTCCTTGCCCAGGCCCGTGTCGCTCAGGACCTCCAGCACGTCGACCATCCGGCACTTCGCGCCGTTGAGCCGATACTCGCCGTCGCCGGACCGGTCCAGCCGCCGCAGGATCGAGATCTCGCCGACCGGCAGGTCGACCGTGCCGTCCGAGTTGTCCAGCACCAACTCGACCTCGGCCGACGAGCGCGCCTGCACGCCGCGGCCGCCGCCGAAGATGACGTCCTGCATCGACTGGCCGCGCACAGCGAGCGGCGACTGCTCGCCCATCGCCCACAGCACGGCGTCGGTGATGTTGGACTTGCCGGACCCGTTCGGACCGACGATGACCGACACACCGGGCCCGAACTCGAGCTTCGTGCGGTCGGGGAAGGACTTGAAGCCCTTCAGGGTCAACGACTTCAGATGCACCCCCACATGGTGCCGGTTGCCCCGGACGTTCGGCGCCGAAGCGTGGTGTGCAGGGGATTTTGGAGGCGGGGCGCTGCGGGGCGCCGGGGTGGCGCGCCGCGGTGCGGGCGTCGATGGCGTGCAGTGCAGGCGTTGGTCGTGCCGCGGGGCGGGGTCTGCTTGGCATCTAGGGCGTGAGGGCGCTGGGGTGGCGCGGACGCGGCCGGTGTGGCTCGTCCTCGCTGGTGCTTCCGGGGCGAGTTCGGCCCCGAAGCGCCGTGGTTCGCACATGGGCCGCGCATATGGCGGCCTATGTGCGATTCGCCTCGGGTTCGCGCCCGAATGGATGCCGAATCGCGTCAAACCCGCGTCTATGGCGGATTTCACGCGATTCGTCGCCGCGCGGGACGGATTCGGGGGCGAATCGTGCCGAGTGGCATCCAACCCGCGCATAGCGCGGGCTAGATGCCGCTGACCGCGAGAAGCACGACAGCTACGCGAAATCACCGCAGTGCCGGGCACCTGGACTGCGGATATCCCGGTCAACGTGCCCGCGACCCTCGCGATCCCACAATTCGGGCCCGAACCCGCCCCGGAAGCACCACGAGGCCGAGCCACACCGACAGCGCGGAGCATCACCGCTACTGCCTCACGCCCTAGATGCGAAGCAAACCCCGCCCCGCAGCACGACCAGCGCCCGCACTGCTCGCCAACGACGCCCGCAGCGAGGCCCGCCCCGACGCCCGACGCGACGCCGAGGGGCGCACCGCCCCGCCCCGCCGCACTGCTCGCAAACAACGCCCGCCCCGCCGCACTGTCGCAAACGACGCCCTACGCGACGCCGCCCCGCCTACGCCGCGTCGTCCGTCTCAAGCCCCTCGAGCGCGACCCGCGCCGCTTCCTGCTCAGCATGCTTCTTCGACCGCCCCGACCCCGTCCCGAGCACCCGACCCTCCACCCCCGCCCCGACCTCGAACGTCCGGTCGTGCGGCGGCCCGGTCTCGGCGATGACCTCGTAGGCGACGACCTCGCCGCGTTGCGCGAGCCTCTCCTGGAGCGTCGACTTGTAATCGACGGGATGCTCCAGGGCGTGCTCGAGCTCGGGCTCGAAGGCCTCGACGACCGCGGCCGCCGTCCGCTCGTAGCCGGCGTGCAGGAAGCAGGCGCCGATGACGGCCTCGATGATCGACGCCAGGACCCGCTCGGTCTCCATCAGCGCCGTGGTCTGCTCGGCGCCCTCGGGCGCCGCGGCCCGCAGGCGCTCAGGCACGCCGAGGCGCTCGGCGACGTTGCGGCACGACGGCCCGGACACCGTCTGCGCGCGGATCTTCGTCAGCCGGCCGGCGCCGTAGCGCTCGGCCTCCAGCAGCGGGTAGATGTGCGCGGTGATTGCCAGCCCCAGCACGCTGTCGCCCAGGAACGCCAGGCGCGCGTACGAGTCCGACCGGCGCGCCGTCCACGACGCATGGGTGAACACCTGCCGTGCGAGGTCCTCGGGGACCTCGTCGAGCAGATCGCGAAGCTTCTGCAAGCGGCTATGCGGCGCCCGAAGGCGCGTGGGCGAGGACGAAGTCGACCGCCTGGCCCACCGTGAGGATCTGCGCCGCCTGCTCGTCCGACATCTTCACGCCGTAGGAGTCCTCGAGCTCCTGCACCAGCGTGTAGAGGTCCAGGGAATCGGCGTCCAGATCCTCCTTGAAGCGCGTCGGCTCCTCGATCCGCTGCGCATCCACGTCGAGCTCGTCGGCGAGGTGGTTGCGGATCAGGGTGAAGACGTCTTCGCGGGTCATGGCTGCGTGTTAACCGTAGACGCCGGAGCGGACGCGAGCGGCACCGGACGCTTGAGCGCGCCCGCGTCGTCCAGCGCGCCGTGGGTCTGGCCGACGACGTCGTTGCGCACGCCTCGCGCCGCGAGCAGGATCGCCTGGCCGAAGCCGACGCGCGTGAACCGGCCGTGCGGGACGATCCCGAGCTTGCGCAGGCCCAACATGTAGGCGCCGCCCTGGGCCTCGGGGTCGATCTCGGCGCGCAGCGCGCGCAGGTCGGAGCGCAGCAGCAGCCCGCCGAGCTTGCCGCGCGACGAGCTCATCGCCGCCTCCCGGATCGAGCGCAGCGTCGCGGAGGACACGCCCTCGATGAGCTTGAGCGCGACGTTGCCGGTGAAGCCGTCGGCGACGACCACGTCGGCGTCGCCGTCCATGATCACGTTGCCCTCGGTGTTGCCGGCGAAGTCGACCAGCGACGAGGTCTCGGCGCGCTCGGCGAGCAGCCGGTAGGCCTCCTGGACCAGCGGCGTGCCCTTGATCGCCTCGGTGCCGTTGGAGAGCAGCGCGACGCGCGGGCGCTGGATCCCGAGGACCGTCTTGGCCAGCGCCGCGCCCATGAACGCGAACTGGACGAGGTGCTCGGGCCGGACCTCGGTGTTCGCGCCGACGTCCAGGAGCGTGACGGGCGGACGGCCGCCCGGAACCGGGATCGGCAGCGCGAGCGCCGGACGGTGGATGCCCGGCGAGCGCTTAATGTTGAGCAGGCCGGCGGCGAGCGCCGCGCCCGTGGAGCCGCCCGACACGAGGGCGTCGGCCCGGCCCTCGGCGACGGCCTTCGCGGCGAGGACGATCGAGGCGTCCTTCGTGGAGCGGGCCGCGCTGACCGGATCGGCGACCTTGGCGATGGAGACCGGCGCGTCGACGATCTCGACGAGGCCGTCGGGCGCGTCGATGGTCCCGAACTTCTCGGCCGGACCGAAGAGGATCGACCGGACGCCCTGCCGCGCGGCGATGGCGGCTCCCGCCGCGACCTCCGCCGGACCGAGGTCGGCGCCGTTGGCGTCGACCGCGACGACGACCGGCTCGGCCCCTTCCGGAGCCTCAGCCATCGCCCTAGTCGTGGCTGTGGCCGTGCTGGTCGGGCGCGAGGACCTCGCGCCCACCGTAGAACCCGCACTGCGGGCACACGCGATGCGGCCGCCGCGGGCTGTGGCACTGCGGGCACTCGTTGTAGGCGGGCGCCGTGATCTTGTGCTGCGAACGACGCTTGGTCGTGCGGCTGTGCGACTGCTTCTGCTTCGGGACGGCCATGAGCGACGCCGAAGGGTAGCGGACCGGAGACCGGACCGCCGTCCGGCGTGGTTGACTGGCTCGCCGTGGCTCCCCTCCCCGCTCCCCGCCCGATGACCCCGGACGACGTCGCGGCCGCGTCGCAGGTCGGCCGCGACGCGCTCAACGCGCTCTACCCCGTCGAGTTCCAACCCTCGTCGGACGAGGAGCGCGAGCGCCACCGGATCCGCTCGGAAGGCCGCATCGCGCACCTGCTGCGGACCGATCCCGAGGGCGCGTGGGTGGCGGAGGCGCACGACGGCGAGGTCGTCGGGCTCGCGCTGGCGCTCGTGCGCGAGGACGTGTGGGGGCTGTCGCTGTTCGCGGTCAAGAACGGGCTCCAGGGCCAGGGCATCGGCGGGCCGCTGCTGGCCGGCGCGCTGCGCTGGGCCGAGGGGCGGCGCGGCGCGATGATCCTGTCGAGCACCGACCCGCGCGCCCTGCGGCGCTACTTCCGGGCCGGGTTCGCGATCCGGCCGTGCCTGGCCGCGGCGGGGCAGATCAACCGCGCGCGCATCCCGGCCGGGCTGACGGCGCGGGCCGGGGACGTCGAGGACGACGCCGAGCTGATCGCCGCGGTCTCGCGCCACGTCCGGACGGCGTCGCACGCCGAAGACGTCGGCGAGATGGTGCGCACCGGCGGGCGGCTGCTCGTGGTCGACGGCCGCGGCTGGGCAGTCGCGCGCGAGGGGTCGCCGATGCTCGTCGCGGCGCGCGACGACGAGGCCGCCGCCGACCTCCTGTGGTCCTGCTTCGCGGCCGGCGCGCCGGGCGAGTCCGTCCACGTCGACTTCATCGGCCAGGGCAACGACTGGGCCGTCGCGGTCGCGCTCGACATGGGGCTGTCGCTGACGCCGGACGGCCCGATCTTCGCGCGCGGGGACGTCGGGCCCCTCGCGCCGTACCTCCCGAGCGGGGCGTACCTCTGATGGCGGTCACCCTGCGTCCGGCGACGCGGGCCGACGTCCCGCAGCTCACGCGGCTGGTCCGCCGCTGCGACGAGACCCAGCGCGCGTGGGCCGGTCCACAGACGCCGATGCCGGCCGCCGAGGGCGAGGAGCTCGAGTGGGAGGTGCGGTTCGCGCGCTCCGGGGCGTGGATCACGGTCGCGGTCGAGGACGAGGCGATCGTCGGCGCGATCGCCTTCGCACGCGGGACCGCGACCCGTGAGGATCGCACACCGGTCCCGGGCCTGGCCCATATCTCCGCCGTCTTCGTGGACCCCGACCACTGGCGCCGCGGCATCGCCCGCCAGATGCTCGACGCCGCCGACGCAGCCATGCTCGCGGCCGGCTACGACCGCGCCCAGCTCTGGACCCTCGAAGGCTCCCCCGCCGAGCAGCTCTACACCGCGCTCGGCTGGACCCGCGACGGCCGCCGCGGCGTCTTCCCGCCGATGGGGCTCGACACGGTGGCGTACGTGAAGGCGCTGCGGTAGAAGCCCCGCCTCACCTAGTTGTCGAACTTGAGTTGGGAGAGCGCCGCCCAGCGCGCGTCGGGCGCCTTCTCGTGGTGGTGCTCGGGGCCGGCGGTGTTCAGGTTCTCGCCGCACTCCGGGCACAGGCCCAGGCAGGCCGGCGTGCACAGGATGTTGGCCGGCAGCGCCAGCGCGAGCGCGTCGCGGGTCCACGCCGCGACGTCGACGACCTCGCCGTCGACGTAGGGCGAGTCCAGCTCCGGACCGTCGCCGGGCTGGTCGACCTCGTGCGCGTCGACCTCGAACGACGGCGACGCGGGCTCCAGGCACCGCATGCACGGGCCGTTGAGCTGCGCGCGCAGGCGCAGGCGCAGCGCCCAGCCGGCGCCGGTCATGCGCGACGCGTCGAGCGTGACCGGGATCGGCGAGGGCGTGACGTCGTAGCGCTCGTTGCTCAGCTCGAAGTGGTCGAGCGGGACCTCGAGCTCGAGATGGCGGGCCTCCCCGGCGCGCAGGTGCAGCGGGCCGAGGTCGAAGGTGTCGGTTCGCGCGGACATCGCCCTACCGAGGGTAGAAGATGGTGCTGTGCGAGCCATGGTCTTGGACGCTCCCCGAACGCGATTGCGTTCTGTCGAACTCCCGAAGCCCGAGCCGAGCCCCGGCCAGGTGCTGCTGCGGGTCAAAGCCTGCGGGGTCTGCCGGACGGATCTGCACGTGACCGACGGCGAGGTCGAGCAGACGCACGCCCCGCTGGTGCTCGGCCATCAGATCGTCGGCGAGCGGGCCGACACCGGCGAGCGGGTCGGCGTCCCGTGGCTGGGCTGGACCGACGGCACCTGCGCCTATTGCGCGCGCGGCCAAGAGAACCTCTGCGTGGCCGCGCGGTTCACAGGCAAGGACATCGACGGCGGCTTCGCGGAGTGGACGGTCGCCGACGATCGCTTCTGCCTGCCGCTGCACGACGACCTCGACGACGTGCACGTCGCGCCGCTGCTGTGCGCCGGGCTGATCGGGCTGCGGACGCTGCGCGCCGCAGGCGACCCGGCGCGCGTCGGCCTCTACGGGTTCGGCGCGGCGGCGCACCTGGTCTGCCAGGTCGCGGTCTGGGAGGGGCGCGAGGTCTACGCCTTCACGCGCCCGGGTGACGTCCGCGGTCAGACGTTCGCGCGGTCCCAGGGCGCGCTGTGGGCCGGCGGGACCGACGAGCGCCCGGACGTCGAGCTGGACGCCGCGCTCATCTTCGCCCCCGCCGGCGAGCTGGTCCCGATCGCGCTGCGCGCGGTCGGACCCGGCGGCGTCGTGGTCTGCGGCGGGATCCACATGAGCGACATCCCGTCCTTCCCCTACGCCGACCTGTGGGAGGAGCGCGTCCTGCGCTCGGTCGCCAACCTCACGCGCGCCGACGGGCACGAGCTGCTGGCGCTCGCGCCGCGGGTGCCGCTGCGGCCGCAGGTGACGACCTACGCGCTCGCGGACGCCCAGCAGGCGCTGGATGACCTGCGGTCGGGCGCGCTGGAGGGCGCGGCGGTCGTCGTCCCGTAGGCCTACGCCTTGGTCGCGCCCGCGTCGTGCTCGGCCAGCTCCCGCTTGAGCACCTTGCCCGTCGCGTTGCGCGGCAGCTCCTCCAGGAACACGATGTCGCGCGGCACCTTGTAGGACGCCAGGTTGGACTTCACGTAGGCCTTGAGGTCGTCCTCGCTCGCGCCGCCGCTGAGCACGACGAACGCCCGCAGGCGCTGGCCGAACTGGTCGTCGGCGACGCCCACGACCGCGGCCTCGTCGACCGCCTCGTGGTGGCTGAGCAGGTCCTCGACCTCGCGCGGGAAGACGTTCTCGCCGCCGCTGACGATCATCTCGTCGTCGCGCCCGTCGACGAACAGCCGGCCGCCCTCGTCGAAGTGGCCGACGTCGCCGGTCGACAGCAGGCCGTTGATGATGGCCTTGCCGCCGCCGCCCGTGTAGCCGTCGAAGACCAGCTCGTTGCCGACGAAGATCCGGCCGGTCTCGCCGTCGGCGACCTCGTCGCCGTCCTCGTCATACAACTTGACGATCGTCCCGAACGGCGGACGGCCGGCGGTGCCGGGCGCGGCGCGCAGGTCGGCGGGCTGCGCGATCGTCGCCCAGGCGACCTCGGTCGACCCGTACAGGTTGTAGAGGACGTCGCCGAAGCGGTCCATGACCTCGGTCGCCAGCGGGCCCGGCAGCGCGCTGCCCGACGCGCTGATGATCTTCAGCGAGCGGAGGTCGTAGCGCTCGATCGTCTCGGGCGGCAGCTCCAGGATGCGGCTGAGCATCACGGGGACGACGGCGAGCGTCGTGCACTCGTGCTGGGCGATCGCGCTGAGCGTCCCTTCGGGGTCGAAGCGCCGGCGCAGGACCAGCTGGGCGCCGAGCGCCATGCCGAGCGTGAAGTGCGCGAAGCCCCAGGAGTGGAACATCGGCGCCGCGACCATCCACGGCTCCTCGGCGCGCAGCGGGATCTTGGACAGCAGGCCGGCGGCCGGCAGCAGCGACTTGGGCTGGGAGCGGTTGGCGCCCTTCGGCGTCCCGGTCGTGCCCGAGGTGAGGATCACGACGCGGCCCTTCTCGGCCGGCGGGAGCAGGTCGGCGGTGTCGCCCTGCTTGATGAGGTCCTCCAACAGCGGGTCGCCGCTCGACGGCTTGCCCTCCTCGCCGTCGAACCACGCGACGAAGCGCTTGCGGCGCTTGCCGGCGTCCGCGACGAGGTCGGCGAACTCCTCGTCGTACACGATGGCCTTGGGCTTCTCGCGCGCGCAGACGTCGGTGATCTGCGGCCCCGCGAACATCGTGTTGAGGTACAACGCGTTGGCCCCCAACTTGGAGCACGCGACTGTCGCGTCGACGAACCCGCGGTGGTTGCGGCACAGGATCGCGACGCCGTCGCCCTCGCCGATGCCGAGGTCGCTCCACGCGTTGGCCAGCGCGTTCGTGCGCTCGTGGATCTCCTTGAAGGTCAGCGTGCCGAGCTCGTCGACGATGCCGAGCTTGTCCGGGCGGCGGACCGCGGAGATCGCGTAGCCCGCCGCCGGGGTCGGGCCCCAGCGCACCATGTTCGACGCCATGTGGACCAGCTTCTCCGGTCGCATTGGCCGGATGACGCCGGCGTCCGCGAGCACCTTCACGGCGTGCGCGGCGTTGCCGACCCGGTCGAGGACAGACTGCACCTGGGGCATTGACGGGAATATGGCACTTGTGAAGGCGGGATGGTGCGCTTCCGCACTTGACCATCCGGTCAGTTGGCGTGCGCGCTCAGTCTGGGAGCTTGAGGTCGGGCGGGACGTCGCCGCGCTCGATCAGCCCGCGGATGTCGGCGGCCCGCCGCGGGTTGAGGAACACGTGACGCTGCCCCACGCTCGGCTTCTCGGCCAGCAGCCCTGAGATCAGCAGGGCTTCGCCCACCTCGTCGGCCAGCGCGCGGTCGTTGCCGGCGAAGCCGCGCGCCAGGTGCGTGAAGTCGGTGTGGTAGCCGCCCCACTTGCCCATGCCGTCGAGGCGCTGGAGGATGCGGCGGGCGACGCGGCGCGACGGGTCGGGGTCGTCGTGCGGACGCGTGGCCTGGGCCGGCTGCTGCGCCTCGAGCGCGGTGAGGACCTGCTCCTCGAGCTCGCTGGCGGAGTCCGGGTCGGCCGGGCGGCCGCCGAGCCTGGCGATCTCCAGCGCGACGTTGAGCGGATGCGCGGTGCCGATCGGCGGCCTGAAGTCGGCGGCGTCCTCCAGCAGCGCGGGCGGGACGGCGAGCAGGACGGCCTTGAGGCGGTCGACGGGCGCGATGTGGTCCTCGGCGAACGCCAGGGGGGCGAGTTCCGGGTCCGCCCGCCCTAAGGGGGACATGACCCGAAGCGCGAGGAAGTGCCCGTCGAGGCTGCCGACCTCGATCGTCGCGGGCTGCTCCATGGCGTCCGCCAGGGCGCCGACGAGCGCCGCGGTCAGCAGCCAGGCGCGCTCGTCGACGACGTCGGGGTCGGCGCGCAGCTCGGGCGCGACCGGCGCGACGGCGGTGAGGCTGCGGCCGTCGTCTGTTGCGGCTGCCGCGAGGACCACGGGATGGTCATATCCCGAGCGGTTGAGGACGAGCTCGGCGACGCCGTGCTGCAACTCCTGTCCCAGCAGCTGGCGGAGCTGGCCGATGCGCTCGCGCGGCGCGGCGATGCCGCCGGCGTCGGCCAGGACCTGCTCGATGCCGGTGAGCGTCGGCCGCATGCTCCGACGCAGCCTATGGGTCCGGGCTGCCGGTCCGTCCGTCGCCGCCCCCAGACTGGTCGGTCCCGTATGAAGCTGGTCCACGCCGCCGACATCCATCTCGACAGCCCGATGCACGGGCTCGCCGCCTACGCGACCGCGCCGGTCGCCGAGCTGCGGCTCGCGACGCGCTCCGCGTTCCGGGGGCTGGTCGACCTGTGCCTGGACGAGCGCGCCGACGCGCTTTTGATCGGTGGGGACCTCTACGACGGCGACTGGCACGACTACGCCACGGGCGCGTTCTTCGTGCGCGAGGCGGCGCGGCTGGGCGAGGCGGGCGTGCCGGTCGTGGTGGTGACCGGCAACCACGACGCGGCGTCCCGGATCACGAAGTCGCTGCGGCTGCCGTCGAACGTGCGGCTGCTGGGCGTCGACGCGCCGGAGACGGTCGTGCTGGACGACCTGGGCCTCGCCGTGCACGGCCAGGGCTACGCGACGCCCGCGGTGATGACCGACCTGTCGGCGGCGTACCCGGCGCCGGTGTCGGGGCTGGTGAACGTCGGGCTGCTGCACACGAGCGCGGACGGCCGGTTCGACCACGCGCCGTACGCCCCGTGCCGGGTCGAGCGGCTCGCGGCGCACGGCTATGACTTCTGGGGCCTGGGGCACGTGCACGAACGGGCGCTGCTGCACGCGGATCCGCCGGTGCTGTTCCCGGGCTGCCTGCAGGGGCGCAACGTGCGCGAGACGGGGCCGAAGGGCGCGACGGTCGTGACGTTCGGCGCCGACGGGCATGGGCATGGGCTGCCGGTGCTCTCTGAGCGGGTGCTGGACGTGGTGCGCTGGGCGGTCGTCGATGTGGATGCGTCGTCGCTGGTCGACGTCGACGAGGTGCTGGCGGAGGTGGGCGCCGCGCTGGGTGCCGCGGTCGCCGAGGCCGATGGGCGGCTGCTGGCGGCGCGGGTCCGCGTGGTGGGCGCGTCGGCGGCGCACGGCGCGCTGGTGCGCGACGCGCGGCGGTTCGACTGGGACGTGCGCGGCGTCGCGGCCGAGGTGGCCGGCGAGGGCGCGTGGGTCGAGAAGGTGCAGGTGCGGACGACGGCGATTGGCGCGGTCGCCGAGATCGAGGTCGGCGACGACGTGTTCGCGGAGCTGTCGCGGGCGGTCTCGGCGGCGTCGGTGGCCGACCTGTCGGACGAGCTGGCGGGGCTGGCGGGCAAGCTGCGCGGCGCGGTCGAGTGGGACCCGACGTCGGAGGACGTCGTGCGCGAGCTGCTGGACGACGTCGCGCGCGAGCTGCCGGCGCTGCTGCTGGACGGGAGCGCGGCGTGATCCGGATCGCGCGGCTGGACCTCGAGCGCTGGGGCCACTTCGACGGGCGGTCGGTGACGTTCGCCGGCGGCGACGCGCTGCACGTGGTGTACGGGCCGAACGAGGCCGGGAAGTCGACGACGCGGCGAGCGGTGAGCGCGCTGCTGTTCGGCGTGCCGGCGCGGACGCGCGACACGTTCGGGCGGCCGGGCGCGGACCTGCGGGTCGGCGCGCTGCTGGAGCTCGGCGAGGACGCCGGCGCGGCGGTCGAGGTCGTCCGGCGCAAGGGACTGAAGAACACGCTGCTGGACGCGGCGGGCGCGCCGCTCGACGAGGCGCTGCTGCAGGGGGCGCTCGGCGGGCTGACGGCCGCGGTCCACGCGGGGCTGTTCGAGATCACGCACGAGTCGCTGGTCGAGGGCGGGCAGGAGCTGCTGGCCGGACGGGGCGCGGTCGGCGAGTCGCTGTTCGCGGCGGCGGCCGGGACGGCGCGGCTGCACGCCGTGTTGAAGCACTTGGAGGCCGACGCGGACGCGCTGTTCTCGACGCGGCCGAGCAAGAAGGAGCTCAACGTCTTGCTGGCGCGCCACGCCGAGGTCGCGCGGGTGCTGCGCGACGTCGGGCTGCGCCCGCCGCGCTACGAGGCGCTGCAGCGGGATCTGGGCGAGTTGGAGACGGCGTTCGCGGGCGCGTCCGCCGTGCTGGAGTCCACCGAGCGCGAGCGCTCCCGGCTGGAGCGCCTCCGCGGCGCGCTGCCGATGGTCGGCCTGCGCACGACGCTCGCCGCCGAGCTCGAAGCCCTCGGCTCCGTCCCCGCGCTCAGCGCCGACGCGCCGGCCCGCCGCATGGCCGCGACCCAGCGCCGCGCCAACGCACGCACCGGCGCCTCCGCCGCCGCCCGCGAGCTGACCCGCCACCGCGCCCGGGCGGCCGAGCTCGCGATCGACGACGCCTTCCTCCCGGCCCTCACCGACCTCGAAGCGCTCCACCAGACCGCTTCCGCGATCACCTCCGACACCTCCCGCCGCACGGAGCTGTCAACCACCCTCACATCACTCTCCGCACACATCAGCGACCTCTTGGCGACGCTGGCGCCGTCGCTGCGGGAGCCGCTCGACTTTCCCCCGGGGCCCACGCCCGCCGCCGACCGCGCCTCCTCGGCCGCGTCGGCGCCGACCTCCGGCACGACCGCCGCCGGCTCTCCGGCCTCGCGACCCGCGTCTGGCTCCGCCGCCGAGGCTCAGCCCTCCGCCCCGCGCCTCACGTTCGACGCCGGCGCCCGCGACCGCCTCGAAGCCTGCCTGCAGGCGCGCGCCGGCGTGCTCGAAGCCGTCTCCACGGCCGGCACCGCCGCCGAGGACGCCCGGCGCGCGGCGGCACGTGCCGAGCGCGACGCCGCCTCGGCACCCACCGTTGTCAATGACCTTGCCTTGACCGCGGCCCTGCGCGCGGCCCGCCGCGCCGGCAACGTCGACGAGCAGGTCGCGCGCGCCCGGGCCGAGGAGCGCTCGGCCCTCGCCGCCGCCGACCGCACGGCCGGTGGCGACGCCGCCGCGCTCGTCGCCGTCCCGTTCCCGGACCGCGACACCATCGAGCGCCTGCTCGCCGACGTCCTCGACGCCGAGCGGATCCGCACCGAGCTGGACACCGAGGACGCGGCTATCACGGACCGCGTGCGCCTCCTCGAAGCCCAGCGCGCCGACCTCGGCGCCGACGCTCCGATCCTCGACGACGCCGCGCTGAAGGCCGCCCGCTCAGCGCGCGACGACTCCTGGGCCAAGGTCCGCTCGGCACTGACCGAGCCGGTCCCGGCCGCCGACGCCGAGCAGCTCGCGATCGAGCACGAGCACACGACGACCGAGGCCGACGACATCGCCGACGAGCGGCTGCGCCACGCCGAGGACGTCACGCGCCTGGCCGACCTCGAGCGCGACCTCGCGAAGCTGGCCCGCGACGCCGCCGAGCTGGCGCACCGCGGCGAGCGCCACGACGCCGTCGTCGCCCGCGTGGCCGGCGCGTGGTCGGCAGCGTGGGCGTCCGCCGGCGACGCCGCGCCCGCTCCCGCCGCGGCCGGCGCCTGGCTCGCCAAGCGCGACGCGACCGCCGACCACCTCGCTACCGCCGCCCGCGCGGCCGAGCAGGCCGACGCCGCCGAGCGCGTCCGTGCCGAGCACGCCGGCGCGCTGCGCGCCGCGCTCGCCGAGTGCTCCGACGCCTCGCCGGCCGACGACCTGCCGCTGGCCACGGTCGTCGAGCTCGCCGACGCGCGGCTCGAAGCGCTGCGTGCCGAGGCCGACGAGGCCGCGCGCGCGGCGGAGGACCTCACCCGCGTCCGCGCCGCCGTCGAGGACACCGCGACGACCCTCACCCGCGCCGAGGCCCGCCTCGCGGCCTGGACCGACGAGTGGACCGCGCTGCGCGACGCCTGCGGCCTGGCCTCGACGCTCGCGCCGGACGACGCCCTGGGCGCGCTGCGCACGCTCGAGGAGGCGGCGCGCGACCAGGCGCGGCTCGCCGCGCTCACCGCCGAGCTGGACGCCATCGACGCGCGCCGCGCCGCGTTCGCGTCCGCCGTCGCCGAGCAGGTCGCCGCGCTGGCGCCCGACCTCGCGACGCAGCCTCCGGCCTCCGCCGCCCGCGCGCTGCACCGCCGCGCGACCGCCGCGCGCGCCGCCAACGACGAGCGCGACACGCTGGCCGTCACGATCGCCGACCTCGACACCGACCACGCCGAGCAGCTGGCGATCGTCGCCGAGGCCGACGAGGAGCTCGCCGCCCTCCGCGCCGCCGCCGGCGCCGAGGACGACGCGACGCTCGTCCAGCGCGAGCAGCAGAGCGCGCGCGCCGAGAAGCTGCGAGCGGAGATCGCGCGCCTCGACGCCGACCTCGCCCGCGCCGGCGGCGCGCCCGCGGACGAGGTGACCGCGGCCGTCGCCGACCTCGACGCCGACGAGGCCGCCGTCCGCGCCGACGACCTCAAGGCGCTCGCGGCCCGGCAGCGGGACGAGCGCGACGAGGCCGGCCGGGCGCTGACCCGTGCCCGCGACGAGCTCGCGCGGCTGGAGCGCTCGGAGGAGGCCGCGCAGGCACGGCAGGAGGCGGCGACGCTCGACGCGCAGATCCGCGAGGTCGCCGAGCGCTACGCCCGCGCGCGCCTCGCCCAGCGTGTGCTGCGCGACGCGATCGCCCGCTACCGCAGCGCCCACGAGGGTCCGCTGCTGGCGCGCGCGAACCAGCTCTTCCCGCAGCTCACGTGCGAGCGCTTCGTGCGGCTGGAGACCGACATCGACGACCGCGACGAGGACGTCCTCATCGCGATCACCGCCGACGGCTCCCGCCGCCGCGTCGAGGAGCTCAGCGACGGCACCCGCGAGCAGCTCTTCCTCGCCCTGCGTTTCGCCGCGATCGAGCGCCACGTCTCCTCCGCCCAGCCGGTACCGGTGCTCTTCGACGACGTGCTCCTGGAGTCCGACGACGAGCGCGCCGACCGCATCCTGTGCGCCCTCGCCGACCTCGCTCGCCACACCCAGGTCATCGTCCTCACCCACCACCGCCACCTCGTCGACATCGCGCGCACGACGATCGACCCCGACCGCCTCGACGTCATCGAGCTGGCCTCGGCGCCGCAGCCGAGCGAGCCGGCGGTCGCGGTTGCGCCGGTGCCGGTCGAGGCGACGGAGACCATCGCGCTGCCGCAGCCGATCGCCTCGGAGCCCGAGCCCGAGCCGGAGCCGATCGCCTCGGAGCCGGAGCCGGAGCCGGAGCCGCAGCCGATCGTCTCGGAGCCGGAGCCGATCGCCTCGGAGCCGGAGCCAGCGCCGGACGAGGAGCCCGCGCCCATCACTGCGGCCGCCGAGCCGGACTTCGACCCCGACCACGAGCCCGACGACGACCTCGCGCCCCCGTTCGAGCCGACGCCCACCCTCGCCGAGGAGCTCGAAGGTGTCCTCGCCGGCCACGCCGTCCACGAATCGCCGTACGGCGAGCAGACGAGCTTGTTGTAGGCCTCGCCTCGCCGCGCCGCGCCTCGCCGCGCCTCGCCGCGCCTCGCCGCGCGCCCTTGCGCCTACGCCGTCGCCGCGCTCGCCAAGCCCCAGCGGACGCCAGTCATCTCCTCGCTCAGCTCCCACAGGCGCCGAGCGTCGTCCCCGTTCTGCGCCGTCTTCGCCCGCCCGACGAGCTTCGGGTGGCCGCGCTGCTCGAACAGACCGTCCGGCCCGACGAACGAGTCGCCCGGGATGTCCTGGGTCGCGGCGTACAGGCTCGGCAGCGCGCCCATCTCGTCGCTCTGCGCCAGCAGCCGGTTGCCGACCGACGCCATCAGGACGTGCTGCAGCCGGCTGCCGGTGTGGCTCTGCAGGTGCGTGCTCGCGTAGCCCGGATGCGCGGCGACCGCCCGGACCTCGCTGCCGGCCGCCGACAGCCGCCGCTGAAGCTCCTTGGTGAAGAGCAGGTTGGACAACTTGGTCTGGCCGTAGACGCGCCAGCGGTCGTAGCGGCGGTGCTCCCAGTTGAGGTCGTCGAGGTGCATCCGCCCGATCCGATGCGCGCCGGACGACACGGTCACGACCCGGTCCGTCACGTGGCCGAGCAGCAGGTTCGTCAGCGCGAAGTGCCCGAGGTGGTTGGTCCCGAACTGCAGCTCGAACCCGTCCTCGGTCCTGCCCTGCGGCACGGCCATGATCCCGGCGTTGTTGATGAGGACGTCCAGCTCACCGCTCCACCCCGCGGCGAACGCGCGGACCGACGCCAGCGACGCCAGGTCGAGCGCCCGCACCTCCCACGACCCCGGCCAGCCGGCGGCGACGCGCTCGCCCTTGCCGACGTCGCGCACCGCCGCCACGACGTGCGCGCCCGCCCGGGCGAGCTCCCGCGCCGTCACGGCGCCGAGCCCACTCGACGCGCCCGTCACGACGATCACCCGCCCCGACAGGTCCGGCAGGTCGGCGGCGGTCCACTTGGAGGAAGACATGGCCGCGAATGTAGACGCTGCCGACAAAGGTGTCAATGACAACAATGCTGTCAGCGTCAACAGTCCCCGTTACGCTGTTCGGCGTGACGACCGCCGCGCGCCCCTACCACCACGGCAACCTCCGCGAGGCGCTGCTGCTTGCCGGCGAGCGCGCCCTGGAGACCGGCGGCGCCCAGAGCCTCTCGCTGCGCGAGCTGGCCCGCGAGGTCGGCGTCAGCCACGCCGCGCCGCGTCGCCACTTCGCCGACAAGCAGGCCCTGCTCGACGCGCTCGCGCTGGCGGGCTTCGAGCGCCTCGGCACCGTCCTGGCGACCGCGATCGACGACGCCGGCCCGGACTTCCAAGCCCGCCTGCGCGCCATCGCGCACGCCTACGTCGGCTTCGCGACCGAGCACGCCGCGCTCGTCGAGCTGATGTTCGCCAGCAAGCACCAGGCCGGCGCGCCGCCGGAGCTGAACGTCGCCGGCGAGCTCGCCTTCGCGCCCGCGCTGGCCGCGGTCGCCGACGGCCAGGCCAGCGGCGACGTCGTCCCCGGCGACCCCAAGCGCGTCGCCATCGCCGCCTTCGCCGTCATCCACGGCCTGGTCGCGCTGGGCAACAACCTCATGTTGGACGAGCCGCTCGACGACCTCCTCGAGGACGCCCTCGAACGCCTCCAGCTCGGCCTGCGCCCGCGCTAGTCCTTCCGCGCCGCCTGGACCAGGAGGGCGTCGCGGCCGACACGTGTGCAGCGCGCTCGCGATCTCAACGTTCGCCTGGGCTTCGCCCACCGCCATGGCGAGGACCACGCAGCCGAACCCTATGCTGAAGATGTACATCAACGCGTCGTCGATCCAGTCGCGCGGCGTGCGCCCGGCGCGCCAGAACCCACGAACCGGGAAGCTCCACCACATGATCGAAGCCCACGGCCTCACGAAGCGCCTCGGCGGACGCACCGTCGTCTCAGACGTCAGCTTCACCTGTGCTCCCGGAACCGTCACCGGCTTCCTCGGCCCCAACGGCGCGGGCAAGACCACCACCATGCGGATGTTGTGCGGGTTGTCGGATCCCGACGCCGGCCACGCCACCATCTTGGACACCAACTACCGCGCACTCCCCAACCCGGGCCGCCGCGTCGGGATCCTGCTCGACGCGGGCGCCCAGCACGGCGGCCGCCGCGGTCAGGAGGCCCTGACGATCTCAGCGCTGACGATGGGCGCCGACCCCGCCCGCGTCCCGCAGCTTCTGGACCGCGTCGGCCTCGAGAAGCGCGCCGCGCGCCAGCGCGTAAAGCAGTACTCGCTCGGCATGCGCCAGCGCCTCGGCATCGCCAACGCGCTGATCGGCGACCCCGAGGTCCTGATCCTCGACGAGCCCGCCAACGGGCTGGACCCCGAGGGCATGCGCTGGATGCGCGGCCTCCTGCGCGACTTCGCCGACGGCGGCGGCACCGTCCTGCTCTCCTCGCACCTCCTGCACGAGGTCGAGGCCGTCGCCGACCAGCTGCTGATCATCGGCCAGGGCAAGCTGATGGCCGCCGGCACGCGCGCGGAGCTGCTCGCCGGCGCCGGGACGCTCGTCCGCCCGGCCGACGCGACCGACGCCGCCCTCCTGCACCAGGCGCTCGACCAGGCCGGCCTGGCCGCGCGCGCTCATCCGGACGGCGGCTTCGTCGTCGACGCCGAGCCCGAGGCGGTCGGCCGCGCCGCCCTGCAGGGCCGCGTCGCCCTCGGCCGCCTCGGCCCGTCCGAGTCCGCCGGACTCGAGCAGCTCTTCTTCGACCTCACCTCCGGCGCCCCCGACGCGCCGCCCGCCGACGCCGACGCCAGCGACCTCCAGGAGACGACCACCCGATGAGCACCGCCGCCGCCACCTACGACGCCGCCGGCCGCGACCACCGGCCCGGCCTCGGCACGCTCACCCGGGTCGAGCTGCGCAAGGCCTACGACACGCGCTCGGGCTTCTGGCTGCTGGCCGCCGTCGCGCTGCTGATCCTCGCCACCGCGCTCATCACGGTCCTCACCGGCGCCGACGACTCGCGCACCGTCTCCAACGTCCTGGACAACTGCACGCAGACCCTCAACATCCTGCTCCCGGTCCTCGGCGTCCTGCTGGTCACGTCGGAGTGGTCACAGCGCACGGCGCTTCTGACGTTCACGCTCGTGCCCCAGCGCGGGCGGGTCCTGGTGTCGAAGGTCGCCGCCAGCCTGGTCCTGGCGCTCGCGGCGATGGTCGTCGTACTGGTGCTCTCGCTGATCACGACCGCGATCAACCCGGCCGCGACCGGCGCCTTCCACCTGGACGGCGGCCTGCTGCTGCAGACCATCCTCTACACCATGCTGTCGATGCTGATCGGCGTCGGCTTCGGCGCCGCCATGCTCGTCTCGGCCCCCGCGATCGTCGCGCTGTTCGCGGCGCCGCTGGCCTGGAGCGCGGTCACCCACGTCATCCACGGCCTCAACGGCCTCGGGAACTGGACCGATCAGGGCGAGACGTTCAGCAATCTGACCGACCACACGCTCTCCGGCCACGAGTGGGCCCAGGTCGCGACGACGACGCTGCTGTGGTGCGTCCTGCCGCTGGCGATCGGCGCCTACCGCTTCCTGCGCGGCGAGATCCGCTAGCGCCGGGCGAACCCGTCCAACCCCGCGCGCGGCTCGGCGTCGTCGGCCTCGACGGCGTCGACCCGCGCGTGCCGTGGCCCCGCGCGCACGTCGCGCTCGACCGCGGCGACGTCATCCGGCGCGCCCTGCACGAACACCTCGACCGCCCCGTCGCCGCGGTTCTCCGCCCAGCCGACGACGCCCCGCGAGCGCGCCCGGTCGGCCACCCACCAGCGGAAGTTCACGCCCTGGACGAGCCCGCGGACGACAACGCGGCGTGCAACGACACGGCTCACGCCGCCAGCGCCTCCGAGAACGCGCGCACGGCCGCCTCGCCGCGCACCGCGAACACCACGCGCTCCAGCCGCGAGCCCGACGCCAGGTGCCGCCGAACCTCCTCGACCTCGATCGCCGCGGCCTCGGCCAGCGGGAACCCGCCGACGCCCGTCCCGAACGCGACCAGCGCCAGCGACCGCGCGCCCAGCTCCTCGGCCTTCCACAGCGTCGCCGCCGTGCAGCGCCGGATCACGTCCGCCGACGTCGGCCCGCCGAGCTCCATCGTCGCCGCGTGGATCACCCACCGCGACGGCATGTCGCCAGCACTAGTCGCCACCGCATCGCCCAGCGCGACCGGCGCCGCCGCGCGCGACTCAACATCCACAACCGTGCCGCCGGCCCGCGCGATCGCGGCCGCCACGCCGCCGCCGTGCAGCAGGCGCGTGTTCGCGGCGTTGGCGATCGCGTCGACCGCCAGCGTCGTGATGTCGGTGTCGAGGACCTCGATCGTCGGAGAAGCCACGGATCGAGGACTACCCCGCTAAGCGGCCTCGACCGACTCCTCTTCCTTGCCCTGCAGCCGCTCGCGCCCGCGGCGCACCGCGGCGATGAACTTGGACAAGTTGACCTCGAGCGTGTTCAGGATCTCGTCGGCGTAGTCCTCGGCGCCCAGGCGGATCTCCCGCTCACGGGCGCGCGCGTCCTCGACGATCTCCTCGGCGGCGCGCTCGGCTTCGCGCGTCACCTCCTGATCGGAGACGAGCTCCTCCTGCTTGCGCACGGCGTCCTTGACGATGCGCTCGGCCTCGCGCTTGGCCTCGGCGAGCATCTCCTGACGCTCCTTGACGATCCACCGCGCCTGCTTGATCTCCTCAGGGATGGTCGCGCGCATCTGATCCAAGATGTCGTAGATCTGCTCGCGATCCACCCGCACCTCGTCGGTGAGAGGGACCTTCTTGGCGTTGTGGACAAGGTCGTCGAGCTTGTCAATGAGGACCAGGACGTCCATGGCTAAGCGTCTTTCTTCATCGGGTGAGCTCTTCCTTCAGGCGGACCGCGACGCGCTCGGGCACGAGGCTGTCGAGGTCTCCGCCGAACGTGGCGAGCTCCTTGACTCCTGAGGAGCTGAGGAAACTGTACTGCGGGCTGGCCATGAGGTAGAGGGTGTCGATGTCCGGAGCCTGCATCCGGTTGAGCTGTCCCATCTCGAATTCGTACTCGAAATCGGAGATGGCGCGCAGGCCCTTGACGATCGTGCGCGCGCCGATCGTGCGCGCGTAGTCGACCACCAGGACGCTGAACGGCTCCGCGCGCACGTTGCCGAAGTGCGCGGTCGCCTCGCTGATGAACGCGAGCCGCTCTTCGATGCCGAACAGGGGCTGGACCTTCCGGACGGACACGTTGACCACCGCCACGACGACCTCGTCGAACTGCTGGGCGGTGCGCCCGATGATGTCGAGGTGCCCGTTGGTGATCGGGTCGTAGCTGCCGGGGCAGACAGCGATGCGCTTCTCGTCGGTCATGCGATGTGGATGCGAAGGAGGGTGTCGCCGTAGCGGCGTTCGAACGTCGTGCTCAGGCCGGGAAGGTCGAGCGGCGTGCGCCGGTCGCTCTCCCCGATCACGCGCGCGCCGGGGGCCAGGACCGGGATCAGCGCGTGCGCGAGGTCCGGTCCGAGGCCGGTCGCGAGCCGGTACGGAGGGTCAAGGAAGACCAGATCGTATGACTCGGTCGCCTCCGATGCGTCCCGCAGGGCCCGGAGGGCGTCGCGGCGACGCAGCGTGGCGCGCTCGCGGTCGAGGTCCAGCGCCGTCAGGTTGCCTCGGATCGTCGCCGCCGCGCGCGCGTCGTTCTCCACCAGGACGGCGTGCGCGGCGCCCCGCGAGAGCGCCTCGATGGCCAGCGCGCCCGAGCCCGCGAACAGGTCCAGGACGCGCGCGCCGGAGATGTCGCCCAGCGCGCTGAACAGCGCCTCGCGCACGCGGTCCGACGTCGGACGCGTGTCGGTCCCGGGCGGCGCGCTGATCCGCCGGCCGCCGAGCGTTCCCGCCACGATTCTCACGCGGCGACCGGCGCCGCCTCGGCGCGCGCGAGCTCGGCCCGCAGCAGCTCGTGGTCGGGGCGTTCGAGGTCCGGGTCGTCGCGCAGGAGGTCCTGCGCGGTGGCGAACGCCGCCTCCAGGACGGCGGCGTCGTCGGGCAGCCGCGCGAAGCGGAAGCGCGCCATGCCCGACTGGCGCGTGCCGGTCAGCTCGCCCTCGCCGCGCAGCTCGAGGTCGATCTCGGCCAGCCGGAAGCCGTCGCCGTTGAGCGCGAGCGCCTGCAGCCGCTTGGACTCGCGCGGCCCGAAGAGCAGGCACAGCGAGGCGTGCTCGCCGCGCCCGACGCGCCCGCGCAGCTGGTGCAGCTGGGAGATCCCGTAGCGGTCGGCGTCCTCGACGAGCATGATGGTGGCGTTGGGGACGTCGATGCCGACCTCGATCACGGTGGTGGCGACCAGGACGTCGGCCGCGCCGGCCGCGAAGCGCTCCATCGCCGCCTGCTTCTCGGACGGCCGCATCTGACCGTGCAGCAGGACGACCTCGAAGTCCTTCAACTCGCCCTGCTTGAGGCGCTCGTACTCCGCGGTCGCCGCGCGGGCGTTGAGTGCCTCCGACTCGCTCACCAGTGGGCAGACCACGAACGCCTGGCGGCCGGCGCGCAGCTCCTCGCGGATGCGCTCGTAGGCGCGGTGGCGCTCGGCGTCGGTCGAGCAGACGTGCGTGGTGATCGGCTGGCGCCCGCGCGGCAGCTCGCGCAGCGCGGTGACGTCCAGCGCGCCGAAGTTCGCCAGGCGCAGCGTGCGCGGGATCGGCGTGGCGGTCATGTGCAGCAGGTGCGGGACCAGGCCCGCCGGCGCCTTGGCGTCCAGCGCGGCGCGCTGGCGGACGCCGAAGCGGTGCTGCTCGTCGACGACCGCGACCTGGAGGTTGGCGAAGGCCACGTCGTCCTCGATCAGCGCGTGGGTGCCGACGACGAGCTTCAGCTCGCCGCTGGCCAGGCGCGCCAGGATCTCGCGCCGCCTCGCGGTCGTCGTCGAGCCGGTGAGCAGCGCCGCCGGGATGAGCGAGCCCGGCATGAGCGACTGGAGCGTCGCGAAGTGCTGCTCGGCCAGCGTCTCGGTCGGCGCCATCAACGCGGCCTGGCCGCCGTGCTCGACCGCGCGCAGCATGGTGTGCAGCGCTACGACGGTCTTGCCGGAGCCGACCTCGCCCATGAGCAGCCGCTGCATCGGACGCTCGCGTGCGAGGTCCTCGTCGACCTCGGCCATCGCGTTGACCTGGTCGCCCGTCGGCCGGAACGGCAGCGCCTCGTCGCGCCACTGCTCGCTCAGCGACGGCGGGTCGGCCAGCGGCGCGGCGAAGATGTCGGCGCGGCGCTCGCGGCGCAGGCGCAGCTGCACGATCTGGTCGATCAGCAGCTCGTCGAAGGCCAGACGGCGGCGGCCGGCCTCGTGGTCGGGGCCGAAGTGGGCGGCGGCCAGCGCGGTGGTGCGGTCCGGCAGGCCCTGGCGCAGGCGCAGCGCGGCCGGCAGCGGGTCGACGACGTCGAAGACGCCCGCGCGGTGCTCCTGGACCAAGGCCAGCAGCTGCGTCGAGTTGATGCCCTTGGTCGCGGGGTACTGCGGCGCCGCGGCGCCCTCGCCGCCGACCGCGGCGATCGCGTCGGTCTTGGCGTGGGCGTTGACGCGGAAGCGGTTGCGTCCTTGGTACTTGCCCGACAGCATCAGCCGCGCCGGCGGCGCGTACTGCGCGCTCAGCCACGGCTGGTTGAAGAACGTGGCCTTCATGATCCCGGTGCCGTCCGACACCGTCGCCTCGACCAGCGGCTTCATCCCGCGACGCCGCACGGGCCGCGAGGTGATGGACTTGACCTCGACGATGACCGTGGCGACGTCGTCTTCAGCCAGCTGGGCGATCGTCCGGGCCTCGCCGGTCGCGCGTGGCAGGTGCGCCAGCAGGTCGCCGATCGTGTCCAGCCCGAGCGCCTCGGCCGCGCCGGCGGCCGTCGGGTTCTTGATGACCAACGGCTGAGCCAGGTGCGACGGGCGCGGCGTGCGCACCGGCGCGCGCCACAGCTCCTCGGCCGTCAGCTCGCGCGGCTCGGCGAAGCCCAGCGGCGGCGTGAGGCCGGGACCGAACGCGGGCGCGGAGGCGTCGCTCACGGCCACCTACTCAGCGGCGAGCAGCCACCACCAGGACGGCTGCCCGCCGGCCTCGAGCTCGAGCTCGACGCCGGCCGGGGCCAGCGCCGCGACCGCGTCGCCGTCCAGCGGCGCGCCGGCGCCCTCGATGCAGGTGACGAGCTCGGCGTCGGCCGAGAGCTGGCCAAGGACGAACTGCAGCGTCGTGGAGGGCTCGCCCCAGGCGACGAGGTCGTCGCCGACGTAGCCGACCGCGTCGCCGATCGCGAAGCGGCCGTCGGGGTCCTGGCGCGCGGCGGGCGCGACGCCGCCGGTCCGGACGACGTCGAGCGCGTCCTGCATGGCCTGAGCGTTCTCGTTCGCCGAGCGCTCGGCGTTCAGCGCGAACGCCGCCGACAGGCCGGCCTGCTGCGAGCGCGACGCGACGACGCGGACGACCTTGTCCGACAGCTCGGCGGCGCGCTCGGCGGCCATGAAGACGTTGGGGCTGTTGGGCAGGACGACGACCTCCTCGGCGGGCACGTCGTGGATGCCGGCGAGGATCTCCATCGTGGAGGGGTTGAGCGTCGGCCCGCCGTCCAGCACGCGTGCGCCGAGGCTCTCGAAGAGCGCGACGAGGCCGGCGCCGGTCGCGACGGCCAGCGCGCCGCAGCACTGCGTGGCCTCGACGGCGGCGGCGGGCGGCGAGGCCGCGTGCGCGCCGTTGCCGTTCGCCCCGTTCCCGTTGCCGTCGGAGCCGATCGCGCTCAGGCGCTCCTCGCGCTCGGCGACCTGCGCGTGCATGTCGGCGACGTCCAGGCGGCTGACCTCGCCCGCGCCGGCGAAGACGAGCGTCGCCCGCTCGGGGTCGTCGGTGTGGACGTGGATCTTCAGCGTGGCGTGGTCGCCGACCACCAGGACGGAGTCGCCGATCGCCTCCAGCTGCCCGACGAACGTCCCGGCCTCCAGGCCCGTGCCGGTGACCGCGAAGTTGGTGCAATAGCGGTAGGTCTCCGACGCGTGCTCGGGATGGCTCACGCGCGCGGCGGCGGCATAGTGCCTCAGCTCGGGCGCGTCGGTCCCGCGCAGCGCCGCGACGACGCCGGCCAGGACGATCGTGACCGCGTAGCCGCCGGCGTCCACCACGCCCGCCTCGCGCAGGACCGGCAGCAGGTCTGGCCCGCGCTGCACGGACTCCTCCCCCGCCTTGATCGCGCGCTCCAGGACGTCGGCGATCATGCGGTTCTGGCGGTCGGGGTCGGCGTCGTCGGCCAGGCGCCGCTGCTCCTCGGGCAGGACGGCGAGGTCGTGCGCGATCGAGGTCGCCATGTCGCGCATGACCGTGAGGATCGTGCCCTCGACCGGCTCGCGGACCGACGCGTAGGCGCGCTGGGCGGCGCGCGCGAAGGCGGCGCCGACGAGGACGGGGTCGACCAGCTCGCCCGGCCGGGAGACGAGCTCCTCGGCCGCGCCGCGGATCAGCTGCGACAGGATGACGCCGGAGTTCCCGCGCGCGCCGAGCAGCGCGGCGCGGGCCACGGTCTCGACGATCTCGTCGCGGCCGATCTCGTCGACCGTGCGGTCGCCCGCCTCGGTCTCCAAGCGGTCCAGCTCACCGAGGACGGCGCGCAGCGTGAGCGCCATGTTGTCGCCGGTGTCGCCGTCGGCGACCGGGAAGACGTTGAGGTCGTTGATCTCCTCGCGGCGCGACTCCAGGTGCGCGAGCGCGCCCTGGACCGCCACGCGGAAGCGGACGAGACTCGGGTCGGACACGAGAGCGACCGTAGCGGGTCGGCCGGCCGACAGACGGGCCGGACGGCCCGCGCGGGGCTAGACCGCCTTGGTGACCTTGCCGGCCTTGAGGCACCGCGTGCAGACGTACACGCGACGCGGGGCGGCGTCAACGAGGATCCGGACCTTCTGGAGGTTCGGATCGAAGCGGCGCTTGGTAGCGCGCATGGAGTGGCTGCGGCTCTGGCCGAAAGCGGGACCGCGCCCGCAGCTGTGGCAAACCTTCGACATTCGGCCGCGCAGTGTAGCGGGGTCGGAGGCTCGCCGCGTCCTGGTCGCGCTCCTGCAGGATCGACACACCTGAGCTGGCACTTTGCACACGGTGGTCCGCTTTCGTGTACGTCGAACGGGGCTAGGGTAAGCGACAGCAGATGCCCGCCGTCTCGTCGCAGCAGGTCGACCTGCCTCCGCGCTACCGGGTCGTGCGCCACATCGCCAACGGCGGCATGGCCACGGTCTGGGCCGCCGAGGACTCTGTCCTGGAGCGCCTGGTCGCGGTCAAGGTCCTGGCTCCGGGCTACGCGGTCGACCCGGCCGCGCGCCGGCGCTTCACGCGCGAGGCCCGCGCCGCCGCGAGGGTCAGCGACCACCCCAACGTGGTCACGATCTTCGACATCGGGGAGACGTCGACCTCGCCGGCCTTCATCGTGATGGAGCACTTCGCGGGCGGGAGCGTCGCCGACCGGCTGCGCGCGCGCGACCAGCGGCCCGTGCCGCCGGCGCTGGCGCTGCGGTGGCTGCGGGAGACGGCGTCCGCGCTGGACGCCGCGCACGCCGCGGACATCGTCCACCGCGACGTCAAGCCGGGGAACCTGCTGCTCGACGAGAACGGGCGGCTGGCGGTCGGCGACTTCGGGATCGCGTCGCTCGCGGGCGAGACCGCGGTGACGGCGGCCGGCCAGGTCCTCGGTACGGCGGCGTACCTGTCGCCCGAGCAGGCGCGCGGCCACGCGGCGACGCCGGCGTCGGACCGCTACTCGCTCGCCGTGGTCGCCTACGAGCTGCTGTGCGGCCGGCGGCCGTTCGACGGCGACACGCCGATGGCGCAGGCGCGCGCCCGGGTCGAGGGCGACCCCATCACCTTGACCGGCGAGTGCGACGCGGCGGCCGGCGCGTTGCGCTGGGGCCTGTCGCGCGCGCCGGAGGACCGGCCGCGGAGCGCGGCGGCGTTCGTGGACGAGCTGGAGCGGTCGCTGGGCGCGGCGGGCGGCTCGTCGGCTGACACCGCCGTGGTGCCGGGCGCGCGCCGCCGAACGGGGCCCGAGTGGAGCGGCGACGGCCGTCCGCGCTTCGCGCGCGACGAGGCTGGCGCGGCCCGCGATCCGTGGGGCCGCCGGCCTGACGACGAGGTCTTCCCCGGCGCCGGTGGGGCCGGGCGGCGCGAGCCGGTCGCCGCGGTGGCCGAGGCGGAGCCGCCGGAGCGCGAGAGGCCGCGCGACCCCGTCGCCCGCTCGCGCAACCCACACCGCAAGGCCTTCATGTTGGCGGCGCTGGCGGCGGGGTGCGTCGTGGTCGGCGCGGGCGCCGCGCTGATCAGCGACGACGGCAACAACGGCGGGCGCGACACGACCGCGCCGCGGGCGACCGCGTCGAAGTCGCAGGGCTCGCCGACGGGCGGCGGGACCGTGCAGCGGGCGAGCGCGGGCGCGGGCGCCGCGCAGCAGCCTCAGGCGCAAGCTCCGGCGCCGCCGGCGTCGTCCACCGCGCCGGCCGGGACCACCAACGACGACCGCTCGCCGGCGCAGCTGAACAACGCCGGCTTCGCGATGCTCCCGAGCAACGCGACCGGCGCGCTGCCGCTGCTGCAGAAGGCCGTCGACACGTTCCGCGCCCAGGGCGCCACGTCGTCCACGGACTACGCCTACTCGCTCTACAACCTCGGCTGGGCCCTGCGCCTGGCGGGCCGTCCCGCCGACGCGATCCCCTACCTCCAAGAGCGCCTGCGCATCTCCAACTACAAGCGCGACATCGTGCAGAACGAGCTCGCAACCGCACAGGCCGCCGCCGGCCAACCGGTTGACGGCGGGCCGGGGAACGCCAAGGCCAAGCACGGCAAGGGCCCGGCGAAGCACGACAAGAAGAACGCCGCCGGCGGCTTCCAGGGCTGAGCGCCTCCGCCGCGCCAGCGCTCGCCGCGCCGCGAGCCTGCGCCCCACGCCGTTCCAGCCCTCGCCCCTCGCCGCGCCGCGAGCTAACGCCCGCGCTGCGCCAGCCCTCGCCCCTCGCGGCGCCGCGAGCCTCCGCACCCCGGCGCGCCGACACGCACCAGCCCTCGCCGCTCGCCCGGCGAGCCTCCGCACCCCGGCGCTCCAGCCCTCGCCCGCCCCCTTGACTCGCCTCGGCGCGCCTGCCAATGTAAGCGAACATTCACTATGACCTTCTCCATCCTCCCCATCACCACCGGCCACGTCCGGATCAAGCTCACGATGCGTCGCGGTGACGGCCGTGGGCTGCGGCGCCGCGCCAAGCTCATGGCCAAGGGCCCGATGACCGGCGCGCTGCCGATCCACGCGTGGCTGATCGACCATCCCGAGGGGTCGATCCTCGTCGACACCGGGTCGACGCAGTCGGCGCGTGACGCCCCGTTCGCCACGTTCCACGTCGCCCGCGAGGACGAGCTCGACCACCAGCTGCAGGCCGCCGGCGTCGCGCCCGAAGCCATCGGGCGCGTCGTACTGACCCACATCCACGGCGACCACGTCGACGGCGTCCCCCACGTCGCCCGCGCGCCGGTCCTCGCGGGCGCGCGCGAGATCGCCTTCGCCGGCGGCGCCTCCTCCCGCGTCGCCCGCCGGATGACCCGCCAGCCCCTCCCGCCGGGCTTCGCGCCGCAGCCGATCGCCCTCGACGGCCCCGCCTTCGGCGCCTTCGACCACTCCACGCCGCTCACCGCCGACGGCCGCGTCGTCGCCGTCCCGACGCCGGGCCACACGCCCGGCCACCTGTCGGTCGTCGTCGTCCAGGACGACCACCACGTCCTGCTCGCCGGCGACGTCGCCTACGACCTCGCCCAGCTGCGCGACCTCCACGTCGACGGCGTCGCGCCGAAGGACGACGTCGCGATCGCCACCATGAAGACCGTCCTCGCCCACGGCGCCCGCCACCCCACCGTGTTCCTCCCAAGCCACGACCCCGAGTCCGTGACGCGCCTGACGCAGACCACCACCCTTTAGCAACGATGCCCCGGCCCTCCCGCGAGAGCGAGATCCTCGACGCCGCGCTGGCCTGCTTCGCCGAGCACGGCTACGACGCGACGCGCGTCCGCCACATCGCCGAGCGGGCCGGCGTCAGCGACGCCGCGCTCTACCGCCACCACCCCTCGAAGGAGGCCGTGGCCGAGGCGCTGTTCTCAACGCATATGCGTCGCTCCGCCGAGGCGTTCCGGGCGGTCGCCGACGACACCACCATGTCGGTCGAGCAACGCGTACGCCAACTCGTCCACACCAACCTCCAGGTGCGTCGCGACGACCCGACGGCCCACGCGTTCATCCTCGGCCACCAGCACCGCTTCCTCTCCGCGCTGCCCGCCGACTTCCCCTACCCCATCCGCATCCTCGACCGCCTGCTCGAGGAGGGACAGCGCGACGGGACCGTCAAGCCCGGCCCCGTCCGCGTCCTCTCCGCGCTCGTCCTCGGCTGCATGAACTGGCCGATCATCACCGCCCAGCACGCGCGCCGCGGCGCCATCGACCTGGACGACCCCGGCGCCGCCGACCTCATCGCCGACGGCGCCTGGGCCACAGTCCGGGCCTAGACCCCCACCGGCTCCGGCGCCCGCGCGCCATTGACGGCCGGCGCCGCCTCGTACTCGTCCTCGCCGCCCTCGAACGCCGCGCCCTCGACGTCCTCCGGGTCGTTCGGATCGAGCTCGCGCAGCGGCGGCTTGAGGTAGGCGAAGGCCAGGCACACCGCGCCCGCGAACGCGTAGCCGAGCGCCACCTTCTCGCCGCTGAACACGTGGACCTTGGGGCTGTGGATCAACCCCACCAACGTGAGCGCCGCGCCGAAGAAGCAGAACCCGGCGGCCCAGACGAAGCGCCGGTCGACGATGAACACGGTGATCGCCGCGAGCACCATCCCGACCAGGACCGCGCCCTGCCCCAGCGTGTTCATCCCGCCGTAGATCGTGCCGGCGGCCGACAGCTTGTCGAAGCCGACCTGCGCGGCCGACGTCCCGGCCGCGGCCAGCGCGTTGTCGACCTGTCCCACGCCCCACGACGCGACGTTCGGGACCATCGCGATGATGATCGCCGGGTAGTACGCCTTGGGCACGACGCGGAACGACTGCGCGCCGATGACCAACCCGATGAACAACAGGATCGGCACGATCGCCGGGATCGGGAGCACCGCCGCCAGCAGCGGGAAGAAGCCGAGCACGCAGAGCAGGAAGATCACGACGCCGGTCGCCAGCGAGTACGCGACCCGGCCACCGGCCTCCTTCCAGCCCGGCTGGCCGATGTACACCGCCGGCGGGAACGGGCAGCCGGCGCAGGCGCCGATGATCGCGCCCGTGCCGTCGGCCAGCAGGACCGCGCGCAGGTTGTACCTGTCGCCCGCCGCCGCGGCGCTCTCCACGTTGGACATGGCCTCCATGAAGTTGTAGATGCCGAGTGGGATCGCGGTCGCCAGCAGCGGCGAGATCGACGACAGGCCGTCGCTCAGCCGCCCGATGTCCAGCGACGGCAGGCCGACCGCGATCTCGTTGATCCCGTCGCTCACCGCGCCGCCGTCCATGTACCCGCCGATCCACGCGATCGCGGTGCCGGCGCCGAGCGCCACGACCCCCATCGGGACGTTGCCCGGAAGGCGCACGCCCGAGACGAACCCGACGAGGATGAGCGTCAGCACCGGCAGCGCGATCCACGCGGCCTCCCACATCTGGGCGGCCGGCCGCATCGAGATGAAGGTGATGGAGATGCCGGCCAGCGTGCCCAGGAGCGCGGCGCGCGGCGTGAACTTCCGCAGGTACGGACCGACGAACGCGCCCGCCAGGATGATCAACCCGATGATGAACGCCCAGGCCAGGCCGGCCTCCCACGCCTTCACGGGGTCCTTGGTCTGCAGGTAGGTCGGCAGCATGATCACGAACGTCACGATGAACATGTGCGGAACGCTCGGCCCGTAGGGCATCGCGGCGACGTCGGTCCGCCCCTCCTTGGCCGCCAGGCGGCGCGCGAGGTAGAAGTAGAAGACGTTGCCGACCAGCAGCTCGACGCCGAGCGCGGGCAGGATGACGCGGTAGACGTCGTGCGCCGGGATGTTGACGACGCCGGCCGCCAGGCCGGCCAGCACCAACACGTTGACGAGCATGTTGATCCCCAACCCGAAGAACGCGTTGAGGTCGCCGCGGGTCCAGAAGGGCAGCTTGGGCGCTGCCGCGCCGCCGGATCCCGCCGGCAGCACGTAGGTCGAATCCATGTTGGTGTCCTCGCTGATCAGGTGATGGTGGTGGTCAGGACATCGGCCGTCGGCGCGCCCTCCGCCTCCAGGCGGGCGAGCAGCTCGGGCGAGGAGGCGACCCAGCCGAAGATCCCGCCCTGCGCGGCGATCATCTGCAGGCCGACCTCGTGGAACTCGGGGAAGTAGGACCCGACGCAGTCCGAGAGCACGAGGCACTCGAAGCCGCGGTCGTTGGCCTCGCGCACGGTCGTGTGCACGCAGACCTCGGTCGTCACGCCGGTCACGACCAGGCGCGTCACGCCGCGGTTGCGCAGCAGCAGCTCCAGGTCGGTGGCGTAGAACGCGCCCTTGCCGGGCTTGTCGAGGACCGGCTCGCCGGCGATCGGCGCGAGCTCGTCGATGATGTCGTGGCCGTGCTCGCCGCGGACGAGGACGCGGCCGAACGGGCCGGGGTCGCCGATCCCGCAGCTCAGCCGGCCGCGCGCGAGCTTGGCGGGCGGCGCGTCGGCGAGGTCCGGACGGTGGCCCTCACGCGTGTGGATGACCGGCATCCCGGCGGCGCGCGCGGCGGCCAGGACCCGCTGGAGCGGCGCGATCGTCGTCTGCAGGAGCGTGACGTCGTTGCCCAGCAGCGAGCCGAAGCCGCCCGGGTACAGGAAGTCGCGCTGCATGTCGATGATGACGAGCGCGGTGGTCGCGGGGTCCAGCTCGAAGTCGTAGGGCGCGGCGGGGACGCTGAAGGTCATGGCCTCTCCGGGGCTGTATGCAGTGGTGTGGACGGCGGCGCGAACCTATCCGCGCCGGTGTGGGTGCCTCATTGGACGGCGCGGCGGAAACGCCATGGACCGCAAGGCCAGCGGTCCAACCGGCGCGTCGCGATCCTGGCCCGGATGTCCAAGGCCGGCGGGGTTCGGCGGCCATAGGTTGCGCCCATGCATACGACGCTGCATGCGGACCCCGCCGTCGCGGCGCTCGCCGCGGCCCGGCCGTTGCTCGTGGACGTCCGGCCGGCCGGTGAGGTCGTCCCGGACCTGGCCGCGGGCGCGATCGGCCACGCCGGCCCGCCGATCCACCCGCGCGCGATGTGCCCGCCGATGCGCACGGCGCTGGCGGTCGCGCTGACGATCGAGGGCCGCGCGCCCGATGCGGAGATCGCGCTGGAGCTGCTCGACGCGGGCGAGTTCGACGTCCGCCCCAACCACGACCTCGGCGGCGTCGGGCCCATGTCGGGCGCGGTGACGGCGTCGATGCCGGTGCTCGTCGCGCGCGACGCCGCGACCGGGCTGCAGGCGTGGTGCCCGCTGAACGAGGGCTCCGGGAAGGTGCTGCGCTACGGGGCCGACGGGCGGGAGGTCGTCGCGCGGCTGGAGTGGATGCGCGACGTGCTCGGGCCGGCGCTGGCGGGCGCGCTGCGGGAGCACGGGCCGCTGGATCTGCTCGAGATCCAGCGCGAGGCGCTGGCGCGCGGCGACGAGTGCCACCACCGGACGGACGCCGGGAGCAAGCTGGCGCACGACGCGCTCGCGCCGTGGCTGCCGGACGACGTCCGCCGGTTCATCCTGGGCAACGGGCAGTTCTTCCTCAACCTGGCGATGGTGTCGGCGAAGCTCGCGATGGTCTGCGCGAGCGGCGTGCCGGGGTCCCCGCTGCTGACGGTGATCGCGCGCAACGGCGTCGAGGTCGGGATCCAGCTGTCCGGGACGGGCTCGCAGTGGTTCGTCGGGCCGGCCGCGCTGCCGGATCCGGCGCGGCTGGTCGACCCCTATGGGTTGGAGGACATGAACCCCGACTTGGGCGACAGCGCGATCGTCGAGGTGTACGGGTTGGGCGCGCTGGCGCTGAGCGCGTCGCCGCTGGCGGCGCCGTCGGTCGGGCTGCGCGTCGACGACGCGCCCGCGTTGATGGAGCGCTTCGGGAGGATCGCCGCGGCCGAGCATCCCGAGTTGGTGTTGTTCGAGCCGGCGCCGCGGCCGGCGCTTCTTGGCGTCGACGCGCGCGCCGTGGTCGCGACCGGGATCCGGCCGCCGGTGCACACCGGGATCGCGCACCGCGAGCCGGGGGTCGGGCAGATCGGCGGCGGGGTCACGCATCCGCCGTTCGAGGCGTTCGAGGCCGCGATCGCGGCGTTGGACGCGGCGGCGGTGCCGGCTTGAGCGGGGGCGCGCGGGGCCCGGTCGTCTCGCAGGCGGAGCGGGTCTACGCGCAGCTGCGCGACCAGCTGCTCGCGGGCGCGCTGCCGGCGGGCGAGCGGCTGGTCGAGGTCCAGCTGGCGGCGCGGTTCGCGACGTCCCGGACGCCCGTGCGCGAGGCGCTGCGGCGGCTGGAGGGCGACGGCCACCTGTTCCGGGACGGCGGCGGCGGGCTGCGGCCGCGGCTGCCCGACGTCCGGACGATGCAGGAGGTCTACGACGTCCGACTCGCGCTGGAGGAGCTGACGGCGCGGCGGGCGTCGACCGGCGGGGATCGCGAGCTGCTGGAGGCGGTCGAGCGCGACTGGCGCGCGCTGGAGGCGCAGTGGAGGGCCGAGCCGGAGGTGCTGCGCACGCCGGACTTCGTCCACCGCGACGAGGCGTTCCACGAGCGGATCGCCGGCGCTTCGGGGAACGGGACGGCGACGCGGATGCTGCGCTCGACCAACGAGCGCATCCGAGTGCTGCGGATCCACGACTTCACCGAGGACCAGCGCATCGGGGCGACGATCGCCGAGCACCTCGAGATCATCGGGTTGGTCCTGGCCGGCGACGCGGACGCCGCCGCCGCGTTCATGCGCGCGCACGTCCAGCGCAGCGCGCTGGTCGTGCGGGAGCGCGTCGGGGAGACGCTGGCGCGCATGTTCGCGGCGACGCCGGCTTAGGCCTGCGCTGGGCGGTAGGTGGCGATGACGACGCCGGTGGAGGTCGGCTGGGTCGAGACGAGCTCCAGCGGGCGCGCCTGCCCGTCCTCCGGGAAGACGCGCTTGCCGCCGCCGACGAGCAGCGGGTAGATCATGAAGACGTACTCGTCGACGAGGTCGTGCTCGACGAGCTGGCGGGCGAGCGACGCGCTGCCCCAGACCTGGACGGCGCCGCCCTCTTGGGCGCGCAGGTCGCGGATCGCGGCGATCGGGTCAGCGGGGTCCAGCAGGTTGGAGTTGTTCCAGGTGTTGGCGACCTCGTCGGCGGCGAGCGTGGTGGACGCCACGTACTTCGTGATCGCGTTCATCTGATCCGCGAACGGATCCCCAGCCCGCTCCGGCCACGCACCGGCCATGACCGACCACGTGCGGCGGCCGAACAGGAGCGCGTCACTTCGCTCCATCACGCCACCGATGACCGCGCCCATGGCGTCGACGTCGAACCCCGGCCCCGACCACCCACCATGCGCGAACCCACCCTCCGTGTCCTCCTCGGCGCCTCCGGGCGCCTGCACCACGCCGTCGAGCGTCATGAAGTCGATGATGGTGATGTCCATTGCCTTGCTCCTTCGATGTGATTTGCGTTCGTCAGGGCGACGATCGGCAGCGTGTCGCAATCGACATCCTCGCGCGAGTTGGCGCGTCGACAGTCGCCACCTCTCGCCGAGCGTGCCGCCGGCGTTCCCGGCGATCATCGCTGTCGAGATCGCCCGACAACCCTCAGGAGGGCGGTCATCACAAGCGCTTTGAAGGTTCCCACCAAAGCTCCGGCGAGAAACACACCAGCCCAGCCGCCGACCCCCAGGATGCGGACGCTGATCACGGCCAATACGACCGCTACCAGTATCGAACCAGTCGTGACTAGAGGCGTCGAACGCAATGGTGATCGTGATACCCACGAGCCGCAGCCATCAGCGAGATGCCGCGACCACGCCGACCACCGCGCCGACGGTCACGAGCAGCACCAACAGAACGACCCCGAGATCTCTCGGACGCCGCGGGTCAAGTCGCTCACCTCGCTCCGACGTGCCGCCTTGACGCAGGTCTCGCGCCCAAGTCACCGACTGCGAGCCCCAACGGCCACTCGTCCGCGAGACCAGCCACACGACGATCACCGCGGCGACAGCGGCGACGATCACTGTCATCGAGGCCTCGGTCCTGGTACTCCGTCTACACGGTGGCCAACATCGGGGATCATCATTGGTTCGGCAGAGGCGCCGAACGCCGGGTGCGGCTCCGGCCCCGAGCCCGTTCCCACTGGCTACCGGGTCGAGCTGGCAAGCAGGCGCCGATCAGCCAGACCAACCCGACAGTGAAAAGGCCTGCGACGAACACCGCGACGCGCCCTTTCAACAGGGTGACGACGCCTGAACCCAACCAGGCCAACACGATCAGCGCGACGTAGGCGATCTGCACGATTGTGCTAACTGCGAACATCAATACGCCTTCTCGAGATAGTCGTCATCACTGTGGATCTTGTCGACTCATTCGGATGTACTTGCACGCGATGACGACGCATACCGCGACAGCGACCGAGCTCATGAACGCGACGTCCCATTCGTTCCTCGCAACTGCCGACACGCCGAGGCCAGCGGTGAACACGGTCATGGCGACGAGGATCAGGATCGTTCGGTTTCGAGTGCTCATTCGTCCGGATGCCGCCCGAACGGCGACCTCTCAGTGAGGTTGGCCGTCGGTGTACCCAGCAGACACACGCGCACACCACGCGTCCCGACGAGCTAGAGAGGGAACGTCGGGGGAACCTCTTCTGCGAGGAATGCCCACGAACTTGGGACGGAACAGAGAGCTCGGCGTGGCGATGAGCAGTGCGCCAGCGCCTCACGCCAATCAAGAACGGCGGAGGACCGCCAGCGCCGGAGGCGCCGCGAACAGTCACGACCGGTTGGGCGCAGTCAGCGGTACCGAGGCGGCGGACCGCGGCGACCGACGTGAGCGGCACCAGGGCCGCCAAGCGCGTCAACCGAGAATGGCGGAGGACCGGCGGCGCCGGAGGTGCCGCGAACAGTCACGACTGGTTGAGTGCAGCCGGCAGCACCGAGGCGGCCGATTGCGGCGACGACGTCAGGCGCCATCGACCGCCGCCAAGCGCGTCAATCGGGGACGGCGGAGGACTGGCGGCGCCGGAGGTGCCGCGAACAGTCACGATTGGTTGAGTGCAGCCGGCAGCACCGAGGCGGTTGACTGCGGCGACCGACGCCGGCGCCGCCAGAGGCCGCCACGCGCGTCAATCCAGTCGCGGCGTCGCGGCGCGCGGCGAGCCGCCCCGAGCTCAGCGCTCCGCCGGCTCGTGTGACGGCGCGCGTTCCGGCGTGTGCGCCGGGCGGCGGGAGGGCTTCGGGTAGGCGTCGCCGAGGCGGTCGCGCTTGCGGAGACGGAAGCGCGAGGGTGATGAGGTCGGCAGTGGGAGGCCGTCGGAGGAGCCGGAAGGGTCTGGCTCCGGCGGGTCCCAGCCCGGCCCCGGGCCGTCGTCGTCGCGGGGCCAGAGCATCCCGCGCCAGTCGATCTTCTCGCCGTCCAGAAGGACCATCACGAGGACGATCGCCCCGAGGAAGTGGACGAGGACCGTCAGCAGGATCGCGACGACTTCGAGGGTCACGTGCGGAGCGTACCGAGGTCGGGTGGTGCCGTGGCGGCGGTGGTCAGGCTGCGGTCGCGCCGGTGCCGGCGCCCGCGCCGGCCAGGGTCTTCTTGATCTCCAGCAGCGCCAGCACCGCCTCGGCGGCGTGCCGTCCGCTGTCGCGCTTGTCGCCGCCGGAGCGTGCGAGCGCCTGGTCCAGCGAGTCGACGGTCAACACTCCGAACGAGCACGGCACACCGGTCGCCAGCTGGACATCCTGGATCCCCCGCGCGCTCTCGCCGCACACGTAGTCGTAGTGCGACGTCTCCCCGCGGATCACCGCGCCGAGGCACACGACGCCCGCGTAACGCCCCGACTCGGCCGCGAACTTCGCCGCCAGCGGCAGCTCATACGCGCCCGGGACGTCGAACACGTCCACGTCCTCCGCACCCACGCCGGCCTCCGCCAGCACACCCAGAGCCCCGGCGATCAGCCGCTCCGCCAGGTCCTCGTAGAACCGCGCCACGCAGATCGCGACCCTCACGACGACGGCCCCTCGGCCTGCCCCTCGGCCTCGGCTTCCGCCTCGGCCACGTCAGCCGCATCCTGCACGTGCTCGTCATGCAGCATCTGCTCGTCCAACGCCAGCCCCTGATGGTGCAACGTATGCCCCATCCGCTCGGCCTTCGTCCGCAGGTACGCCTCGTTGTGCGGGTTCGGCGCGTGCGCGATCGGGACCTGGTCGGTCACCCGCAGGCCGTAGCCCTCCAGGCCGCGGATCTTCTTGGGGTTGTTGGTCAGGATCCGGATCGACGACAGCCCGAGGTCGACCAGGATCTGCGCCCCGATCCCGTAGTCGCGCAGGTCGGCGGGCAGCCCGAGCTTCAGGTTGGCGTCGACCGTGTCGTAGCCCTCTTCCTGCAGCTTGTAGGCCTTGAGCTTGTTCAGCAGGCCGATGCCGCGGCCCTCCTGCGCGAGGTACAGCAGGACGCCCTCGCCCTCGGCCTCGATCATCGCCAGCGCGCTCTCCAGCTGCTCGCCGCAGTCACAGCGCAGGGAGTGGAAGACGTCGCCCGTGAGGCACTCGGAGTGCACGCGGACGAGCACGTCCTCCTTGCCCGCGACGTCGCCCTTGACCAGCGCGACGTGGTGCTTGTCGTCGACCAGCGACCGGTACCCGTAGACCATGAACTCGCCGAACCCCGTCGGCATCGTGGTCGAGACCACGCGCTCGACGAGCTTGTCGTGCCGCCGCCGGTACGCGATGAGGTCGGCGATGGTGATCATCTTGAAGCCGTGCTTGTGGCAGTACGCGGCGAGGTCGCCGACGCGCGCCATCGAGCCGTCCTCGTTCTGCACCTCGCAGATCACGCCCGCCGGGGTGACGCCCGCCAGCCGCGCCAGGTCCACCGACGCCTCGGTGTGACCGGTGCGCTCCAGGACGCCGCCGTCGCGCGCCTTCAGCGGATGGACGTGGCCGGGGACCACGATGTCCGCCTTGCCCTTGACCGGGTCGACCGCCGTGCGGATCGTGTGCGCCTGGTCGGCGGTCGAGATGCCCGTCGTGACCCCCTCGCGCGCCTCGATCGTGACCGTGAACGGCGTCTCGTGCGCGGACTCGTTCTTCAAGGACATCAACTCGAGACCGAGCTCGTCGCAGCGCTCCGGCGTCAGCGTCAGGCAGATCCAGCCTCCCGCCTGGCGCGTCATGAAGTTGATGTCGTCGGCCGTGACGAACTCCGCGGCCATCACGACGTCGCCCTCGTTCTCGCGGTCCTCGTCGTCGACGACCACGATCATCTTGCCGGCGGCGATGTCCTCCAGCGCCTCCTCGACCGTGGCGAACTTCACGTCGTCGCGGGTGACCTCACCGGCGGACTTCATGACGCGTGCGCTCCCACGAGCTTCTCCACGTACTTGGCCACGACGTCGACCTCCAGATTCACGGTGCGGCCCACGGAGGTGCCGCCCAGGTTCGTCCGTTCCAGGGTCTCCGGGATGAGCGACACGTCGAACGACGCGTCGTCGACCCGCGAGACCGTGAGGCTGACGCCGTCGACGGCGATCGAGCCCTTCTCCACCACGTACTTCAACAACTCCGGCGCCGCCTCAACAACAACAACGCGCGAGAACCCGTCGTCGGTCACGCCAGCGACCACGCCAACCCCGTCGACGTGCCCCTGCATGATGTGACCGCCCAGCCGCGCGTCGGCGCGCAGCGCCAGCTCAAGGTTCACGCGCGCGCCCGCGTCCAGGTCGCCCAGCGACGAGCGGCGCAGGGACTCCAACATCACGTCGAAGCCGAAGCGCTCGCCGCGGATGCCGGTCGCCGTCAGGCACACGCCGTTGACCGCGACGCTGTCGCCCTCGGCGATCTGCGCGCCGAGCCGCGACTCGACCGTCAGCACCGCGCCCTCGCCGCCGCGCTCCACGGCCACGACGGTTCCAAGATCCTCAACAAGTCCCGTGAACATCAACTACCACTCTCGCAGTCGCGCGCTGATGAGCACGTCGTCGGCGACGCGCTCGCAGTCCAGGGTGAGCGCCCGCAGCGCCTCGGAGATCTTCTCGACCCCCTCGCCCTCCAGCGGGTCGCGGGCCTTCGAGCCGCCGAGCAGCAGCGGCGCCAGGAACAGGCGGACCTCGTCGATCTCCCCCGCGTCCAGGAACGCGCCCGCCAGGTGCGGGCCGCCCTCCAGCAGGATCGCGTGGATGCCCCTGTCGCCCAGCTGATCCAGCGCGGAGCGCACGCGCGCCGGCTCGTGCTCGCCGGTCGCGACGACCACGTCGGCGCCCGCGGTCTCCAGCGCGTCGCACGCCGACCGCGGCGCCGCGCGCGAGACCACGACCGTCAGCGGGATCTCCGGCGCCTGGCCCACGAGCTGGGAGTCCAGCGGCAGCCGCCCGGTCGCATCGAACACCACCCGTCGGGGCTGCCTGAGCGGCGCGCCCGACGGATCCTCGATCCGCGCGGTCAGCTGCGGGTCGTCGGCCAGCGCGGTGCCGATCCCGACGACGACGGCGTCGACCGACGCGCGCCACTTGTGCGCGAGCGCGCGCGAGGAGTCAGAAGAGATCCACTTCGAGTCGCCGGTGCGCGTCGCGACCTTGCCGTCCAGCGTCATCGCCGACTTGAACAGCACCCACGGCCTGCCCGTGCGCGCGTGCTTGCGGAAGGCCTGGTTGGCCAGCCGGGCGCGCGCGGCCAGCTCGCCGCCGGCCACGTCGACCACGATGCCCTCGTCGCGCAGGATGCCCAGGCCGCGGCCGGACGCCTTCTCGGTCGGGTCGTCGCAGGCGACGACGACGCGCGTGATGCCGGCGGACAGGATCGCGTCGGTGCAGGGCGGCGTCTTGCCGGTGTGGCAGCACGGCTCGAGCGACACGTACATCGTCGCGCCCGTCAGGTCCGCGCCGTCGCAGGCCGCGATCGCGTTGACCTCCGCGTGCGCGCCGCCGTACTCGGCGTGCCAGCCCTCGCCCAGGACCTGGTCGTCCTTGACGACGACGGCACCGACGACGGGGTTGGGGTGCACCCGACCGCGACCCCGCGTGGCGAGGTCGATGGCCCGCGAGAGATGCCGATGGTCGGTGTCGGTCCGCTGCACCACTGCTGGAGGATAGGGCCCCGCGACCAATCCGACCCGCGACGGTCGGGAATCAGCCGGTCGCGCAGCGCCCGCCCTTGAGGTGGTAGATGGTCATGACCGGCCCCGGCCGGTGGTACGCCCGCGGGTAGAAGTCGAACGACCAGTCGAAGTTGAAGTCCACCGGCTTCGCGCCGTCGCGGTACGGCGAGGCGACGTAGGCCGTGTCGGACCGCCGCTCGAGCTCCTTGTAGTAGGCCAGCGCGCGCGGCACCGCGTCGGGCTCGACCTCGGCCCGGCCGCGCTGCGTCGAGCCCACCACGACCCAGCAGTAGCCCTGCTCCTCGTAGCGGTCGACGAGCCCCGGGTAGAGCGTCCGCTCGTAGTCCTCGATGTTGACGATCCGCCCCGGCCCCTTGATCTCCGAGCCGTCGTTGGCGATGTTCGAGCGCGACGTCGGGAACTTCACCCAGCGGTTGCCGTTGCTGGTCAGCGGCGACGGATGGCCGATGTCCTGCGCCCAGCCGTCCGGCACGACCGGCTCGACGACGACCTTGGCCTTCGGCGGCACGTGCGCGACGAACCACGCCCGCGCCATGTTGCGCGTGTCGTCGCGCGAGAGCACCTGGCCGGAGTGCAGCGAGTAGATGAGGCTCTGGCCGCACAGCAGCGCCGCGGCCAGGACGAGCAGGGTCGGCGCGAGCACGGGCCTCCGCCCGCCGATCCAGCCGGCCGCCCGGATCACCGCGTAGGCCGCCAGCAGGCAGATCATCGGGAAGACGGGCATCAGCCAGCGCCCGAAGTAGCGCTCCTGCGTGCCCATGAACAGCAGGAACAGCAGCGGCGCGGGGACGAGCACGAGCGCGATCCGCCAGTTGTCGCGCGCGGTCAGGACCACGCCGACCGCCGCCGCGACGCCCGGGATCCAGCCCAGCCCCCACGTGATCGTCCACAGGTAGTAGGCGAGCCCGTTGCTCTCGGTCAGCCCGAGCTTGCCGAGCGCGTCGTCGGCGACCGTGGTCTGGTGGTGCAGCCCGTCGCTGAACGACGCGTAGTCGAGGATCGCGTACGGGTTGGTGATGAAGAACGCGATCGCCGCGCAGAGCGCCGTCAGGAACAGGCCGCCGATGACCGTGGACCAGCGCAGCCGCCGGCGGCCGACCAGCCAGCCGCCCGCCGCGCCGAGGATCGGCAGCAGCACGATCCCGCCGGTGTACTTCGTCGCGCACGCCAGGCCGAGCCCGGCGCCCGCCCAGAGGAAGTCGCGCACGCGCCCCTCGCGCACGATCCCGGCCACGCCGTAGAGCGCCAGGCAGATCGGCGCGAGCGTCGGGACGTCGTTGAGCGCCAGGTGCGAGTAGAAGACCGGGAGGAAGCCGACGCCGAGCAGGCCGGCCCCGAGGAACCCGGCGCGGCGGTCGTCGAAGAGCTTGGTCCCCGCCAGGTACAGCAGCCAGCCGGCCAGCGTCCCGCACGCCGCGGCGACCACGCGCGCGACGAGGAACACCTCGGTCGGGTCGCGCGCGAACTGGTCGCTGACGCCGGCCCGCCCGCCGAACCACACGGCGAAGACGACGTGCAGGAGGTACGTGTAGGCCGGCGGGTTCACGAAGTAGTGCGGGTTCCAGCCGTGCCCGAACAACCCGATGGCCTTGGGCACGAAGTGCGCGTTCTCGTCCGCGTTGTAGGCGTAGGGCAGCCCCTGCTTGGCGCCCCACACGCGCAGCGCGAACGAGAACACCAACAACAGCACGACCCACGGCGCCCACCGCAGCCGCTCACGGCGCCGGGCGCGGCGGACGGCCCGGCGCGCCGCGTCCTCCCCGACGGGGGCGTCGTCGCCGGTCGCGGTGGTCGCTGCCGTCACGTCCCGCTCAACAGCGGACATACGCGGCGTAGTACGAGGTGAACGCGCGCCGGTGGAAGCCCGGCAGCGGGACGTTGTCGAACGGGTCGTCGGTGTCGGCGACCAGCGCCTGGCGCAGCAGCGCGCCGCGGTCGACGACGAACAGCGAGACGCCCTTGCCGATCCGCTTGGCCTGCGCGGGGTCGGCGCGCGCGACGACCTGCGAGGCCGGCGCGTCCAGGATCCACCGCGTGTCGGGGATCAGCTTGTGGTTGGGGGTCGTCACCGGTCCGCACTTCTTCGCGGCCTGGACCTCGGGCTTGTCGAGCAGCTCGACCAGCGAGCGGTGCGAGTTGCCGCGCAGCCGCAGCTCGGCGTCGAAGTTGTGGAAGTTGACCCTCGTGGCGGTGAACACCACGCCGTAGACGATCACCGCCAGCGCCGCGACGGCCCAGACCTTGCGGAACCACAGGCCCGGGCGCAGCATCGTCCAGCCGCCCAGCACGAACGCCGCGAAGACCATCACCATCAGCGTCGGGACCAGCAGGTAGCGGTCGATGACGCTGAGGCCGGCGACGCCGACCATGACGAACGTCCCGGTCCCGATCACCCACAGCGCCGCCGGCATCACGACGCGCCGCGGCACGAGCCACAGCGCGGCGAGGAACCCGACGATGGCCGCGTAGAGCACGGGCGCCTTGGCCAGGTTGAGGAAGAACTTCCGGGTCGCGTCCGGCACCTCGGCCAGGCCCTTGGTGCGGCCGAGCTCCTCGGCCAGGCCGGTCGTGTGCGTCAGCGAGAAGAACGGGTGGCCGGTGGCGACGAAGTCGGTCAGGACCCACACGACGGGCCCGACGGCGGCCCACGCGGCGTAGCGCGTCCAGCGGATCAGCCGCTCGCGACCGTGCGGATGCTGCGGCGTTGCCGGACCGAGCTCCCCCGAGCACATCCACAGGAAGTACAGCCCGATGATCAGCCACGCCTCCGGCCGCAGCAGGCCGGCGCAGGCCAGCAGGACCCAGACGATCCCGCCGCGCCGCGGCTTGGCGATCTCCAGCGCGGCGGCCCACACGACGAACGCCAGGTACGGGATGTCGATGTAGGCGCGCGCGGCCAGGAACGGGAAGTCGAAGCGCGTGCACAGGATCCCCGCCGCCGCCAGACCGACCAGCGGCGTGAACGCGCGCCGCGCCAGCTGGTAGATCCCGGCGCACAGGACGACGAACGACGCCTCGGTGAAGAACACCATCACGCGATCGGCGTGGCGGCCGATCAGCGACAGCGCGGCGCCGAACGCGACCGCGAGCGGGTGCTCGGTGGGCGACCGGTACTCGTCGAAGCTCGGCAGGTGGCCGTGCAGGATCTCCCGGCCCCAGATCAGCGAGTAGTAGCTGTCGTAGTTGGGGTACATCGGGTAGACGAGGAAGCCGACCAGCGTCGCGATGGCCAGCGCGGCGCGCGCGAGCGCGGGCCACGGCAGCGCGCCGAGGCGCGCTAGCAGGCCGGGGTGGGACGTGGTCGTGGAGCGCGACGCCGGGGCGGGTGCGGTCGCGGCGTCAGCAGGAGGCATAGACAAGGAAATGGGGGCTGCGTTCGATCAGGCGGAGTCCGGGTCCGGGGATCTGGATCCGTGCATCGTCGCGCGAGCCGGGGACGAACGGGCCGTAGGTCGAGTTGGTGAGCATGGTCGGCCCCGTCACGAACACCTGGACGCCCTTGGTGTTCTGGCCGAAGGCGGGCAGGCTCGAGCGCGCGAGCACCTCACCCGCGCCGTCGTGCAGGATCCACCGCGCGTCCGGGATCAGCTTGTGGTTGGGCACCGTCACGGGTCCGCAGCGGTTGGCGGCCTTGAAGGCGGGGGTGGTCACGGTCCGCGCCAGCTCCTGGCGCAGCTCGCGGCGGGTGGTCAGCTCGCGGTCGATGTACCCAGGATGAAGATGCGTGGCCGTGAACGCGGCGCCACCGATCGCGACGACGGCCGCCGCGACGATCCAGGCGCGCCGCGCGGGGTGGTTGGGCGGCAGCGTCGTGAAGCCGGCGATCGCGAAGCCGGCGAAGACGATCAGCGCCAGCGCGGAGGCCGCCAGGTAGCGGTCGATCACGCTCAGCCCCGCGGCGGCGATCAGCCCGAACGTGAGCAGGCCGGAGGCCGCGAGCGCCAGCGGGACCGCCGCGCGCCGGCGGGCGTAGACCAGCGCGAGCGCGACCCCGAGGACCGCGCCGATGAGCACCGGCCACTTCAGCGTCGAGTCCAGCGAGTGCAGCGCGAACGACGGCGCCTGGGACGCCGGCTTGGTGCGCTGCAGGTCGTTGGCCAGCGAGCTCGTGTGGCGCAGGGAGAACAGCGCGTCGCCGGTCGCCGCGAGGTCGGTCAGCATCCACAGCAGCGGCGCGAGGACGACGTAGCCGGCGGTGCGGGCCAGCGTCCCGAGCTCGGCGCGCGCTCGGTGCCGGGCCGGCCAGGCGCACCAGAGCCAGTAGGCGCCGATCAGCAGCCAGGCCTCCGGGCGCAGCAGCCCGGCGAGGACGAGCAGGACCCAGACGACGCCGCCGCGCCGCGGCTTCTCGGTCTCCAGCGCCGCCGCCCAGGCGATCAGCGCCAGGTACGGGACGTCGATGTAGCCGCGCGCGGCCAGGAACGCGTAGTCCAGGCGCGACAGGACCAGCAGCGCCGCGACGAGGCCGACCCACGGCCCGAACGCCGCGCGGCCCAGCCGGTAGACGCCGGCGACGAGGACGCAGAACGCGAAGACGGTCAGCAGCAGCCAGACGCGCGGCCCGGTCGTGTCGCCCAGCAGCGAGAGCACCGCGCCGGCCGCGACGGCCAGCGGATGCTCGGTCGGCGCGCGGTAGGCGTCGAACGACGGCGTGATCCCGTGGACGAGCTCGCGACCCCACAACAGCGCGTAGGCCGAGTCGTAGTTGGGATAGGTCGGGTACACCAGGTACCCGATGAACGCCCCGACGCAGAGCAGCGCGAAGCCGGCCCGCGCCCAAGCGCGTTCTGAGACGGCGCGCAGCCGCGCGCTCGGCGTGGTGAGCGTCGCGCTCTCCATACAGTGGTCGAGGTCCAGCGACCCGGGGCGTGTTAGGACGTTTTACGTGCGACGACGTACGTCCCGAGCCTCTGAGATACTGGGCTCGCGAGTGTACGGCACGCCTCCGCCCTCCTTCGCGCCCCTTCGCGTGCCGTCCCCACCCTTCTCATGAAGCTCATCATCCAGATCCCCTGCCTCAACGAGGAGGAGACGCTGCCCGCCACGCTGGCAGACCTCCCTCGTGAGGTCCCGGGCTTCGACTCGGTCGAATGGCTCGTCATCGACGACGGGTCCACCGACCGCACGATCGAGGTCGCACGGGCCAACGGCGTCGACCACATCGTCAAGCTGACGAACAACAAGGGCCTGGCGGCGGGATTCCAGGCCGGCCTCGACGCGAGCCTCAAGCTCGGCGCCGACGTGGTCGTCAACACCGACGCCGACAACCAGTACAACGGCAACGACATCCCCAAGCTGGTCGCGCCGATCATCGCGGGCAGGGCCGACATGGTCGTCGGCGACCGCGAGACCGACAGCATCGAGCACTTCTCGCCGCTGAAGAAGCGCCTCCAGAAGGCCGGCTCGTGGGTCGTGCGCCAGGCGTCGAACACCGACGTCCCGGACACCACCTCCGGCTTCCGCGCCTACAACCGCGAGGCCGCGATCCAGATGGCGGTCGTCTCCAAGTACACGTACACGTTGGAGACGATCATCCAGGCGGGCAAGCTGCTGGTCGCCACCGACCACGTGGCGATCGGGACCAACCCGAAGACGCGCGAGTCGCGGCTGTTCCCGTCGATGAGCTCGTACGTCAGGCGCAACGCGCTCGCGATCACGCGGATCTACACGCAGTACGAGCCGCTGAAGGTCTTCTCGACGATGGCGTTCTTCCTGTTCATCCTCGCGCTCATCCCCTTCACGCGCTTCGTCGTCGCCTACATCGACGGCGACGGCGCCGGCCACGTGCAGTCGCTGATCTTCGGCGCGGTGCTGTTCAACGCCGCGGTCGTCGTCGGCGTGCTCGGCATCATCGGCGACATCCTGTACGGCCAGCGCATCATGTCCCAGCGGATCTTCGAGCGCGTCCGGCGCATCGAGCTCCAGCTCGGCGTCCCCCCGTCCCATTACGAGCCCGGCGCGCGGCCCACCGGCCAGGAGGCCACCACCGGCGCGCAGGCCGGTCGCACCGAGGAACGAGAGGCCCTCCAGCTATGACCCCTCCGACCGTCACCGTCGACCGTGAAGGCACGGTCACCGGCAACACCTACGACAAGTACGGCTCGACCAACCCGGTCGTCCGGCGCCTGATGGCGAACTTCGAGACCACGCTCGAGGAGCTGTTCACGAAGGCCGCGCCGGCGACGCTGCTCGACGTCGGCTGCGGCGAGGGCGTGCTCACCCACCAGTGGGCGCAGAAGCCGGGCATGAAGCGCATCGTCGGGCTCGACCTCGACGACCCGCAGCTGCACGAGGCCTGGAAGGGCCGCCAGCACCCGTGCCTGGAGTACGTGGTGATGAAGGCCGAGAACCTGCCGTTCGCCGACGACGAGTTCGAGGTCGCGACGGCGATCGAGGTCCTCGAGCACGTCCCGGACCCCGAGCACACGGTGTCCGAGATGGCGCGGACCGCGTCGAAGCACCTGCTCGTCAGCGTGCCGCGCGAGCCGCTGTGGCGCGGGCTGAACCTGGCCCGCGGGGCGTACTGGAAGGAGCTGGGCAACACGCCCGGCCACGTGAACCACTGGTCCAAGCGCGGCTTCACGCAGCTGCTGGGCCGGTACGGGACGGTCGTCGAGGCACGCTCCCCGTTCCCGTGGACGATGCTCCTCGTCCGCATTGACGCCTGAGGCTCGCCTCATCGACGACGACGTCATCCCGGCGTCCGCCGACGGCGACGCGGGCGCGACGGGCGGCGAGCGGACGTACGGCTCGGGCGCGCGGATCCTGTCGATCGGGATCGCGGCGACCGGGCTGTTCACGTTCGCCTACTTTGGCGTCGCCGGGCACGTCCTCAACGAGGACGACTACGGCCGCGTGTCGTTGTTGTGGTCCCTGCTGTTCGTGATCATGTCGGTGATCTACCGGCCGGTCGAGCAGCTGCTGTCGCGGACGATCGCCGACCGCCGAGCGCGCGGGCTGACCGTGGGGCACCCGCTGCGGGTGCCGGCGACCATCCAGGCGTCGTTCGCGCTCGGCTTCCTGGTGGTGGCGCTCGCCCTGCGCGGGCCCATCCAGAACGGCCTGTTCGACGGGCACAGCTCGTTGTACTGGATCTTGATCGGGGCGGCGCTCGCCTACGCGGCGTCGTACTTCGCGCGCGGGTACTTCGCCGGGCACCAGTGGTTCGGGCTCTACGGCGGGCTCGTGCTGTTCGAGTCGCTGTCGCGGTTCATGTTCCCGGTCGCGGTCGCGGTCGGCCTGGCGTCGGGCGAGACGGCGGTGGCGCTGGGCATCGCGGCCGCGCCGCTGGCCTCGCTGATGGTGATCCCGTGGGCGCTGGGACGCCATGAGGCGGCCACGGCGGCGGCGAGCGGCGCCGAGCGCGACAGCGGCGAGATCCGCGAGAGCGCGGGGTTCGCCGGGTCGGTGGCGCTGATCCAGCTGGCCGAGCAGACGCTGCTCAACGCGGCGGTGCTGCTGGTGCCGGTCTCGGCGACCGCCGGCATCGTCTTCAGCGCGCTGATGGTCGCGCGGGCGCCGCTGCAGCTGTTCCAGGCGGTGCAGACGTCGCTGCTGCCGCACCTCGCGGGGCTGGAGGCGACCGAGGGCCGCGCGGCGTTCGCGCGCGCGATCCGGCAGACGATCATGGCGATCGCGGCGTTCGCGGGCCTGTGCGCGATCGGGCTGCTGCTGATCGGCCCGTGGGCGATGCACGTCGCCTTCGACAAGGAGGGCTACACGCGGATCGGCCTGGCCGTGATCGCCGTCGGCATGGGCCTGCACCTGACCGCCGGGACGCTCAACCAGGCGGCGCTGGCGCGCGGCCGGGCGGGGCAGGCGTCCGCGGCGTGGCTGGTGGCCGCCGCCCTGTTCGTGGTGTGGATGGTCCTGCCGGTCGTCTCCGACGAGCTGGTCCGGGCCGAGGTGGGCTACGCGGGCGCCGCGGCGCTCCTCAGCGTGTTGTTGTACGGGTTGTACCGGCGCGGCCCGGCGGTCGCGGCCGACGCCGACGCGGAGCCCGGCGCGGGCACCGCGGCGCCGGCGCGCGCGTAACGTTCGGGCCGGGCGGCCGTTCTCGACGGCATGAACCTTCGCCGTCTCGTCGTTGTGGTTGCCGCCGTCGCGGCGGCGCTGCCGGGAGTCGCCTCCGCCAAGGCCGCGCCCCAGTGCCCGGCCAAGCCGCTGACGCTCGTCCACAACTCCTACGGCCGCGCGTGGCACACGCACGGCTCGCTGTACTCGTGCACGACGGTCTACGGCCACCGGCGCGTCGTGCGGCTCGGGCCCTGGAAGGCGGGCGGCAAGCTCGCGTGGGCGCCGACGAACGCGGTCTGGTCGGTGCCGGGCGCGCGCGGCGACCGGGTCTACGCCGGGTCGACCGAGAACGGCCGCCGCTGGCTCGTCGGGACGCGGGCGCTGGGCGGCGCGGAGGCGCGCATCCAGCGCGTGTTCGTGTACGACTCGACCGCCGCGTGGGTGACCAAGGGCGGCGCCGTGGTCTTCGCGCTGCAGCAGCCCGAGGCCGACCCGGCCGCGATCGGGACGCTGCCGGGCGGCGGGACGCCGGCGGCCACCGGCGGCCACCTCGTGGTGGTCGGGACGTGGACGACGTCGAGCCCGACCGACCTCGGCCGCACGGTCAAGCTCGACTCCGCCAACGCGGACGGCGACGAGTGCGGCGGCTCGGCCGACTACCGCATCACGCTGGCGCCGGCGGATCCGGCGACGCGCATCGGCGTCACGTGGCCGGGCGGCTGGTCGCGCCTGTTCTGCGGCTAGATCCCGGCGAGCCCGCCCGCGCGGATCCGCGCGGCCATCTCGGCCGACTCCTCGCGGTAGATCTCGCCGTCCTGCAGCTCCAGCACCGGCAGCTTGCGCTGGCCGCTCAGGCGTTCGAGCCCCTTGCGGTTGCGCGGGCCGTGCTTGACCACCTCGTACTCGATGCCCTGCTCGTCGAGCGCCTTCTGGACCTTGTGGCACGGATGCCCGTCGAGCTTCAGGAACATGAACGGGCAGCGGTGGAGCTTGACCTTGGCCATGACCCCGAGCCTATCCTGGGTGCGCATGGAGCACCATCAGCTCGCCTGGTACGTCGCCGGTCCCGTCCTCGGCCTCTGCGTCGTCGCCGTCCGGCTCCTGTTCAACGCGCGCCTCGGCGTGACCGGCGGCTTCTCGGAGCTGATCGGCAGGCTGTCGCGCGGCAGCGTCCGGTTCGACTGGCGCGGCTGGTTCGCGATCGGCGTCCTGCTCGGCGGGACGCTGTTCGCGCTGCTGGCCGGCGGCCCGGACTTCCACGGCTACGGCTGGCTGACCGACACGTTCACCGGCGGCGCGCGCTGGGTCATCCCCATCATCCTGCTCGCGGCCGGCGCGCTGATCGGCTACGGCGCCAAGCTGTCGGGCGGCTGCACGTCGGGCAACGGGCTGTCGGGCAACGCGCTCGTCTCCCCCGCCTCGCTGGCGGCGACCGCGACGTTCTTCGGGACGGCGATCGCCGTGAGCTTCCTGATCGAGGCGGTGATCTAGGTGGCGTTGCTCAAGGTGGTGGCCGGCGCGGCGATCGGGATCGTGTTCGGCGTCGTGATCTCGTGGAGCGGGATGGCGTCGCCGGAGGTCATCCGCCACGCCCTGCTCTTCGAGCAGTCCTACCTGTACTTCATGTTCGCCTCGGCGGTCGGCACCGCCTGGCTCGGCCTGGCGCTGCTGCGCCGCCGCGAGCGCCGCGCGGTCTTCGGCGGCGAGCGCCTGACCTACGGCCGCGACGCCGTCGAGCGCCGCCACGTCGCCGGCGCCCTGCTCTTCGGGATCGGCTGGGGCGTCGCGGACGCCTGCCCGGCGCCGATCGCCGCCCAGCTCGGGCAGGGCGTCGGCTGGGCGGTCTTCACCGCCGCGGGCGCGGCGGCGGGCATCTGGGTGTACCTGAAGCGCCGCGCCGTCGAGACCGAGCCGGCGAGCGACGGCGAGGGCGAGGGCGCCACGCGTCCCGCGTTCGCGACGAGCCCATAGGGTGCGCGGCATGACCGTCGTCGTCACCGCCCTCGTCAAGATCGACCCCGACGCCCGCGAGGCGGCGGTCGAGGCCCTCACCCGCGGGATCGAAGGGACCCACGGCGAGGAGGGGAACATCCTCTACGCCCTGCACGAGGACCTCGGCCAGCCCGGCCAGTTCGTGATCGTCGAGAAGTGGGAGTCGCGCGAGGCCCTTCAGGCCCATGGCGAGACGGCGCACCTCAAGGCGATGTTCGCCGAGCTGGGCCCGCTGCTGGCCGAGCCGCCGACGATCGTGTTCACGTCACCGCTGCCCGTGGGCGACGCGCAGAAGTCCACCATCTAGTGTCGTGATTCGGAAATTGGGGCGCAGCAGCCGTGATGCTCGGCCCCGGCTGACGTTCGTCGATGACCGCAGGTGAACCCCTGGTTCCTCGAGGATCAGCGGCGGACGTCAGACGGCGGCGAGCGCGCGGAAGCTGCCCGCGAATTTCCGAATCACGACGCTAGAGCGCGGAAGGCAGCACGGCGAAGGGCCCCGGAAGGGGCCCTTTCCGCGTGCGCGAACGGCCGGTCCGCGAGGGCCGCGCGGCGTGCTACGTCGAGCACGCCGGGACGTCGAGGATCTGACCGGACGGGCGTGAGATCGTGAGGCGGCCGTCCTTGCCCAGACGGACGCGCAGCGCGACGTTGTCGCGGCCGGCGGGCAGGCCGAGCGAGGCGACCTGGCGGCCGTTGACGCGGACCACCAGCTGCGCCTGCGGCGCCAGCCGCACCTGCGCGTGGCGGACGCGGCGGCGCGCCTTCGCCTTCGGGGTCGTGGCGCCGCACCCGCGCAGGTTGAGCTGGAGCCGGTCGAGCGGCGCCGGGCCCGTCCCGGTCGTCGTCCCCGTCGCGGCGTTCGGCGTCGCGGGGTTGGTCGTGGACGCCGTGGTGCTCGTCGCGGCCGTGTTGCTGGTGTTGGTCGTCGTCGTGATCGGCGCGGCCACGACCGTGATCGGGGCGTTGTTGATCGTCGTCGTGGTCGTCGCCGTGATCGTCGTGGTGTCGACGATCCACGTGCCGGGCCAGATGGCGCCGACGCCCGTGACCGGGTCGACCGTCGGGTCGGTCGCCGTCGGGTCGGTTGCGGCCGGCGTCGTCGTGGTCGGGTCCGGCGGCGTCACGGTGCCGGGCGCCGTGGCCGTCGTCGGCGGCGCGTCCGCGACCGCCAGCCCTCCGGTCCCGGCGAACAGGCTGGCCGCGATCGGGACCGCCGCCCACTTGAGTGCAGACATCTCTTCTTCGACCTCCTGTGTCGCCGGCGGCCCGGAGGCTGCCGCGCGGCGCTGACTGTGCCGGCACCGTCGGCGCGGCGCCCTCCGGCGACGTACGGTCAGGCGGGGCTGAACCCCGCCAAGTCCTCTCCTGGCGCGGCCACGCCGAGCGCGCCGGCGTGGCGGGTCAGGAAGCGCGCGACCTCGCGGTCGGCGTCCGGCTCGTCGGTCGGGTACAGATGCCCGGCCTCGGGCCAGACGCGCAGCTCCGCGCCGGGGATGGCCCCGGCCAGGACGCGCGCGCTGTCCGGCGACTGGATCAGGTCCTGCGCGCCGTGCACGACGAGCGTCGGCGCGGCGATCGCGCGCAGCCGGCTGAGCGTCAGGTGCGACGCCGCGGCCGTGACCTGGTGGACGTAGGTGAAGGTGTCGGGCACGGAGGCCAGCGCCTCGCGCAGCGGCCCGCCGCCGCGCGTCCCGACGCCGAGGCGCCGCGCGATGTCCTCCGCGATCCGGTCGCCGTGGTGGCGGCGGGTGCGCTCGCCGTAGCTGTAGGGGACCGCCGCCCACTCGGCCTCCTCGTGGCCCATCGCGCCGGCGCGGGCGAAGAACGTCAGCGCGCGCGGGTCCTGCGGCAGGGCGATCGCGCCGCCCGGCGTCGTCGCGCCGAGGACCAGCGCGCCGACGCGGCGCGGGTGGCTGAGCGCGAGCTCCTGGGCGACCATCCCGCCGAGCGAGAGGCCGTAGACGTGGGCGCGGGGCTCGCCGGCGGCGTCCAGGACGGCGATCGCGTCGCGCGCCATCTGCGAGACGGCGTAGGGCCACAGCGACCGGTCGCTGCGTCCCACGTCGCGGTGATCGAACGCCAGTACTCTGAACTTCGAAGCGAGGGTCTCCGCCGTCCGCCACCCGGACTCGAGCGCCATCCCCTGGCCGAGGACCAGCAGGACCGCAGGTCCGGCCCCGGTGCTCTCGTAATAGACGCGCAGAGTTCCGCTGCGGGCGTACGGCATCTCGGAAGCATGGGCCCAACCGGGCGGGTCCGGTGCTGGCCGCCGTGCCGGCCCTTGCTGGCCTCCGGGACGGGGAGCGGCCAGTCCCCCTCACAGCGCGCTCAGCACGACGTCGCGGTAGGAGGACACGAAGGCGCGTGCGTCGGGCCCGCCGAACTGCGGGTGGCGGTAGCGCAGCGCGACCTGGAGCCGGCCGCCGACCGTGACGACCCCCAGCGCGGCGCCCAGCGGCATCCGCATCGGCGGCGAGAACCACAGCTGCCGCACGGACCCGGCCTCCCCCAGCTCCGGCAGGTCGTCGATCACGCCGAGGTTCGACAGCGTGGCGGTGTCGACGACGGAGTTGCCGGTCAGCGGGATCAGGTCCTGCAGCCGCCGCTTGGCCGCCACCGGGAGCAGGGCCGGGCCGACCAGCCCGTCGACGACCGACGCGGCGAGCCCGTGGCGCTTGACGTTCGCGGTGGCATCCGCGACGGCGGGCAGCGCGGTCGCGACGTCGCACGCGTCGGCGGGGGCGACCGAGATCGTCGCGTAGGCGGCGAAGTTGCCCAGCACGTCCTTGCGCCACTCGGTGGGCCGGAGGTTCACGGGCATCGTGAGCGCGATCCGCGCGGTCGGGCGGTCGTGGCGCTCGTTCCAGCGGCGGACCGTGACCGCCAGCGCCGCGAGGAGCACGTCGTTGACGGTCGTGCCGGGGCGCCGCCGGGCGACGAGGGCCGCGGTGTCGTCGGCCGACAGCTCGAGCAGCTCGAAGCCGTAGCCCGGCCGCGGCGCGCCGCCGGCGGGCGCCAGGCGGGCCGCCGGGACGAGCTCGGCGACCGTCGCACGCACGTGCGCCTGCAGCCGCGCGCGGCGCTCCTCGGGCGAGCGCGGGCCCGACAGCGCGTGCAGGTCCCCGAGCACCGGCCGGTCGGGCGCGGGCGCGGGATCGTCCTCGCCCGCGTACGCGCGCAGGATCGACCGCAGCAGGCGCAGCGCGCCGAGGCCGTCGCCCGCGGCGTGGTGCAGGTTGATCAACAGCGCGTCGCCGTCCGGCCCGTGGACGAGCAGCAGCCGGAACGGCGGCGCGGCCTCCAGCGACGGGCTGACCGCGAACCAGCGGTCGCGCGCGGCGGCCAGCTCCGCCTCGTCGCGGCACTCCGCGATCGCCAGCGGGACCGCCGGCAGCGCGTCGGCGACCTCCCAGCGGTAGTTGGCGTCGCTGGGATGCGCGCGGGCCAGGCGGGCGCGGGCGAGCGGGTGGCGCCGGGCCGCGGCGGCCAGGGCGGCCGCGACGCGCTCGGCGTCGAGGCGGCCGCTGACGCGGGCTTCGAGATGCACGCCCCACGGCTCCTCGACGCTGTCGAGGTTCAGGAAGAGCTCGTCGAGCAGGCTGAGGGAGACGGATCGCATCAACAGGTGGGTCGGAAGTGGGGGTCGGCGGGGCCGGCGCGCGCGAGCGCGTCCTCGACCCACTGGAGCGCCACCGGGTCGTTCGGGACGGCCAGGTGCCCGACCGTGTCGTCGGGGCAGTCGTCCTGGAGCAGCACGTTGGTCACGCGCGCCGCCGGACCGTTCAGAAAGGCTGATTTGTATGGTGTCACGACCGTGTCGTCGCGTGTGGCGATCGACGTGTAGTCCACCTGTCCGGGCGTCTCGTCGCCGCGGTTGAGGTGCGTCAGGAACGACGAGCCCCTCGCCTCCTGCTGCGCGCAGGCGGTGCAGCCGAGGGCCGCGCCCTCCATCGCCGCGGGGCTCGTGGTCCCGTGGTTGGACGGCGCGAGGCCGACGAGGTCGTCGACCTTCCCGGCGCCGCCCAGGAACCTGATGTAGTCGCGCGGCATCATGCCGCCCTCGGAGTGGCCGACGATCGACACCTTCTTGGCGCCCGTGCGCGCGAGGACCTGGTCGACGAACGTGCCGAGCTGCGCCGCCGAGCTGCCGATGCCCGCGGTCCCGTAGAACCCGTAGCCGAACGTGAAGACGCAGTAGCCGCGCTGCGCGAGCGCCGGCCCGATGACCGACCAGTCGGTCATCCCGAACGTCCCGTAGGCGAGCAGGACGGGCTCCGGGTGCTGCGGCGGCGGCTGGCAGTCCGCCGAGTCCACGGTCGTGGGAGGCGGCGGCGGCGCGGGGGGCGCGGGCGGGGCCGGCGGCGCCGCCGGAGCCTGCGGGGCCGCGGGCGACGCCGAGGCCGAGCGCGGCGGCGACGACCCGCCGCCCTCCCGGACGGCGATCACGACGGCGACGACCGCCGCGACCAGCGCGGCCGCGCTCAGCGCCGCCAGGGCGGCCGTGATCCTCGTCACGGCGCTAGAGCTTCCGGAAGCGCCAGGTCGCCAGCAGGGAGGCCACCAGCAATATGCCGCCGGACCAGATCAGGGCGTGCACCGTCGCAGGAACCGCGGGGTGGCCCTGGGTCAGCGCGCGCAGCGCGTTGGCGACCTGTGACACGGGCTGCGCGTCGGCGAACGCGCGCAGCCAGCCGGGGAACGTCACCGTCGCGGTGAAGATCGAGGACGCGAAGACGAGCGGGAAGCTCAGCAGGAAGCCGGCCATCGACGCCGTCTCCAGGTTCCGGACCACGAGCCCGAGCAGCGTGAACAGCCACGAGCAGGCGTAGCCGAACAGCAGCAGGACCCCGAACCCGGCCGCGATCCGCGGCGCCGAGTCGTGGAAGCGGAAGCCGACGAGCAGGCCCAGGGCCACCATCAGCGCCAGCGTGTAGACCAGGCGCACGAAGTCGGCCAGCGTCCGCGACGCCAGGATCGCGGCGCGGTTGGTCGGCATCGAGCGGAACCGGTCGGTGATGCCCTTGGAGAGGTCCTCGGCCACGCCGACGGCCGACGCGGCGCCGCCGAACAGCGACGTCTGGACCATGATCCCCGGGATCAGGAAGTTGACGTAGCTCGGGTAGCCCGGCACGTGGATCGAGCCGCCGAAGACGTAGCGGAACAGCAGCACGAACATGATCGGCATCACGGCCGACGCGACGATCAGCTGCGGCGTGCGCAGGAACAGCAGGAGGTTGCGCCGCGTCAGCAGCATCGTGTCGGTCAGGAACGACCGCAGGCCTCCCGACCGGGGCCGGATGATGACGGCGCCGCCGGGCGCGCGGGTGACGGTGGTGACGCTCATGCGACGGTCTCCGTCGGCTCGGGCACGCCGGCGCGCGGCGCCGGCTCCGGTGGCGATGGCGGGGCGTCGGCGGACGGCGCGGCGGCCGACGGCGCGGCGGCCGGCGGCGGGTGCCGCAGCAGGCCGGCGCCGCCGGTCAGCGTCAGGAAGACGTCGTCGAGCGAGGGCCCGCGGACGCCGAGGTCGTCGACCGACATCCCCGCGTCCTCCAGGCGGCGCGCGACGGCCAGCAGCGTGGGCACGCGCTCGGTCGTCGGCAGCGTGACGCGCTGGGCGCGGATGTCGGCGATCGGCTCGCCGGACCCCAGCCCGCGCAGGATGGTGACGAGGCGGTCGAGGTCGCCCTCGTGGTGCGGCCGCACCTCGATGACGTCGCCGCCGAGCTCGCGCTTGAGCTCGTCCGGCGTGCCCTCGGCGATCAGGCGCCCGCGCTCGACCACCGCGACGTTGTCCGCCAGGCGGTCGGCCTCCTCGAGGTACTGCGTCGTCAGCAGCAGGGTCGTGCCCTCGCCGACGAGCTCCTCGATCAGGTTCCACAGCTCGATCCGCGAGCGCGGGTCCAGCCCGGTGCTCGGCTCGTCGAGGACCAGGACGGTCGGCCGTCCGACCAGGCTCGCGCCGAGGTCCAGCCGCCGGCGCATGCCGCCGGAGTACGTGCGGACGAGCCGGTCGGCGGCGTCGGTGAGGCTGAGGCGCTCCAGCACCTCCTCGGCGCGCGCGTGGGCCTCGCGGCGCCGCGCGCCATACAGGCGGCCGACCAGCTGCAGGTTCTCGCGCCCGGTCAGCGTGTCGTCCACGGCCGCGAACTGGCCGGCGAGGCCGATCAGCGAGCGGACGGCGCGCGGGTCCTGGACCACGTCGACGCCGGCCACGCTGAGCGTGCCCGCGTCGGGGGCCAGCAGCGTGCACAGGATGCGCACGAAGGTCGTCTTGCCGGCGCCGTTGCGGCCCAGCAGCGCCAGGACCGTCCCGGCCTCGACGGCGAGGTCGACGCCCGCGAGGGCGAGGCTCTGGCCATAGGCCTTCTCGACGCCTTGCGCCTGGATCATCGGGCTGGGGCTCGTCACGTCACCAGCCTCGCGGTCGGCCGCTGCCCGGAGAACGGGCCACCCGGACGGCGTCCGCTGGCCCTTGGACGGACGGCTGGCCGCGGGCCGTGTGCTCGGCCTGCTTGAGGGCCAGGGAAAGCACGAGCAGGTCGCCCAGCCGGCGCGGGTCGCGGCCCGAGAGCTCGGCGATCCGCCGCAGCCGGTAGGCCACCGTGTTGGCGTGGACCATCAGGTCCTTCGCGCTGTGGGCGAGGTTCGCGCCCGTGTCGAGGTAGGCCTTCAGGGTCGGGACCAGCTCGGCGTGGCGGTCGCGGTCGTACTCGACCAGCGGGCGCAGGATGTCCGAGAGGATCTGCTGCGCGTGGTCGCTGCTGAGGACCAGGTGGTCGACCAGCACGTCCTCGAGCTCCAGCGCGCGGTCGCTGATGCCGATCACCGCGCCGATCTCGGCCGCCTCGCGGGCTCTCCCGTAGCTGTCGGTGATCGCCTGCAGGCCAGCCGCCCACCCGCTCATGCCGATGCTCACGTCGCTGCCCGCGAGCGCCGCAGCGACCGCGCGGCAGTCGGCGGCGACCGCGTGGAGGTCGTCGGGCACGGAGACGGGATAGAGCGCCACGAGGTCGCCCTGGCGCAGGCCGATGAGCGGCAGGCCGGCCGCGGGGCGCAGCCGGCTGCGGGCGACGGCGACGATCTGGTCCAGCTCGGCGCGCGCGGCCAGCGGGTACTGGCGGATCTCGCCGTGCGGCAACTGCGCCGCGCGGATGATGATCACCACGTAGTTCTCGCGCAGGACGACGTGCGCCGACTTCGCCAGGCGGCGCATCCACTCGGCGTTGCCGTGCCCGGCGAGCAGCCCCTCCATCGCCTCGTGGCGCAGGAGGCCGCGGTCGGCGATCTCGTCGACGAACGCCGCGGCGGCCGCGTCGGAGAGCCGGTCGACGTGGCGCCAGATCCGGCCGGCGAGCTCGAGCGCGACCTCGCGCTCCTCGGGCTCGTCGGGGCGCGTGGAGGAGAGCACGGCCTCCCACGTCACCTCGCCCCAGATCCGCAGCGCGCGCTGCAGCGACTCCAGCGAGACGCCCTCGTGCACGCGGCGGGCCGCGAGCAGGTGGACGCGCTCGAGCTCCGACTCGGACGAGACCGTGCCGTCGGAATGCAGGACATCGACGAACCACTCGAGGTTCGTGCGCGTGAACTCGAGGGCCTCGTCGAGGACCGGGTCGGTCACGTCGACGACGCGGTAGTCGAGGATCTCGGCCTGGATCCGCCGGACGATCGCCTCCGAGAGCACGCCCGCGCGCGCCTCGATCCGCTCGCCGATGGCGGCCAGCGCCTCGTCGCGCGCGACGCCCGGCCGGGTGAAGTCGGTCGCCACGGCCGGCTTCGCCTACATCTCCATGCCGCCGTTGACCGCCCAGACCTGGCCGGTGATGTACGACGACGCGTCGGCCGACAGGAACTCCACGACGCGCGCGACCTCCTCGGCCCGGCCCAGCCGGTCGAGCGGGACCTGGGCGCGGATCCGCTCCAGCGCCTTGGCCGGCACGGTGTCCAGCATCTCGGTCTCGATGAAGCCCGGCGCGACCGCGTTGACGGTGATGTTGAGGCCGTCGGGCGTGAGGCGGTCGGAGCGCTTGAGGGCGAACGCGGCCTCGCGGGCCAGCGACATGGTCAGGCCGAAGAGGCCGGACTTCGAGGCCGCGTAGTTGACCTGGCCGACGTTGCCGGTCTGGCCGATGATCGACGAGATGTTCACGATCCGGCCGCTGCCGCGCTCGACCATGTGCTCCAGCGCGGCCTGCGCCACGAAGAAGGCGCCGGACAGGTTGACCGCGAGCACGCGCTCCCAGTCGTCCCGGCCCATCTTGAAGACGCTCTTGTCGGCGGTCACGCCCGCGTTGTTGATCAGGATGTCGAGGCGGCCGTGGTGCTCGATCACCTCCTGCACCGTGCGGCGGCAGTCGTCGGCCGAGCCGATGTCGCCGGCGTGCACGGAGACGTCGGTCCCGGCCTTGGCGAGCTCGGCCTGCAGCTCGAGCGCGCGCTCGCGGTTGTGCCCGTAGCCGGCGGCAACGGACGCGCCTTGGGCCGCGAGCCGGCGCGAGATCGCGGCGCCGATCCCGCGGGTGCCGCCGGTGACGAACGCGACGCGGCCGCGCAGCGTCTCGGTGGGCGCCGGCTGGAACCGGCTCTGGCTGATGGTCGACATCGGTCTCGTGTGTCCTCGTGTTGGTGGGGTCGGTCGGTGCGGGACGGGTTCAGGGCTTCAGGGCTTCAGGAACTGGTCCGCGAAGCGGCGGTGCACCGCGAGCAGGTCGCGCGTGGCGTTGCCCTGCGCGCGGAACACGGCCTTCAGCCAGTCCGCCTCGGTCGCGTCGGCGAGCTTGTCCTGGGCGTCGGCGACGGCGGTCAGCGACCGCCCGTAGGTCTCGAGGACCTCGCGGCAGACCTGCCGGCTCGCCGTCAGCATCTGCTCGTGCTGCTCCATGAAGCTGGCGACGAGCAGCTGCGGATCGCCGGCCATGTTGGAGCCCATCGGCGTGTCGCCTGTCATGCGGCGCGCTCCACGGGTCGCTGCTCGGCCGGCGACAGCGCGGGGAGCAGCCCGAGCCGCTGGGCGAGGTGCACCGCGGCGGTCCGGTTGCGCACCGACAGGCGCCGGTAGATGAACGTCGTGTGGTGCTTGACCGTGTCGATGGCCAGGCCGAGCGTGTCGGCGATGTCGCGGTTGGTGGCGCCCTGGGCCATCAGCTCGAGGATCTGCTGCTGGCGCGACGACAGCGAGCCGCGCGGCGCGTCGGGCTGCCAGACGAACCGCGGCTGGTCGGCGGCCGCCACGCGGATGGCCTCCACGAGGTCGACCGACGAGCAGTCCTTCGCCACGAAGCCCGACGCGCCGGCCAGCTGCGCGGCGTGGTGGGTGATCGCGCTCGAGCTCGACGTGAGCAGGACGCGCAGCTCCGGCGTCCGCTCGCGCAGCGCCTCGCAGATCTCGACGCCGTACTCCTCGCCGACGAACAGGTCGACGACCGCGACGCGCGGCTCGTGGCGTCCGGCCAGCATCAGCGCCTCGGCGCCGCGGCGGGCGTGCAGGACGCGCGTGACCCACGGCTGGCGCCGGAGGAGCACGTGCAGGCCGATGTGGATGATGTCGGAGTCGTCGACGACCAGGACCGCCCCGCGGACGTCCTGCTCGGGGGCGCTCACGCGCTCGCCCGCCATCAGGCCGCCGCCAGAAGGTGGCCGCGGTGCGCCACGAGGACGTCGCGCAGGGTGACCGGCTCGACGCCCGTGAGCGTCTGCGCGGCAGGGTCGACCACGTCGTAGTAGCCCTCGCGGATCGCCCGGCCGAAGGAGACGACCGCGCGGGCGACCGGCTTCGGCGCGCCGTTGCGGGCCAGGCCCCAGGAGAGCATCCGGTCGCCGATCGGGACGACCTCGACGCGGCGCCCGCTGATGTCCGAGAGGACGTCGGCGAGGTCGTGCTGCGAGAGCGCCTCGGGGCCCGTGATGTCATAGGTCTTGCCGAGGTGGCCGTCGCTGGTCAGGACGGCGGCCGCGGCGCGGGCGCAGTCACGGCGCGAGACCGGGACGAGCCGTCCGTCGCCGGCATTGGTGTACAGCTTGCCGCCGGCCACGGCCATCGCGGCGGGCTCGACCTGCAGCTCCGCGTACGTGCCGTTGCGCAGGACGGTCCAGCCGAGCCCGCTCGCGTGCAGGAGCTGCTCGGTCTCGCCGTGCTCGGTCGCGATCGGGCCGACGGGATGCGCGGGCACCGGCTTCGGGAACGAGGTGTAGGCGACGTGGCGGATCCCGGCCGTCGTGGCGGCGTCGAGCGCCGCGCGGTGCTGCTCCACGCGGCGGCCGACCGCGAGCGTGCTGATCAGGAGCATGCGCGTTGCGCCCTCGAAGGCCGCCACGAGCGAGTCGGGCTCGTCGAAGTCGCCGCGGCGGACGCTCGCGCCGCGCTCGGCCAGATCGGCGATCGCCTCGGGATGGCGGGTGACGAGGATGACCTCGGACGCGGGGAGGCGCTCGAGCAGCTCCTCGGCGACGAGGCGCCCGAGATGACCGGACGCGCCGGTCACGACAACGGACATGTCAGTGATCTCCATTCCTGTTCATTGGTGGGCCGGCTGCGCGAACCGCGAACGGGAGAGCGCAGCAGCGAAGCTCAAGTTTGGGTGAGGCTTAAGCGGCGGGTGACTGGTCCGAGCGCCAGCCGGCGCCGCCCAGGTGGCCGGGCGCGTCGGCGCCGAAGGCGGACCGGGCGCCGAACCGGCGCGCCGCGCTCACGCACTCGGCCGAGCCGTGCGACGCCAGCTGCTCGCGTGCGAGGAGGAACCGCGAGCGCGTGGCGCTGAGGTCGACGTTGCTGGCCCCGCGGCGTGATGTGGAGAGTTGGGAGCTCATGTCGACTCCATGGTGGAGGCGGGTCGGCGTCGTCGCTGCTGTGCGACGGACCGGGCTGGCCTGGTCCCGTTGACGAGGCCGCCGGGACCGCGCCGGGCATGGACCAGCGGCGACTGGCCGCGCGGCCAGGTCCACCGCGCGCGCGTGGCCCCGAGCATGGGAGGACCCATGCTCCGCTCGCCCTTCAAGCTGCTCGCGATCGTCTTCCTGCTCCTGCTGGTCGCGGTGACCACCGTCCTGCGCTCCGGCGACCGGCCGCCGCGCGCCGGCGCGTACAAGGAGGTCGCGGCGGTGACGGCGTCGGCGGCCGGGGACCACGGCGGGGGTGGCGGCGGTGGTGGCGGAGGCGGCGGTGGCGGCGGAGGCAACTGGGGCGACGGCGGGGGCGGCGGGGACGGCGGCGGCGGCCCGGGAGGGGGAAGGGGCGGCGGCGGCGGCGGAGGTGGAGGCGGCGGAGGCAACTGGGACGGCGGCGGCGGAGGCCACGGCCACGGCGGCGACGGAGGCGGCGGCGGCAACTGGGACGGCGGCGGCAACGGTGGCGGCGACGGGTACGGCGGCGACGACCAGGGCGACGACCCCGGGCCGCCGCCGGCGCCGGCGCCCGCCCCGCCCCCGGCTCCGGCCCCCGCGCCGGCGCCCGCTCCCGCGCCTGCACCGGCACCCGCCGCGACGCCGGCGGCAGCTCCCGCACCGGCCGCTCCCGCACCGGCTCCGAAGAAGGCCGCCCCACGGCCCCACCCCGCGCCGGCCCGCGCCCACAGCCCGCGACCGGCTCCTCACCGGAGCCCGGCCCCACCGCCTCCGCCGGCACCTCCCGCGCAGCCTGTCCAACCCGCGCAGCCGTCACCCCCGGCACCCACCACCTCCCGGCCCGTGGCCGCGACCGCGCCAGCCGCGCCGGCGCGGGCGCGGGCGCCCGCTCCCACGCCCCCACCCGCGCCCCACGGCGCCCAGCGCCCGGCCCCGACCACGCCGCCAACCCTGACCATCCGCCCCGTCGCCGAGACGACAAGCGGCGGCCACGGCCTCCCCGCCGCGCTGGCACTGGCAGCCCTCCTCATCGTCCCCCTCCTCATCTCCGCACGCTCCTCCCGCGGCACCTAGCGCGCCGCAACCAACCTCCGCCCTCCCAGCGCCCAGTGCCGACCGCCGTCAACGCCCGCCGCTCGGAGGCGAGCGGTGATCGATCGCGTCAAACCCGCGCATACCGCGGCTTTCACGCGATCCACCTCCGCTCCCAAGGGACTCCGGGCGAATCGAGGCGAGCGACTGCGCGAAGTCTGCGCACTCCCGGTCACGTTGACCGGGCATAGACCAGTCAACGTGCCCGAGACGCAAACGATGCCGCGCCGCCGATCGACCCGACCGTCCCGCAGAACGACATACGGGCAAGACGGGCCGAGCGGTCGCTGCCTAGTGCGCGCGGCGGGCCCTCAGCGTCAGGGGTCGCAGCGCGATCTGGCGACGGCCGGTCGTGTCGGTGAGGCCGAAGCGGATGGTGATGTGGAGGGCGTGGGCGTGGGTGAGGGTCCGGAGGCCGCGGTGGCTGAGGGCCAGGCGGATGCCGACGCCCCAGCCGGCGGCGACCTTCGCCGTGGTGCCGCCGAGGCGGACGGTGCGGCCGCCCGGCACGCGGGCGCTGAAGGTGCCGCTGGCCCGGCAGGTGCGGGGGCAGCGGACGGTCAGCAGTCCGAAGGTCCCGTCGCGGCCGGGTCGCTCGAGGAGGCGGGAGAACCAGGCGCGTGCGAACGCCGGGCCCTTCGCGGCCGGCGCCGGCGTGCGCATGGTGGGCGCGGGCGGCGTGGCCGCGGCCGCCGGGGCGGGCGGCGGTGGCTCGAGCGGCGCGGGAGCGGCGGTGTCGAAGCCCAGCGGCCGGAACGTCGTGGCCGTGCCGTCGGGCGCCGACGTCAGCAGGAAGGCCCGCCGCGCGCCGAGGGTCCCGGTCGTGCCGGCGGCGACGACCGCCTGCGCGGAGGCCGCCACGGCGGCCAGCGTCGACGGCGTCGAGGGGAACGGGTCGAACACGCGCGCGGCGCCGGTGGAGAGATCCGCGGCCGACAGGACACCGATCGCCGGGCGCGTCTGAACGCTCGTGAACCCGGCGTGACCGGAGTGCGCGCCGGCCACGACCCAGCTCCCGGACGGCAGCTGGGCCAGCGCGGCGCTCCCCGTCGCCGTGCCGTCGGCGGCGAACGCGGGCGCGCGCTGGCCCGTGGGTCCGCAGCGCGCGTCCGGGTTCAGCGCCGGGAGCGTGAAGCACTGCGCGACCACCCGGCCGCCCGCCACGCCGACGGCGACGCCGCCCTTCCCGTCGCCCGTCGCGCGTACATCAGAGAAGGCGCCGCCCAGCACGGCCGCGACGTCGAAGGGCTGCGCGCCCATCGGGACGAGGTCCCCGCTGAAGCGGAAGACCGCCGGCCGGGAGCCCGAGAAGCCCGAGACGACCAGGTCGCCCGCCGGATCGCGGTCCACCGCCGTGAACCCCACGCTCTGCCCGGAGCTCCCCGCGCCGACGATCGCCGACCGCTTCAGCGTGCAGTCGTCGCCGTCGACCTCGGCGACGAACCCCCGCGTCGGCGCGCCCAGCGTCGCGCCGACGACCAGCAGGTCCCCGCCCGACGCCACCGCCTTGCCCGGCACGACCGGCGCCCCGAGCGAGCTCAGCCGCACGCCGGCCGAACCGCACGCCTGCCGCAGCCGGCCCGTGCCGGCGTCCATCTTGGCGACCGCGAGCGCGCCGCCGGCGGTGTAGCCGACGCCGTAGACGAACGGGCCGTCGGGCACGACCGCGGTGAACCCGTCCGCCAGACCGTGCACGGAGTCGACGCGCGCGAGCCACGCGACCCGGGCGCCGGTCGGATCGAGCCGGCCGACCACGCCGGAGCGGGCGTCGTCGGGGAACGACGCCGAGCCGCCGACGTAGACGGTCCCGTCGCCGGGGGCCACGGCGACCGCGGTCGCGTCGGCGTCCGCCGCCCGCGCCGGCGCCGCCGGTCCGAGCGCCACGGCGAACGCGGCGGCGGCCACCGCCAGCGGCGCCGGCCGTCGGCTCCATCTCAGGTCCAGCTCCCTCCCCCCTGGGGTCGCGGTCGAAGGTGCGGAGGGTCGTGGGCACGCGGCCTGGCCGCCGCTGGCCCAAGGACCAGCGTCGCCTGACCCGCGAGGCCCGGATGGGCCAGTGGCCGGCCCGGCCGCTGGCCCTGCTGGGCCCGATCAGCCCTCCGCGCCGTCCCCGTGCGACTCGTACCACCGCACCGCCGCGCCGTCCGCGTGCGCGTCGCGCGGCGTCGACGACATCGACATCGACGCCGCCTCGACCACCGGCAGGAACAGCGGCGTCGGCGGGTCCAGCGCGCCGTCGGCGTCGATCAGCCCCCGCCGCAGCGCCGCCGCGTCGGCGATCGCCGAGCGCCGGACGCCCTCGACGTCCACCCCCGCCCCCGCCGCCGCCTCCCCCTCGCGCGGCCGATCCCGGAACGACCGCATGTACGCGTCGGTCGCCGCTCGGCTCATCGCGGCGTTCGCCTCGGCGAGCGAGACGAGCACCGGCACCTTGCTCGCCCGCGCCGACTCGACGTGCGCGTCGGTGACGAAGGCGACGAGCTCGGCGCACTGGTCGACGGCCATGCGCTGGGCGTCCTGGAAGCCCTTCAGCGCGATCTGCGGGTCGAAGGGAACATGGGGAGTCGGATCGAAAGCGGTCATCGGTGTGGGCTCCTGCACATGGTCGGGTGAGTCGCCGACCATAGGCCGCGCACGCCCGGCCGGAACCCCCGAGCCGCCGACGTGGCCCGTTCGGGCCGGTAGGGGCGCCCAAGGTGGCCTCCCCGGCACCATCCGGCTAGAAGTGCCGAGATGCTGGACGCTCTCGCGACCCAACTCGAGCCGCGCCGACTGGCCGTGGAGTCCGCTCGCGTCGCCACCGGCCTGGCGAAGATCGCCGCCGGCCGGTCCGACGTGACGGTGCCGCCCGAGGACCAGCGCTTCGCCGACCCGGCGTGGACGCTCAACCCGTTCTACCGGCGCCTGGCGCAGTCCTACCTCCTCTGGGCCGCCGCCGTCGACCGGCTCGCCACCAGCCAGCACGAGGACCAGCCCGACTGGCGCCACGAGGCCCGCGCGCGCTACGCCGCGCGCCTCCTCGTCGAGGCCGCCGCCCCCACCAACCTCCTGCTCGGCAACCCGACCGCGCTCAAGCGGGCGTTCGACACCGGCGGCGCCAGCGTCATGCGCGGCGCGCGCAACGCGGTGCGCGACGCCGTCAAGCGCCGCGGGCTGCCCTCCCAGGTCGACGGCGACGCCTACCGCGTGGGCGAGAACCTCGCGACGACCCCCGGCGCGGTCATCTACCGCGAGGACCTCTTCGAGCTCATCCAGTACACGCCCACGACCCCGAACGTGCGCGAGCGGCCGCTGCTCATGCTCCCGCCGCAGATCAACAAGTACTACTTCTTCGACCTCGCGCCGGGCCGGAGCTTCGTCGAGTACCTGGTCGACCGCGGCGTCCAGTTCTTCACGGTCGTCTGGCGCAACCCGCACGACGGCGACGGCCGCTGGGGCATGGACGACTACGCCGCGGCGCAGCTGCGCGCGATCGAGATCGTGCGCGAGGTCTCGGGCTCCGACGAGCTGGGCCTGCTCGGCGTCTGCGCCGGCGGCCTCACCATGGGCCTGACCCTCGGGCACCTCGCCGCCACCGGCGACCTCGGCCCGATCACCTCGGCGACCTACGCGATGGCGATGATCGACAGCCGCTACCCGAACCCGCTCGGGATGCTGGCCACCGACGACGCGCTGATCGGGGTCGCCAAGGATGCGGCGGCCGGCCGCGTCTACGACCGCGGCCGCATCGGGCGCACCTTCGCGTGGCTGCGGCCGGACGACCTGGTCTTCCGCTACGTGGTCGCCGACTGGCTGCTCGGCGAGGAGCCGCCCCCGTTCGACGTCCTGGCCTGGAACGACGACGGCGCCGACCTCTCGGCGCGGTTCTTCCACGAGATGCTCGACATCTACGCCTACAACAAGGCCGCGACGCCGGGCGAGGTCACGCTCCTCGGCACGCCGATCGACCTCGGCCAGGTCGACTGCGACAGCTTCCTCGTCTGCGGCGGCACCGACCACATCACCCCGTGGAAGTGCACGTACATGACGAGCGAGCTCCTGGGCGGCAGCACCGAGGTCGTGGTGACCTCGACGGGCCACATCCAGACGATCGTCAGCCCCCCGGGCAAGCCGCGCGCCCGGTACGTGACCGGGCCGGTCGGGCCCGACCCCGACGAGTGGATGGCGGCGGCCTCCCACCACGAGGGCTCGTGGTGGCCGCGGTACGCGGGGTGGCTGATCGCGCGCAGCGGCGGCGAGCGCGAGGCGCCCGCCGCCTTGGGCAGCGCTCGGCACCGGCCGCTCGAGCCCGCACCCGGGACCTACGTCCACGGGTGAGCCTCGGCAGCCGGCGCCGGACCAGCGACTGCTAGGGCATGGGATGCGCCATGAAGAACTGGTACATGGCGGACGTCGCGTCGGGACCCTGCGGGTCGGCGTAGGACTCGCTGGACGAGCCACCGGACCAGGCGTGGTTCATGCCGTGCACGAGCCAGTACTGCAGGACCTCGCCACCGTGGCTGTCGTCGTAGTCGGAGACGGTGTAGGACCGCCCGTTGGGCACCTGGCCCTGGGTGGTCTTCGCGGCCGTCGTGCCGATCGAGCCGTTGGCCGCGCCGTCGTCGGCGAGGTCGTCGGTCGTCAGCCACTGCTGGACCAGCTGCGTGCCGTTGATCGGCGGAACGGTCGTGTCAGCGTCGCCCTGGAAGGCGATGACGGGCAGGACGCGGGCGCGCGAGCCCATCTCGGTGTAGGCGGCCTTCCCCGCCGTGGTGGGATCCGTGCTCTGGTAGCCGGCGCACGCGGCCGTCGCGTCGTACTCGCACCCTGAGCCGACGCCGATCGCGGCGTAGATGTCCGGGTAGGTCGCGCCCATGACGGAGGCCATGGCGCCACCGGCCGACAGGCCGGCCACGTAGGTCTGCTTGGCGTTGACCGTGTAGTTCTGCTGGACCTGCTGCGTGATGCCGGCGATCAGCGACGGCTCACCCGAGCCGCGGTGCATGTCCGCGTCCTGGAAGAAGTTCCAGCAGCTCTCGTAGTTGGCCGACGACGGCTGCTGCGGGAAGACCGCGATGAAGCCCTTCGTCTCCGCCAGCTGGTCGAACCGCGTCAGCTGCGCGATCACGTCCGAGCTCTCGGTGCAGCCGTGCAGGACGACGACGAGCGGCATGGCCGTCCCGGCCTTGTAGGTCGACGGGACGTAGGCCGTGTACGACCGTGTTCCTGACGAATTCGTGTAGCTCCCGGTGACCGTCGCACCGGTGCCGGAAGTGGGACTCGTGGTCCCTCCGCCACCCGTGCTGCCACCACCACCGGACGGCGGCGAGGTCGGCGGCGGGGTGGGCGGCGGGGTCGTCGTCGACCCGCCGCCGACCGGCAGCGTCCATCCGGCCTGCGAGAGCTGCTTCTGGATCTGCGCCCACCACGTGGTCCACGACCCGGAACTGGGCAGCGGGAACGGGGTGTACGAGCTTGCGGCCATGGCGGACGCGGGCCAGAGGATCGCCGCGGCGAGCACCGCGAGGCCGCCGAGCTTCAGCAACCTTGCGCGCCGGCGGCGGCGACTCCTCCTGGTGGCGGCGCCGCCGGTACTGGCGGGCGCCCGGGTTGGGACTTGGGGCATGTGCGGGACGCTACGAGCGCTGGGGCGCGGCGTCCGTACCGCGAAACCTGAACCTCCGCGCCCCTTTTTTGTCGGTTCCCCAACCGGCGAGGTGGCCTTAAGGCCAGGTCCGGCCGGTCCAGAGGCCAGTGACGGCGCCTGCACCGCGAGGGGAAAGTCTCCAGGCTGCCCCTTCCGAGCTCAGGAGACACCATGCGCGATGACCTCGTCGGCGCGGGCGATCGGCCCCTGCCCGCCAACCACGAGGAGCTCACCCCACTGAGCTTCCTGGAGCGCAGCGTGCTCATCTACGGCGATCGCGTCGCGGTCGTCCACGAGGACCGCCGCTACACCTATAGCGAGTTGGGCGAGCGCGTCAGCCGGCTGGCCTCGGCGCTGCGGCGCGCCGGCCTCCAGAAGGGCGACCGCGTGGCGTTCATCGCGCCCAACACGCCCGCGCTGCTGGAGGCGCACTACGGCGTCCCGGCCGCGGGCGGCGTCCTGGTGGCGCTCAACCACCGCCTCAAGCCGGCCGAGGTCGGCACCCTGGTCGAGCACTCCGGCGCCCGCTTCGTCTTCGTCGACCACGAGCTCGAGCCGCTCGCCGCCGGCGCCGCCGCCGACCCCGACGTGCGCGTGATCCGCATCGACGACACCGGCGCGCCCGGCGACCCGTACGAGGACTTCCTCGCCGGCGGCTCGCCGGAGCGCGTCGAGCACACGCTCGCCGACGAGCGCGAGCCGATCTCCATCAACTACACCTCGGGGACGACCGGACACCCCAAGGGCGCGGTCTACCGCCACCGCGGCGCGTACCTCAACGCGCTCGGCGAGGTGATCGAGACGCAGCTCACACCCACGAGCGTCTACCTGTGGACCCTCCCGATGTTCCACTGCAACGGTTGGTGCTTCACCTGGGCGGTGACCGCGGTCGGCGGGCGCCACGTCTGCCTGCGCAAGGTCGACCCGGGCCGGATCTGGGAGCTCATCCACGCCGAGGGCGTCACGCACTACAACGCCGCGCCGACGGTCCAGAAGGCGCTCGTCGAGCACGCCGACGCGCGGCCGGTCGGCCACGAGGTCGTGACCTGCGTGTCCGGCTCGCCCCCGACCAAGGAGCTGTTCGCCGCCCTCGTCGACCTCGGCTTCCGCCCCATCCACGTCTACGGCGCCACCGAGCTGTACGGGCCCTACATGATCTGCGAGCCGCAGGAGGCGTGGAAGGAGCTTCCGCTCGACGAGCAGGTCGCGCTGCTGAGCCGCCAGGGCGTCAACTACGTGACCGCGCATCCCGTCCGGGTCCTCGACGGCGCCGGGCGCGACGTCCCGGCCGACGGCGCGACGCTCGGCGAGATCGTCATGCGCGGCAACGACGTCATGGCCGGCTACCTGCACGACCCCGAGCAGACCGCGGCCACGCTCGCGGACGGCTGGTACCGCTCCGGCGACCTCGCCGTCCGCCACCCCGACGGGTACGTCGAGATCCGCGACCGCAAGAAGGACATCATCATCTCCGGCGGCGAGAACATCTCCACGATCGAGGTGGAGCAGGCGATCGCGGCGCACCCCGCGGTCGCGGCGGTCGCCGTCGTCTCCACCCCCGACGCGAAGTGGGGCGAGCGCCCCAAGGCGTTCGTGGAGTCCAAGCCGGGCGCGCACGTCACGGCGGAGGAGCTCCTCGCCTTCGCCCGCGAGCGCCTGCCCGGCTTCATGCGCCCCGACACCGTCGAGTTCATGACGCTGCCGCGCACCTCGACCGGCAAGGTCCCCAAGAACGGGCTGCGCGACCGCGAGTGGGCCGGCTGGGCGCGGAAGGTGGCGTGACCCAGACGCCGGAGGGGCGGGTGCCATGCGCCGGCCGTCTACGCCCCACGGCGTAGGCGCGAAGACTGGCCCCGTGGCCGATGACAGCGGGGCCGCCTGGCGGCACCATCGTCCTTCCGAACCGAGGAGCCCGACCCACCATGAGCCCCCTGAGAAACCCGCAGCCCGGCTGGGCCGGACGCGTCCGCCCGCCCGTCGACGACGCCTACACGGAGTGGTTCAGCGCGCACCTGCGCTGCACGGACTCGCTGCACGCGTGGAAGACCGCGGCGTGGGGCCAGCGGGCCGAGGCGCACAGCGTCTACCTGGCCGACCTCGAGCGCGAGGAGGCCGCGGCGCGCGAGCTGGAGCGCCTGAACCTCGACCACCGGGCCGCGGCATGAAGAGCGGAAAGCACCGCCACGTGCTGGAGCACGACCGCTCGGTGGCCGAGCTCCACCAGGAGCTCCGGCTGCTGCAGCTCGAGTGGCTCGACGCCAAGGAGGTCGGGCTCACCGAGTGCGAGAAGTACCGGCGCGACCTGATGGGCGACCTCGAGGAGTGCCGGGCCGCCTACGTCGGCGCGGCCGTGACCGAGATCGCGGCGCTGCGCGCCGACCTGTCGGGCTGCCTCGTCGGGTGACCTCGGCGGGCCAGCGCCGGCGCGGTCCGGTGGGTCGCCTGCTGCATCACCAGTGGTCGGCGCCCGAGCGCGCGATCTTCATCGCGGCGCTGACGATCACGATGGGCGCGCTGTTCGTGACCACGTACTCGCTGGCGCTGGGCGATCCCGTGCCGCATCGCATCAAGGCGGCGCTGGTCGGCGACGCGCGCCAGAGCCCGCGCGCGGCCGACGCGGTCGCGCGCATGAAGAAGGACGGCCTGGACTTCGCCCCCTACCAGTCGGTCGCGTCGGCGCGCGCGGCGATCGACGAGCAGCGCGTCTACGCGGCCCTCGACGTGAAGACGTCGGCGCGCCCGACGCTCTACGTCGCCAGCGCGGCGGGCGGGTCCGTGGCGCGGATCCTCGAGCGCGACGCGGCGGTGGATCCCCCGATGCTCGTGGTCGACACGCACCCGCTCGCCCCGGCCGACCCCAACGGCGTGGACATCTTCTACCTGATGCTCGTGTCGAGCATCATCGGCTTCCTCACGGTCTTCCAGGTGCGCGCCAACGCGGGCGGCCTCGGGCTGCGCCACTGGACCCTGTGGATCGTGGGCCTCGCGGTGACGGCCTCGCTCGTCGTCACGTTCGTCGACAGCGCGATCCTCGACCGCTTCCAGCTGCCCTTCGCCGAGACCTGGGGCATCCTCGCGCTGCACATCCTCGCCGTCGCGTCCTTCGCCTCGACGGCGGCGGTGCTGCTCGGCCGCTGGGCGATCCTCCCGACGTGGCTGTTCTTCGTCGTGCTGGGCAACAGCTCGTCCGGCGGCGCGGTCTCGCCGCCGCTGCTGCCGCAGCCGTTCGCGTTCGTCTCGCAGTGGCTGCCGTCGGGGGCGACGGTGACGTCGCTGCGCGACGCGATCTACTTCTACAACTTCCAGCATCTCCGGCCGCTGCTGGTCCTGGGGACCTGGGCGACGGTGCTGTTCGCGGCGATGATCGTCGCCTCGCGCAAGCGCCAGACGAGCCCGGGCCACGGCTGATCCGGGCGCGGGGCGCCGGCCGCCGGCCGCCGGCCGTCAGCCCACGCCAAGCAGGTCGGCGCGATGGGAGACGAGCACGTCGCGCAGCTGGTCGGGCGGCCGGCCGACGAGCTGCTCGAACAGGGGGTCGACGACGTCGAAGAAGCCCAGGCGCACCGCGCGCCCGAAGGCGACGATGTCCCAGGCCGACTTCATCGGCGTGCCCAGGCTGACGAGCACCTGGACGAGCATCACGTCGGTCATCCGGACGACCTCGACCGGCTTGCCGCTCAGCTCCGCGTAGAGCGCGGCGAGCGCGGCGTGGTCCATCGGCTCCGAGCCGGTGATGTCGTAGGTCTGGCCCTCGTGGCCCGCGGTGGTCAGGACGACGGCGGCGGCCTCGGCGCAGTCGCGGCGCGAGATCGCGACGATGCGCCCGCTCCCGAAGTTCAGGACCAGGCGGCCGTTCTGGACGGCGGTCGCCGCGGGCGGGATCTGCTGCTCGGCGAAGCTGCCGAAGCGCAGCATCGTCCACGCCACCGCGCTGCTGCGCAGCATCCCCTCGGTCATACCCTTCTCCCACGGGATCGCGCCCATCGGGTGCCAGGCCACGGGGTTGACCATCGACGTGAAGACGACGTGCTCGACCCCGGCCTCCTCGGCCGCGTCGATCGCCGCCTGGTGCTGGTGGAGGCGGTGGCCGATCGCGTCGGTGCTGATCAGGAGCAGCTTCCGGCCGCCAGCGAACGCGTCGGGCAGCGACGCGGGCTCGTCGAAGTCGCCGCGGCGGACCTGGACGCCGCGCGCGGCCACCTCGCGCAGCGCGCCGGGATGGCGGGTGACCAGCACCAGCTCCTCGGGCTCGACGCGCTGCAGCAGCTGCTCGGTGACGAGACGGCCGAGCCGGCCCGCGGCTCCGGTGACGATCGTGGTCATCGCCTTGACGCTACGGAGCGTCGTGGCCGGCCAGGACCGAACGGAGGTCGCGGGCCGACCGTCCGAGAGGCCAGCCCGACCGGCGCCGCCGCGGCGCTTGACTTCCTCGGAGCCGCCTATGCCCTTCGCCACCAACGGAACCACGACCCTGCACTGGGAGAGCTTCGGCGAAGGCCCGCCGGTGCTCCTGATCGCCGGCCAGGGGATGACCTCAGACGGCTGGTGGGCGACGGTCCCGGTGCTGCAGGAGTCGTTCCGCGTGATCACCTTCGACCACCGGGACACGGGACGCAGCAGCCGCTCGCCGTGGCCGTACACGGTCGGGCAGATGGCGCAGGACGCGGTCGCCGTCCTCGACGCCGCCGGCGCGCCGACCGCGCACGTCTACGGGATCTCGCTCGGCAGCCTGGTCGCCCAGGAGGTCGCGCTGCAGCATCCCGGCCGCGTCGAGGCGCTCGTGCTCGGGTCCAGCTCCGCCGGCGGGTTCGCGGCCTACAAGCCGCCGCCGACCTCGTTCGCGCAGTCGTTCCTCGTGCGCGCGGGCGCGATGGGCCCTGAGGAGGCGGCGTGGGCGGCCGTCCCCTACACCTTCTCCGAGCGGACCCGGCGGTCCCACGCCGACCGGATCGCCACCGACGTCATCCACCGGATCGCGTCCCCACCCGAGCCGCTGGCCTACATGCACCAGGCGGCGGCGGTCGCGTCGCACGACGCCTACGACCGGCTCAACGACGTCGAGGCCCCGACGCTGGTCGTCCACGGCGAGCAGGACGTGTTCATCCCGCCGGCCAACGCGCTCGTCCTGGCCGAGCGCATCCCGGGCGCGCAGCTGGTCACCTGGCCCGAGGCCGCGCACATGTACATCATCGACGAGCCCGAGGCCGACCGCGAGATCGGCCGGTTCCTGCAGCGCCAGTCGTCGGTCGCCGCGCGATAGCGCACCCCGTGTCGGGTCAGGTCGTCCCGTTGGCGGCGATCCGCAGGGTCAGCGGGCCCTCCAGCTTCCCGGTCCGGACGGTCACCGAGACCGCCTTGCTGGTGTAGGTGGACCGCAGGACGGTCGCGCCGAGGAACGCCGAGTGGCTGCCCGTCCCGGTCTTGTTGATGGCGTTGCCCACGCCGGTGCCGATCGCGCTGCCGCGGTAGAGCGCGTAGTCGATCGCCGTGCCGGTGCTCTTGACGTTGCCGGGCGTGAAGCCGGCGGGCAGCGACAACGTGTAGGTCTTGGTCTGGCTCGACTTCAGGGGGACGACCTTGGTGTAGGTCTTGACCGACGCCGCCGGCGCGGTGAGCAGCGCGCTCGGGAAGAACCCGGGCTGGTTGGTGGCGTAGTCGTAGACCTGCGTCACGCCCTTGCTCGGGCTGTAGTAGCCGCCGAGCTGCTGGCCGACCGAGACCTGGGCGATCGGGTCGCTGAGGTTGGCGTTGGCGTAGAGCGACATCGCGCCGTTGACCGTGTAGGGCACGGGCGGCGTGAACGCGCCGGTGCCGGTCCCGAGCGTCGTGTTGGCCGGGCCGACCGCGAACTGCGTGCTGACGCTCTTGCCCTTGTTGAGCATCGCCGTGACCTTCTGCGTCCCGGCCTGGGCGGGCGCGGCGATGCTGCCGGCGCCGCACGCCGGCTGGCCGATCGGGACCGGGCTCCAGCAGAACTGGCGCTCGGTGGTCTGGCCGCTGGGGTCGACGTAGTGCACGTCGATGGGATCGCCGACGGTGTAGCCGCCGACCTTGCTGCCGCTGTAGGCCGACCAGTGCTGGATGAACGGCGTGGTGCCGCCAGCGCCCGCGAGGGCCGTGGCCGTGGTGCCCGCGACGCCGGCGCCGGCGAGGGCGGCGACGGCCAGGCCGGAGGTCAGCAGCTGACGATGACGAGGGAGGGTGAACATCGGCGCTCCTGGAGCGAGGGTGTGGGGTGCGCACGAGGCTCCCACTCCACGCCGGCGGGGCGCCGAAACCGGGCGCGCAGCCACGCGCCGGCGCGCCGTCCGGCCCGCCGCGGCCGGTTTAGACTCGCTCATGCCCTTCAGCCACGGGCTCGCCTTCCTGGGCCGGACCAGCGAGCGGCAGGTCCTCGACGGGATGCTCGCGCAGGCGCGCACAGGCCGGAGCGCCGTCCTGGTCGTCCGGGGCGAGGCGGGCGTCGGGAAGACGGCGCTGCTGCGCTACGCCGCGCGGGAGGCCGCGGGGCTGCGCGTCGCGCGGCTCGACGGCGTCGAGGCCGAGATGGAGCTGCCGTTCGCCGGGATCCAGCGGCTGTGCGCGCCGCTGCTGGACCGGCTCGACCGGCTGCCGGAGCCGCAGCGCGACGCGCTGCACGTCGCGGTGGGCGTCGCGCCCGGCGCCGCGCCGGACCGGTTCCTGGTGGCCTTGGCCGTGCTGAGCCTGCTCAGCGCGGTCGCCGAGGATCGTCCGCTCCTCTGCTTGATCGACGACGCTCAGTGGCTGGACGCCGCCACGGGGCAGGCGCTCGGGTTCGTCGCGCGACGGCTGCTGGCCGAGCCCGTGGCGGTCGTCTTCGCGCTGCGTGAGGCCAGCGACCGGCGGGCCTACGACGGCCTTCCGGAGCTCGCAATCGGCGGCCTGGAGGACACGGACGCGCGCGCCCTCGTCGCCCACGCCGCGCCGGGCCCGCTCGACGACAGCGTCCGCGACCGGATCGTCGCCGAGACGCGCGGCCACCCGCTCGCGCTGCTGGAGCTGGCCCGCGGCATGGGCGCGGCGGAGCGCGCGGGCGGCTACGTGCTGCCGACCGCGGCCGGCGCGCTCGCCGGCGACGTCGAGGAGCGCTACCTGCGCCGCATCGGCGCGCTGCCGGACGCGACGCGCCGGCTGATCACGCTGGCTGCCGCCGACCCGCGCGGCGACGCGGCGCTGGTCTGGCGTGCGGCCGAGCTGCTGCGCATCGACGCGGGCGCGCTGGCGCCGGCGGCCGCCGCCGCGCTGCTGGAGATCGACGACGCGGTGCGGTTCCGCCATCCGCTGGTGCGCTCGGCGGCCCACCGGGCGGCGGCGCCCGACGAGCGCCGACGCGCGCACGCCGCGCTGGCGGCGGTGAGCGATCCTGAGCAGGACGCCGACCGCCGCGCCTCGACGCTGACGATCGACCAGGCGGCCCTGCTCGGCGACTGGGTCGCCGCCAAGGGCAAGAACGTCACCGACATAGGTCGAGGCGCTCGCGCCGCGCCACGTCGTCTGCGGCCATCAGAACCGGCGGCGCGACGACGACGCCGGGCGGACGATCGCCGAGACGCGGCAGTACCTCGACGACGCCGAGCAGCTGCTGCAGACGGCGAGCACCGCCGTCGAGTTCTTCGACGCCAAGATCGCGCGGTACCCCGACCATCTCGGGCGGACCGTCCTGTGGGTGGGCGCGAGCGTGCTCTACGGCGTCCGCGAGGAGCCCGACCGGGACCTCCGCGAGATCGTCCTCCGCGCGTGGATGCCGTGACCGCGGAGTGGTCGAACGTCCACCGGCGTCTGCGCTCCGGCGCAGGTGCGGCCGGCCGCGACGGGCCGGATGCTGTGACGTGCCACCCCCACGTCCGAGCCTTCGAGGTCGTTGATGAACGCCGCAGTCCTGCGCACGTACGATGCGCCGCCGCAGTACCAGGAGTTCGACGAGCCGCGCTCCACCGACAGCCACGTGGTCGTCGAGGTGGAGACGGCGGGCCTCAACCATTTCGACCTCCTCAAGGCGTCGGGCACGCACTTCTCGGGGCCGCCGCCGCTGCCCTCGGTCGTCGGGAGCGACGGCGTCGGCCGCCTGCCCGACGGGCGGCGCGTGTTCTTCGACGCGATCCGGGCGCCGTACGGGTCGATGGCGGAGCGCGCGCTCGTGCCACGGGACGCCGTGTGCGAGGTCGCCGAGGGCGCCGACAGCGCCGTGGCGGCGGCCTTGGGCAACACCGGGCTGACGGCCTGGCTCGCGCTCGAATGGCGTGCGCGGCTCGCGCCCGGCGAGACCGTCCTGGTGCTGGGCGCGACCGGCGCGATGGGCGGCGCGGCCGTGCAGATCGCCCGCGCGCTCGGCGCCGGCCGCGTGATCGCCGCGGCGCTCCCGGACGAGCGCCTGGCCCGGATGCGCGCCGACGCGATCGTCGCGTTCAACGACGACGAGGAGCTGGCGGCGGGGTTGAGGGACGTCGCACCCGACGGCGTCGACGTCATCATCGATCCGCTGTGGGGACCGCCCGCCGTGGCCGCGATGGGCGCCGCGCGCCGGGACGCGCGCCACGTCTCGATCGGGCAGATGGCCTCCACGACGCTCACGCTGCCCGCGCCGCTGGTGCGCTCGTCGGCGCTCAACATCATGGGCTTCGCGATCTTCTACGCGCCGCTCGCCGTGCGCCGCTCGGCCTACCTCCGGCTCACCGAGCTCGCCGCGCGCAGTGAGCTCGACGTCGACCTGGAGGTCCTGCCGCTCACCGAGATCGCAACGGCGTGGGCGCGCCAGGGCGAGCGCCGGGGCGGCGGAGCCAAGCTGGTCATGGCCTGCGGCGGCGCCGGCGCCGCGAGCGCCGAGCGGCCGGCGGCGCGGTTCGAGCGCGGGCGGGTCCAGCGATGACGATGGCCGCGACGCCGCAGACGCCGAACGCGCTCATCCGGCGCGACCCGCCGCTGCTGCGGCGCGGCAAGCTCGTCAAGCCGGGCGCGGGGATCTCGGTCTGGTGGATGGGCAACGACCGGCTCACGTTCGCGGCCGTCAGCGAGGACACCGGCGGCGAGTACGCGCTGTGGCTCGACTACCCGCCGCCCGGCGCCGGCCCGCCCAAGCACGTGCACTCGCGCGAGGAGGAGGGGTTCCTCGTCGTCAGCGGCACGCTCGAGCTGCGGGCGGGACGGATCCACGAGACCGTCGGCGAGGGCGCGTTCTTCGCGCTGCCGCGCGGCGTCCCGCACGAGTGGCGCAACGTCGGCGACGACGTCGCCGAGGTCCTCACGTTCACCGCGCGCGGCGGCAACGAGGGCTTCTTCCTGGAGCTGGGCGCGCCGGACGGCGACCCGGCCGCCGCGCCGCAGACGCTGCCGGTCGACGAGATCAACGCCCGGACGCGGCGCTACGGCGTGACCTACCTGGAGCGCGGCCCCGATCCGCTGGAGGGCGCCCTGCCGGTCGGCGAGGGGCGCGCCGCCAGCGTGGTGCTCCCCGGCGAGGGCGAGCGCTTCTACGCGGCCGGCGCGCGGTACGACGTCAAGGCCGCGGGCCTGGCCACGGCCGGCGCGTACACCGCCGCCGTGGTCATGCTGGAGCCGGGCGGCGGCGTTCCCGGCCACCGGCATGCCCGCTACGAGGAGGCGTTCCACGTCCTGGAGGGCAGCGTCACCGTGGTGGTCGACGGCGAGCAGCACGAGGCGCCGGCCGGCGCGACCGTCCTCGTCCCCTGGGGCGTGCATCACCGCGTGTACAACCACACCGAACAGCAGGTGCGACTGTTCGACCTCACCGTGCCCGGCGGGATCGAGGAGTACTACCGCCGCGCGTGCCGCATGCTGCCCGACCCGTTCAGCGATCCGGACGGCGACGAGGAGCGGATGACGGTGGTCGGGCGGCGGTTCGGCATCGACGTCGACCCGCCGCCGCTGACCGGGCGATGACCGATGCCAACTTCCTGACGGGTCGCAATGGGCTGATCGCGGTCGACAAGGTCGGCAACCAGGTGCTGTTCCTCGACCCGGTCACCTACGCCACCGAGCTGACGCTCTACGGGTTCGCCCCCAAGGTGCACGAGCTGCTCGTCGCCCCCGACCAGCGCTCCGCGTACGTCCCGATCTACGGCGACGGCATCCACGGCGCCAACCCGCATCCCGGCCACCTGATCGCGCGGTTCGACCTCGTGGAGCGCAGGCACGCCGGCGATTTCAGCACGTTCCCGTACCTGGCTCCGCACGGCCTGCGCTGGGGTCCCGAGGGCCAGCTCTACTGCGTGTGCGAGAACAGCGGCGTGGTGCTGGAGATGGACGCCTCGACCGGGGCGATCGAGCACGTGATCGGCGTGGGCTCCAACAAGGCGCACCGCATCGAGGTGCTGCCGGACGGCAGCAAGCTGTACACCGAGAACGAGGAGGACGCGTTCGCGTCGGTGGTCGACCTGAAGGCCCGGAGGCTGACCGCGCGCATCCCGACGCCGAACGGCGCCGCCGGGCTCGGGCTGTCGCCCGACGGCAGGACCATCGTCCTGGTCGACGCGCGGGAGCCGCGCATCATGGTGGTGGACACGGCGACCGACGCGGTGACGGCGACGATCGCGCTCGACGGGCACGAGGAGGCGGCGCAGATCGCGCGCTACAGCCCGGACGGGAAGTACCTCGTCGTCACGAGCTTCGCGGCGCCGCTGGCCACCGTCTTCTCCGCCGACCTCGCGTCGCAGACCCTGCTGCACCTCGGCGAGGGCCCGATGAACATGGCCTTCCACGCCGACGGCGAGACCGTGCTGGTCGCCAATCACAACGAGGGCACGCTGGCCGTCTGCGACCTCCCGCGCGGCGAGGTCCTGCGCACGGTGCAGGCCGGCGTCGGCGTCGAGACCCTGTCGTTCTTCTAGTGGAGGACCTGCCGTGACCGATTGGCAGCACCGGGCGACGCCGTGCCAGTACCTCGCTCGCGACTTCCGGTTCGCCGGCGGGCGCCGCATGGACCTGACCCTGGCCTACCACACGCTCGGGTCGCTGGACGCCGACGCCCGCAACGCGGTGATGCTGCTGCACGGCACGATCGGCTCCGGCCAGCAGTTCCTGCAGCCGTCGATCGCCGACTTCCTCTTCGGCCGCGGCCAGCCGCTCGACGTCACCAAGTACTTCGTGATCCTGCCCGATGCCATCGGCCACGGGGCGTCGAGCCGGCCGAGCGACGGGCTCGGCCCCGACTTCCCGCGCTACGGCTACGGGGACATCGTGACCGCTCAGCATCGCCTGCTGGCCGACGGGCTCGGCCTGCGGCGGCTGCGGCTCCTCCTCGGCACGTCGATGGGCGGCATGCAGACCTGGATGTGGGGCGAGCGCTACCCCGAGATCGCGCAGGCCCTGATGGCGGTCGCCAGCCTGCCCGAGCGCATCACGGGCCGCAACCTGCTGTGGCGGCGGCAGCTCATCCACCTGATCGAGTCCGATCCCGGCTACGCGGGCGGCCGCTACGACGCGCAGCCGGCCGGCCTCGGCCACGCCATGGCGCTGTTCGGTCTGATGGTCGGCAGCCCCCGGCGGATGGCGGCCGACCTCCCGTCCGTCGAGGCCGCCGACGCCTGGATCGACGCGACCGAGGCGACGATCCTGCAGGGCCAGGACGCCAACGACGTCATCTGGTGGTTCGACGCGTCGCGCGACTACGACCCGGCGCCGGGGCTCGGCGCGATCCCGGCGCCGATCCTGGCGGTGAACTTCGAGGACGACGGGCTCAACCCGGCCGAGCTCGGCGGCCTGGAGCGCGCCATCGCACAGGTCCCGGACGGGCGCGCCGTGATGGTCCCGGTCGGGCCGCTGTCGCGCGGCCACCAGACGCTGCACGTCGCCGAGACCTGGCGCGACCACCTCGCCGACCTGCTCGCCCGGACCGCGGCGACCCAGCCCGCGTGACCCGCGCGCCTACGCGGCCTCCAGCGCCGGCTCACGCACCGGCTCCGGCGCCGCCGCCGCGCCGGCCGGGCCCAGCAGCGACCGCCCGGCGACGATGACCACCAGGCCGACCGCGACCGCGGCGGAGCCGACGTAGAGCGGCGCCGCGGCGGAGACGTGCTCGGCGAGCTTGCCCGCCAGGAACGGCGCGATCGCGCCGCCCGCGAAGCGCACGAAGTTCGTGCCCGACGCGGCGATCGAAGTGGGGGCCGTCGAGAGCCCGAGCAGCAGGTTGGACAACATCGCGTTGGCGACGCCGAGGACGACGCCCGAGGCGATGATCGCGACGACCATGACCGCCTTGTCGCTCATGCCGAGGCCGATGACCAGCAGGTCGACGGCGAGCAGCGCGAACGCCGTCCCCAGGACCGGCAGCAGCGGCACCCGCGCCGACAGCGCCGGTGCCACCCACACGGCGCCCAGCGCGACCAGCACGCCCCAGCCGAAGAAGACCGCGCCGAGCTGGTGGACGCCGAGATCCAGCGGCAGCGGCGTGTAGGCCAACAACATGAAGAAGCCGAAGTTGTAGAGCAGCGCGACGATCGCGCCGACGAAGAGGCGGTGCTCGGTCAGCGCCTTCAGCGGCGCGGCGATCCCGATCCGCTCCGAGCGCGGAGGCGCCGGCGTCTTCGGCACCCCGGCGGCGACGCTGATGAACGAGATCGTCATCAGGACCGCGACGCCGAAGAACGGGATCCGCCAGCCGATCCCGCCCAGCACGCCGCCGACGAGCGGGCCGCTGGCGATGCCGATGCCCAGCGCGGACTCGAACAGGACCACGGCCATCGCGACGCCGCCGCGGGCGGAGCCGACGATCGTCGTCATCGAGGTCGAGATGAACAGGGCGATGCCCAGGCCCCAGCCGGCGCGGAACGCGACGACGGCGCCGACGCTCGACGACGCGCCGGCCGCGGCGCTGCAGACGACGACGAGCACCAGGCCGACCAACATGGTGTTCTTCGCGCCGATGCGCGAGCTGACCCAGCCGGCGAGCAGGTTCGCGACGCCGATGATCGCGAAGTAGGACGTGAACAGGAGCTCGACCTGGCTCGGGCTGGCGTGCAGGCCCTTGGCGATGATCGGCAGGATCGGGTCGACCAGGCCGATGCCCATGAAGGCGACGATGCAGGCCAGCAGGACCGCCCAGACGGCGGCCGGCTGCCCCTTGAAGCGCTCCATCAGGCGGCCTCGCCGGCGGCGAGCAGCTCGTCGAAGGCGGGGAGCGCGGCGGCGAGCGCGGCGCGCTGGTCGGCGTCGAGGCGCTCGAAGCGCTGGCTGAGGACCTCGGCGCGCAGGGCCGCGCGCGCGTCGAGCGCGTGGCGGCCGGCCGCGGTGATCGAGATCCGGAAGGCGCGGGCGTCGTCCGGGTCGCTCTCGCGGGAGACGAGCGCGTCGCGCTCCAGGCGCTGGACGAGGCTGGTCATCGACGGCTGGGTCACGGACTCGCCGGCGGCGAGGTCGCAGATCCGCTGCGGTCCGCCCTCCCGCAGGCGCGCCAGGGTGGCGGCGGCGCTGCGGCTGACGACGCTCGGCGCGTCGCGCGAGACCAGCCACCACAGGCGGCTGACGCGGTCCTCGATGGCGACGGCGAGGAGTGAGGGCGACTTCAGGGGAGCGCGGGGAGCGGGCACCCCCATATACATAGCGTGCCTAAATATCTCGCGTGGGAAGATCCTGGTCGGACCGGCGGTAGATCGCGGCCGCCGCGCGGTGGAACCCGTCGGGCACGCCGGCCGCGGCGAACGTCGCGGCGACCTCCTCCATCTCGGCGATCCAGCGCCAGCCCTTGCTCGCGGCCGACGCCTCCGCCGCGGCCAGGCGGCCCTCGACCTCCGGCAGCGACCGCGCCCACTCCGCGTGCAGCGCCGCGTCGACGCCCAGCTCGCGCGCGGCGCGCTCGACCGCCAGCAGCAGCGCGGCGGCGCCCTTCGTCCAGGCCGCGTAGGCCATCTTCAGGGCGGACGCGGCGACGGCGTCGTCGCCCGTGAGCACGACGGCCTCGACGTTCGTGCCGGTGAACAGCGCGGCGACCACGGCCGCCTTGTCGGCATCGCCGGACAGGTACAGCCGCGTCGTGCCGGGATGCGTGGGCGGCGCGCCGATGATGCCGCCGTCGACCGTCACGCCGCCCGCGGCCGCCGCAACCTGCCGCGCGGTCGCGGGCGCGACGGCGTTGGCGTCGACGAAGACGCCACGGTGCCCGGCGCAGTCGCGCGCGACCTCCAGCGCCGCGTGCGGCGGGCAGATCGACATGATGATGTCGCTCTGGGCGAGCACGCCCGCGACGTCGCCGGCATCGACCAGACCGGCCGCTCGCGCCCGCTCGGCGGTGTCGAGCGACCGTCCGGCCGACGCCCAGCAGACCCGATGCCCAGCGCGCGCCAGCTCGCCGCCGACGACCGCGCCCATCGCGCCGGGATGCAGGATTCCGATGTCGGCCATGACGGCCGACGCTAGCGCGCTGATTCGGGACTTCGCGGGCAGCCGCCGCGCCCGAGCCTCCGAATCAGGACGCTGCGCGGCTCACCCCGCCGTCGCGCGCCGCAGGCGCCCGGCCAGCACCTTCAGCTGGGCGACGAGCTCAGGCGGCTCGTGCACCTCGACGTCGACCCCGAGCATCACGACGCGCAGCGCCAGCCATTCGAGGTCGTCGTCCGAGGTCCGGTACTCGCAGCGCTGGCCGTCGATCGGGGTGAGGCCGCCGGCGACGTACGGGAGGCGCGCGGCGACGTCGGCGGCCGCGGCGTGCACGGTCACGCGCGCCTCGTAGCGGCTGCCGCCGGTGATGCTCTGGCGCACGTAGTCGGCCGGGTCGTCCGCCGGCAGCGCGCGCGGCGTGGTGCGCGCGCCGGTGGCGGTTGGCCTCGCGATGCGGTCGACGCGGAACGTCCGCCAGTCCTCGCGGCGGCGGTCCCAGGCCACGAGGTACCAGCGGCGCCCGAGGTTCACCAGCGCCCGCGGCTCGACATCGCGGCGCGAGCCCGTCCCGTCGCGGCTGCGGTAGTCGAAGCGCAGGCCCTCGCCATCCCGGCACGCGGCGGCGACCGTCGTCAGGTGCTGCGGGTCGACGGTCGGCCCGGCGGCCGGCGGCGCGATCGTCGCCGAGCCGAGGGCCGCGACGCGGCGGCGGAGGTGCTGCGGGAGCACCTGCTCGAGCTTGAGCAGCGCGCGGATCGAGGTCTCCTCGATCCCGGTCACCGACGCGCGGGCGGCGGTGCGCAGCCCGACGGCGATGGCGATCGCCTCCTCCTCGTCGAGCAGCAGCGGCGGCATCGCGGTCCCGGCGCGCAGGCGGTAGCCGCCGGCGGGCCCGGCCAGCGACTCCACCGGGTAGCCGAGCGTGCGCAGCCGGTCGACGTCGCGCCGGACCGTCCGACCGGAGACCTCGAGCCGGTCGGCCAGCTCCGCGCCCGCCCAGTCGCGCCGCGTCTGCAGCAGGGCGAGGAGGTCGAGCAGGCGGCTGGAGGTCGAGAGCATCGGCGATCAGGGTCTTCGGTAACTAGGACAGATCCTGACCTAGATCGTCCGTAGGTTCACGCCCCGAACCCCGACCACTCCCGGAAGGAGCTCCCCATGAGCGAGCAGGATCGCTACATCCCCGGCGTCCCGTGCTGGGTCGACGCCTCGCATCCCGATCCCGAGGCGGCCACCGCGTTCTACGGCGGCCTGTTCGGCTGGACGTTCGAGGACGTCATGCCGGCCGGCTCGCCGGTCCACTACTTCATGGCCCGCCTGCCCGGCGGCGACGTCGGCGCCATCGGCGGCCAGCTGCCGGACGCGCCGCCGCAACCGGCCGCGTGGAGCACCTACATCTGGGTCGAGGACGCCGACGCGACCGCGGCGAAGGTCCGCGCGGCCGGCGGCAGCGTGGTCGCGGAGCCAATGGACGTCTTCGAGTCGGGCCGGACGGCGGTCTTCGCCGACCCCGAGGGCGCCGAGTTCTCCGTGTGGCAGCCCAAGGCCCACCGCGGCGCCGCGGTCGTCAACGAGCACGGCTCGGTGAACTTCAACAACCTCAACTCGCGCGACCTCGCGGCGGCGGAGGCCTTCTACGGCGCCGTCTTCGGCTGGGACCTGCTGACCGTCGGCGACGGCGCGATGTGGGCGCTGCCGCCGTACGGCGACTTCCTGGAGGGGCGGACGCCCGGCATGCGCAAGGGCATGGCGGAGATGGGCGCGCCGCCGCGGTTCGAGGAGGTCGTCGCCGGCGCCCTGGCGATCGCCGACGACCAGCCCGACGTCCCGGCGCACTGGAGCGTGACGTTCGCCGTCGACGACGCCGACGCGATCGCGGCCGCGGTCGGCGACAGCCTCGAGCATCTGAAGCCGTGGATGCCGTGGGCCGACGCGCAGTCGGCCGATGTCATGTTCCAGCGCGGCCGGCTGCGTAA
>DATDMD010000214.1:0-5793 GCA_036518975.1 Baekduia sp.
GGCGGTGCAACTGCGCCAAGCCGTCGCTGCCGAGGATGTCGGACAGCCGGTCGGCGTGGAGGTCGGCGAGGTGCAGCGGGAGGTGGAGGTACGGATGGCCCGCTTCGAGGCCGAGGACGTGGGTCCGGACGTCCGGGTCCAGGCCCGCGCGGCGCATCAGGGCCGGGAGCTTGCGGCCGGCGTCGAGGTCGCCGCCGGAGGCCTTGACCGCCTGCGCGGCGCGGCCGACGAGGTGGGCGGTCGCCGGCGCGTAGGGGTCGTGGACGAGCGTGCGGGTGTCGGGCTCCTCGACGACGAGGACGCCGCCGGGGCGGACGAGGTCCATGAAGCTCTCGAGCTGCTCGGCCGGCCGGCCCAGCATCGACAGCTGGAAGCGCGCATGGACGAGGTCGAAGGTCCTGCACGGGGGCAGCTCGCCGCCGTCGAGGTCGCCCCAGCCGATGCGCAGCACCGTGGCGTCGGAGGGCAGGGCGAGGTCGTCGATCAGCGCGCGGGCGGCGGGCTCCCAGACCCGCGACTGCAGCGCGAGCGACTCGCGCTGAAGATCCCGGTCGGGGAGGACGTAGAGCGCGGGAGCTGACATGGCGTCAAGGGTCCCGGTTGCCCAAGCCTGCGCAAAGCCGGGTATCCGTACCTCGCGCGCGTGCTGCCACGCCGGTCGCGCGGCGGATGCCTAGGCGGCGGGAGCGGCGTCGTCGTCGGTGCGCAGCTCCAGCCCCTCGGCCACCATCGGGCGCCCGCCGAGCGTGTAGCGCACGTCGACCGAGTCGTTCTGGCGGTAGGTCCCGACGCCCCACGCGCCCAGGAACCAGCGCCAGCCCGAGATCTTGTCCTTGCGCAGCACGCGTCCCTCGAAGACGAGGTCGCGGCCCTTGACCACGAAGTCGGCGCCCTCGACCTGCGGGACGCCCGAGATGAACACCTCGAACGGGCGGTCGACCTGGCGCGGAAGGCGTGCGATGGAACGTGGCACGGCACGGCATGATGCCCGATCACATGGATCCGATCCCGTCGTCGCCGATCGTCCGCGTCCTGAACGAGGACGTCCGCAAGTACCACCGCTGGTGCACGCCGTCGATCCTGCCCGGCCAGGAGCGCGTGGAGGACTTCTACGCGTCGGACGTCTCGATCAGCGCCGGGTTCTTCGGGACGCTCGTCGACCACACCGGCGTGTTCGCCGAGGCGGAGCGCTTCGCGGCCGCCGCCCAGGGCGCCGATCGGACGATGTTCAGCGTGCACGGGTCGTCCGGCTCGAACTGGGTCGTCCTGCGCATGCTCGCCATGGAGAGCCAGGACGCGCTCCTCCTCGTCGCCCGGAACATCCATCACTCAGTGGTCAACGCGATCAAGGCGTTCGACCTGGACTTCCGCTTCCTGCCGGCGCCCTACGACGCGCGCTTCGAGGCGCTGCTGCCGCCGTCGGTCGACGATGTGGTGAGCGCTCTGGACCGGTATCCCGAGGCGCTCGCCGTCATCTACACGTCGCCGACTTACGAGGGCCTGGTGGGCAACACGGAGGACATCGTCGCCGCCGTGCACGAGCGGTCGCCCGACTGCCTGGTGTTCGTCGACGAGGCGTGGGGCGGGCACCTGCACTTCCACGCGGACCTGCCGTGCAGCGCGATGGCGGCGGGCGCCGACATCGCGGTGCAGTCCACGCACAAGCTCGCCGGCGGCCTGCAGCAGACCGGGCTGATCCACTGGCGCGAGGGGCGCGTCGACACCGAGCTGCTGGAGGAGGCCTACCGCGAGTACGTCACGACCTCGCCGTCCTACGGGCTGCTCGCGAGCGCCGACGCCGCCGTCCGGGCGCTGAGCGCGCGCGGCTCCGAGTTGTTGGGGGTGTCGATCGAGCGGACCGAGCGGCTGAAGGCGTCGCTGCGGCGCGCGCTGCCGGATCTCGACCACCTCGACGACTCGCGCTGGCTGGAGGCCGTCGGGCGCAACGTCGCCGGCGCCGACCTCGTCAAGACGACCCTGGGGCTGGCGCGCTTCGACCTCACCGGCTACCAGGTCGCCGAGGCGCTGGTCGACCGCGGCATCGTGATCGAGAAGGCCGGCGTGCAGACCATCACCTTGATCACGACGTTCCAGCTCGGCGACGGCGCGGTGGGGGAGACGGTCGCGGCGCTCGCCGCCGTCCTCGACGGCCACCTGCTCCCGGGCCGGAGCCGCCGGCCGACGCCCGGCAACCCGTTCGCGGGGATCGACGACCGGCCGGTCATCCGGCCCCACGACGCCAAGCGCCTGGCGAAGTCGATCGGGCACGAGGTCCCGCTGCGCGAGGCGGTCGGGAAGGTCGCCGCGGAGGAGGTCGAGGTTTACCCGCCGGGCATCCCGCTGATCCTCGAGGGCTTCCGCGTCGGCGCCGACGCGGTGACCTACCTCGAGCAGGCGCGCGCGTCCGGCGGCTCGATCGTGGCGCGCGACACGTCGCTCCAGACGCTGCGCGTGCTGTAGTTCACGCATGGCGGACGATGTCCATCGGTCGGGGGCGGTCGGCGCGGGGCTGCGAGCGCAGGCCGCGCACGAGTACGACGAGGCCGAGCGGCAGCTGCGGCGGGCGGTCGACGAGGGTGAGCCGGACGCCGGCTACTACCTCGGCGAGCTGCTGATCGAGCTGGACCGCTCGGGCGAGGCGGTCCCGGTCCTGCGCGAGGCGGTCGAGGGCGGCGACCCCGACGCGCTGATCCCGCTGGGCAACGCGCTGTGGGACCAGGGCGACATCGAGGGCGCGGAGGCGTCCTACCGCGCGGCGGCCGACCGCGGCGAGCTGGCGGCCGGTCACAACCTCGGGCTGTTGTTGTACGACACGGGGCGCGTGGAGGACGCGATCGCGCTGTGGAAGACGACCGTCGCGGTGGGGGAGACCGAGCACCGGCTGCTCGCCAACGCGCTGGCGGACGTCGGCGAAGTCGCCGAGGCCGAGGAGCTGTTCCGCACGGGCGCGGCGGCGGGCGACGCGGGCGCGCTCGTGGACCTCGGCGCGCTGCTGCAGGACGAGGGCCGGCTGGACGAGGCGGAGACGGTCCTGCGCGAGGCGCTGGCCGCGGGCGAGGTCGAGGCCTATGCCTTCCTGGCGTCGGTGCTGCGCCACGACGACCGCGTCGACGAGGCCGAGGCGGTCCTGCGCGAGGGCGCCGTGCGCGAGGTCGCGACGGCCGAGACGCAACTGGCCAACCACTTGAGCGAGCTGGACCCGGCGTCGGCCGAGGCCGAGGAGCTGTACCGGCGCGCCGCGGCCCACGGCGACGACGAGGCCTACAACAACCTCGGCGTCCTGCTCTGGGACCAGGGCCGCGTCGACGACGCGGAGCTCGCGTTCCGGCGCGGCGCCGAGCTGGGGGACGACCTGGCGGTGGCGAACCTGGCGGGGCTGCTGGAGGAGCGCGGCGGGCGCTGACGCGGCTGAGGCGGTCGTCCCGTCGGGCGCGCGTCGTACCCTGCGACGCCGATGTCCGCCGGGAGCGCCCCGCCGTTCGAGTACACCGTCCGCCGCTCGGATCGCGCGCGGCGCGTGCGCGTGCGGGTGGACCCGCGGGATGGCGCTGTCGAGGTCGTCCTGCCGCGGCGCGCCGCGGCGCGGGAGGCGGAGCGGGCGGTCGTGGAGCTGCGCGGCTGGATCGCGCGGCGGCGGGCGGAGGTCGAGCGGACGCGGGCGTCGGTCGCGGCGCGGGCTCCGGGGACGGTGCCGTACCTCGGGACGACGCTGACGCTGGCGCCGCAGGCGGCGCGGACGCGCGTCACGCGGCTCGGGCACGTCCTGCTGGTGCCGGGCGAGGACGACGCGGCGCGTGCCGCGCTGGAGCGCTGGTACCGGCGGCAGGCGCGGATCGAGATCGCGCCGCGGCTGGACGCGGCGGCGGGCGCGGTCGGGCGCGGGTACGCGTCGCTGACGATCCGCGACCAGAAGACACGCTGGGGCTCGTGCTCCTCGAAGGGCGGGATGTCGTTCAACTGGCGCCTGCTGCTGGCGCCCGAGGTCGTGCTGGAGTACGTCGTGCGGCACGAGGCGGCGCACCTGGCGGTCATGGACCACTCGCCGCGGTTCTGGGCCGTGATGGAGCGGCTGATGCCCGGCTACCAGGTGCCGCGCCGGTGGCTGCGCGAGCACGGCGCGACGCTGGTGCTGTGACGCGCGTCGCGGTCGTCGGGCACGTCGAGTGGGTCGACTACGTGGTCGTCTCGCGGTTGCCCGGGCCGGGGGAGATCGTCCACGCCGAGAGCGCCCACGAGGCGCCGGGCGGGGGCGGTGGGATGGCGGCCTATGCGTTGAGCGCGTTGAGTGATGGGTCCGACTTCTGGACCGTGGTCGGCGACGACTGGCGCGCCGGGCGGACGCTGGAGCTGCTGCGCGCGGCGGGCGTCATCGTGCGCGGCGGTGTGCGGCACGGACGCGCGCAGCGGCGCGTCGTGACCTACCTGACCGGCGACGGCGAGCGGACGATCACGGTCCTCGGCGACCGGTTCGTCCCGCACGGGGACGACGACGGCGTGAACTGGAGCGAGTTGTCGTCCTACGATGGCATCTACTTCACGGCCGGCGACGCCACGGTGGCGCAGGCGGCGCGCGGTGCCAAGGTGCTCGTCGCGACCGTGCGGGCTCGCGACGCGCTGATCGCCGGCGGCGTGGAGGTGGACGTGCTCGTCGGCAGCGCCGGCGACCCCGGCGAGGCGATGGACGACGACCTGCTCGCCGCGACCCGTCCACGCTGGATCGTCCAGACCGAAGGCGACCACGGAGGCTCCTGGCGCGCGGCCGACGGGACGACCGGCCGCTGGACCGCCGTCCCGCTGCCCGGCGCGCCGGTCGACGCCTACGGCTGCGGCGACGCCTTCGCAACCGCGCTGACAGCCTCCCTGACCCGCGGCGACGGCATCGACGCAGCCTGCACCCTCGGCGCGCACGCCGGCGCCGAGGTCCTCTGCCACCGCGCACCGGCGGTGGGGGACCTGGCGCAGTACTGGTGAGCGACCACGCTTCTGTGGGGGTGGGGACGGTCCGATCAGCGCGGCCCGTACGCCGCGCGCAACTCGACGACGACCGCTCCGGTGGCCAACGGCACGGTGACGTTCACGTCGAAGTTCATCGACTACTACGCCGCCGGAACGGAGAGCGGCACCCTCACCGGGACTGCGGTCGCGCAGCCCGACGGGAGCGCGACGCTCTCGGGCACGGGCAAGATCACCGGAGGCAGCGGCCGGTACAAGCACGCCAAGGGAACGCTGAAGTTCACGGGCACCCAGGGCAGCGACGGCCGGGACAGGTGACGTACACGGGGACCCTCACCTACTGACGTGCCCCGTCCGGCCTACCACCATCACGATGAGCACGCAGCCGCGGCCGGAGACGACGAGCCCGGCCCTCGCCCTGTTTGAGGTGATCGTCGTCGGCCACGACGGATCCGACGGGGCGCGCCGCGCGCTCGCGGTCGCTGCCGACCTGGCGCGCGTCCGCGGCGACGGCCGGCTCGTCGTCGCCTACGTCGAGCAGGAGATCGTCGGCAAGGGCGGTGCGCCGATGCCGGTCACCGCCGACGAGATCGAGGCCGAGGTGCGCCGCGACGCCGAGGCGCTGTCGGCCCAGGGCCTCGCCGTCACCGTCCACGTCCATAAGGCCGTCCTCGGTGGGCCCGCGCCGGCGATCGTCCACATCGCCCATGAGGCCGGCGCGGACCTGATCGTCGTCGGCACGCGCGGCCGCTCGATGATCGCGGGCCTGCTGGTCGGCAGCGCCGCTCAGCGCCTGCTGCACGTCAGCGACCTGCCGGTGCTCGTCGTGGCGGCCGCGGG
>DATDMD010000215.1:0-20294 GCA_036518975.1 Baekduia sp.
CGCCTCGGGCGCGTCCAGGACCGAGGCGCGCACGACCGCCCAGCGGCCCCGCGCGGTGCGGACGCGCGCGCGGGCGAGGGTGTCGCCGCCGGCGGCGGCGAGGGCGGCGCGGGCCGCGACGGCGACGGCGACGTCGTCCAGCTCGTCGGCCGCGGCACGATCGTCTCGCGCCGCCAGCCCGACGGCCGCTGGCTGATCGTCCTGGACCGGCCCGAGAGCCCGTGCTGACGACCGGCCTCAGAAGGCGGCGGCGCCCGCCGCGGCGACGTCCTGGTCCTGGTCGACGCTCCCGCCGCTGACCCCGATCGCGCCCACGACGCGGTCGCCGGCCAGCAGGGGGATCCCGCCCGCGAAGACGATGAGGCGCCCGTGGTTGCTGGCCTCGATCCCGTACAGCGAGCCGCCCGGCTGGGCCAGCGGGGCGAGGTCCTTGGTCGGCATGTCGAACGCGCGCGCCGTGTAGGCCTTGTTCTGGGCGATGTCGATCGAGCCCATCCAGGCGCCGTCCATGTGGGCGAACGCGACGAGGTTGTTGCCCTCGTCGACGACCGCGACGTTCATCGGGACGCCGATCTCCTGCGCCCGCGCCTGCGCCGCCGCGATCATCGTCTGGGCCGCGCTCAGCGTGACGCTCTGCGCCGGCCGGAGCCGGGCGCCGTTGGCAGGGTTCGTGGAAATGGCCATTGCTGCCTCCTGGTGGTGGTGATGGTGGAGGCGTCCTCCACAGGGCGGTTTGCGGGTCGCAGTCACTGTGTCGGCGAACGCCCCCGGCGCGGAACTGGCCAGGTGGGACATCGGCTCCGTTCCTGGGGACCATGCGCCCGCGCGCACGCCGAACGCAAGATGCAGCGAGACGTGTGTTCCCGACGACGAAGGATGGGCTAGATGCTGGCGGTCGCTGAGCTGACAGGGTTGGACAAGCAGAACGGCGCGATGCTGGGCCGGCTGCCCACCCACGGGAGCCGCATCGAACGCGCGGAGGAGGGGCCGGACGGCCGCTTCCACGCGGCGGTCCGGATCGCGCCCGACGAGCTGGTCTGGGATCCCGGGATCCTCGTGCTGCCCCACGGCGGCCGGCTCGAGCTCGAGCTCACCAACGACGACCAGAACACCCATTGCGCGCTGCTGCCGAGCAATGGGGACAACCAGTTCATCTGGCTGAAGAACAACTCGCACGGGACGGCGACCCTCGACCTCGACGGCCCCGGCTGCTACTTCTACAGCTCGATCATCGGCAACGACGAGGGCCGCGGCCTGGTCGCCGCGATCGTCGTCATGGGCGAAGCGCCGCCCGAGGCCCGTCTCGACCGTCCGGCTCAGACGCGGCCGTAGGGAGGCGACGATGGCGATCGATCACATCGACGCGGGGCACGCCGTGCCCCAGGGCTCGCTGAGCGGGGCGGTCGGCACGGCGCCGCCCGTCGCGCGGCACGTCACGTACGACCGGATCCGCGACGCGCGCTCCGAGCCGCAGAACTGGCTCACCTATTACGGCGCCTACGACGGTCAGCGCTTCAGTCCGCTGGACCAGATCACCACCGAGAACGTCAAGCGCCTCGCGCCGGCGTGGGCGTTCCAGGCCGGCGCCACCGGCACGTACGCGGGTGGGTCGACGTACGGGTTCGAGGCCGCGCCGATCGTCGTCGACGGCGTCATGTACGTGTCGGGCTGGGACGGCTGGGTCTGGGCGCTGGACGGCCGGACCGGGCGGGAGCTGTGGCGCTACAAGCACGCGATCCCCTACGACACGGGGCTGTGCTGCGGCAACGTCAACCGCGGCGTGGCCGTCGCGCACGGCAAGGTCTTCGTCGTCACGCTCAACGCGCACGTGGTCGCGCTCGACGCCGAGACCGGCCGGTGCCTGTGGGACCAGGCCTACGGCGACGTCCGGGCGGGCGAGAGCGCCACGGTCGCGCCCCTGGTCGTCAAGGACCTCGTGATCGTCGGCAGCTCCGGCGGCGAGTTCGGCGTGCGCGGCCACCTCGACGCCTTCGACCTCGAGACGGGCCGCCGCGCGTGGCGGACCTACACGGTCCCGAAGCCCGGCGAGCCCGGCTCCGAGACGTGGCCCGCGGACGGCGACGCGTGGGCGCGCGGCGGCGGGAACTGCTGGGTCACCGGGACCTACGACCCCGAGCTGAACCTCCTGTACTGGGGGACCGGCAACCCGTCGCCCGACTTCGACGGCGCGGTCCGCGAGGGCGACAACCTCTACACCGACTCCGTCATCGCCGTGAACCCCGACGACGGCGCGATCCAGTGGCACTACCAGTTCACCCCGCACGACATGTGGGACTACGACAGCAACATGGAGAACATCCTGTTCGAGCTGGACGGGCGCAAGCTGCTCGCCCACTTCGACAAGAACGGGTACTTCTTCGTCCTGGACCGCACGAACGGCGAGCTGGTCCGGGTGACGCCGTTCGTCGACCGGATCACGTGGGGTGAGATCGACGCCGACGGCAACGTGACCGTGAAGGAGCCGCCCAAGGACGAGGGCGTGCCCGTCCGGTTCTGGCCGGGGCCGGCCGGCGCGAAGGAGTGGACGCACGCGGCGTACAGCCCGCGGACGGGCCTCTTCTACGTGCCGGTCCAGGACGTCGGCGCCGAGATCACGCTCCAGCACCGGGAGTTCAAGGAGGGCATCCCGTACTGGGGCGCGGCCGTCGCGGTGGACACCGAGAACGTGGCCGGCAGCGTGAGCGCCTTCGACCCCGCGACGGGGCGGGAGGTCTGGCGCTGGCGCAACGACATGCCGATGTGCGCGTCGGTGCTGGCCACGGCCGGCGATCTCGTGTTCGCCGGCGAGCCGACCGGCGAGTTCAACGCGCTGGACGCCCGCACCGGCGAGCTGCTCTGGCAGTTCCAGACGGGCAGCGGCCACCACAGCAGCCCGACGACCTACAGCATCGACGGCCGCCAGTACATCGCGGTGCCGGTCGGCTGGGGCTCCTGGCTGGAGGGCTTCGCGCCCGGGATGTTCGGGGCGCCGCACGGCGACGCCCTGTTCGTCTTCGCGCTCCCGGAGGACTAGCGCGCGCGCTCCGTGGGGCGCTCGGCGGCCGCGACCAGGGTGTGGAGGAGCTGGACCGCGATGGATCCCTCACCAACGGCGGAGGCCACGCGTTTCACGGAGCCGTGCCGCACGTCGCCGGCGGCGATCACCCCGGGCATGCTGGTCTCGAGCGCGAGCGGCCGGCGCTCGAGCGGCCACGGGTGGTCGTCGGGGAGGTCGTCGCCGGTGAGGAGGAACCCGTGGTGGTCGCGCGCGAGGTCGTCGGGCAGCCAGTCGGTGTGCGGGCGGGCGCCGATCAGGACGAAGAGCGCGTCGGCCGTGACGGTCTCCTCCTCGCCGGTGACGCCGTCGCGGAGCACGAGCTCGCGCAGATGGCCGTCGCCTCCGCCTCCGGCGACGGTGGTGCCGGTGCGCACGTCGATGTTCGGCGTGGCGCCGATCTCCTGGATCAGGTAGTGCGACATCCCGGCCGCGAGCGCCGGGCCGCGCACGACGAGCGTGACGCGACGCGCGTAGCGCGCCAGGTGCAGCACGGCCTGCCCCGCCGAGTTCCCGCCGCCCGCCACGAAGACGTCACTCCCGGTGAGCGCGTGGGCCTCCGCGGCCGGGCCGCCGTAGAAGACGCCGGCGCCGTTGAGGGCTTCGAGGGACGGGACGTCCAGGCGCCGGTAGCTCGCGCCGGTGGCCAGGATCACGGCGGCGGCGCCGACGCTGCGGCCGTCGGCGAGCGCGACCGTGAGCTGCCCGCCCGAGCGGCAGAGCGCGGTCGCCCGGTGCATGAACACGAAGCTCGCGCCGAAGACGACGGCCTGCTCGTGCGCCTGCTCGGCCAGCCGGCTCCCGCTCACCCCGCGCGGGAAGCCGAGGTAGTTGCGGATCGACGAGCTGGTCCGGGCCTGCCCGCCGATCCCGCGCTGGTCGACGACGAGCGTGCGCAGCCCCTCGGAGGCGCCGTAGACGGCGGCGGACAGCCCGGTGGGCCCGGCGCCCACGACGACGACGTCGAAGTCGCACCCGTCGAAGTCGGTCGGGGCGCCGGCCGCCTCCGCGATCTCCGCGTTGGACGGGTCCCCGAGCGCGCGCCCGTCCGGAAGGATCATCACCGGGAGCCTCACGTCGGGCGGCGTGTCGGCCAGCAGCCGGCGCCCCTCTTCCGAGTCGGCCAGGCAGAACGTGTGCGGGACCGCGCAGCTCTCGAAGGTCTCGCGGAGCTCGTAGGCGCGGCCCGACCAGGCCTCGCCGACGATGTGGACGGTGTGCGGCACCTTGCGCTGCTCGGTCGCCCACTCCAGCAGGAAGGTCGAGATGGTGTGGTGGAACACCTCGTCCGGCCACGCCGCCGGCACCGGGACGTAGTAGTCGATGCGACCCAGGGCGATCGCGTCGAGGATCGCCTCGGTCGTGGGCCGGTCGCCCAGGGCGTCCCACGCCACCATCAGCCCGCGCTTGGCCTGCGGGTGGAGCTGCCGCGCGCGGTCGAGGACCCCGCCGCCGGTCAGGCCCGCGAGCGACCGGGCCGTCAGCACCAGCGCCAGCTCGGCGCCGGCCTCGGCCAGCGCGACGAGCGTCGCGACCGCCGCCTCCGGATTGCCCGCGCTATCGACGCGGTAGTCGTGCCCGTAGCGCCCGACGAGCTGGGCCGTCAGGTCTCCGAGGGCGGCCTGGTCTCCATCGACGACGAGGAGGACGGGAAGCGACATCGCGGGTCCCGGCCAACACTACCTGCGCGGGGGCGCGGCGCGGGCGAGGCCGCTGCCGCGCGCCGTGGCTCAGGCGGCGGTGGTCGACGGCGAGACGTACCGTCGCGGCGCCGGCGGTCGCGCGCCGCCGCGCGCGGACTCGCGGCGCATGCCGTGCAGACCGGAGCCGCCGCTCTGCGGCGTCGCGTCCGGCAGCGCCTCGGGCGCCCAGGCGGCGGTGGCGAGCCAGTCCAGGATCGCGCCGGAGCTCGTGCCCTCGGCCATGATCGCCGCGCGCTCGATGACCCGGCCGCCCGACCGGTTGGGGCGCGAGAGGCGGTCCACCACGACCCGGATCTCGTCGTCGGAGATCGGTTCGGCGTCGGTGGTCGTCATCGTGTCCACTGTACTCGCCTTTTCTTACGAAGGCTTTGGGGAACCGCGCCGGCCGTGGACTACGTTCATTGGCTTGTCGATCGACGGTGATCAGGCCCAGCGACGCTTCGGACGCCGCTTCGGCGCGGCTGCGCTCGGAGGCCTCTGCCTCCTCGCCGGGGTGGCGACGCCGGCCCGGGCGGCGACCGACAGCCTCTACGCCGCACCCTCGGCCGCCGGCGCCGGCGACTGCAGCACGCCGGCCGATGCGTGCTCGGTCGTGGACGCGGTCGCTGCCGCGAACGCGGCGTCCGTCGCGGACAGCGTCCGGATCGAGCTCGCGGGCGGCACCTACGACCTGTCGTCGGCGCCTACCCCGACCGCCCTCGCCGTCACGTTCGCCGGCCCGGGCCTCACGATCGAACCCGAGGACGGCGCCGGCACCCCGATCCTCGACGGCATGGACGCCACGCGCGTGCTGTCGGTCGACCCGGCGTCGAACGTGACGGTCGCCGGGCTCCAGATCGAGTCCGGCATGGGTGGCGGGAGCGACGGCGGCGGGATCGAGAACGGCGGGACGCTCACCGTCAGGCGCTCGACGTTCTCCGACAACACCGCGGCGAACGGCGGCGGGATCGCGAACGACGACGGAGCCACGCTCAACGTTCAGGACTCCACGTTCTCGCGGAACGCGGCCAACGCCGTCGGTGGCGGCGCCATCTCCGACCGCGGGACGGCCACGGTCGAGCGCTCGGCGATCATCGACAACAGCGCGCAGTTGAACGGGGGCGGGATCGAGGTCGGCCCGGGCGCGACGATGACGGTCACGAGCTCGACGATCGCGGGCAACACGGCCGTGCTCGCGGGCGCGGGCATCACGAACACCGGGACGCTCACCGTCGCGGCCTCGACGATCACGGGCAACACCGTCACCATCGGCAGCGCCATGGGCGCGGCGATCGCCACGACCACGGCGAACACGACGCTGGTCGCCGACATCCTCGAGGGTCAGTCCTCCGGCACCACGTGCTACACCACGGGCCCGGCGATCGTCGACGGCGGGTACGACCTCGACGACGACGGGACCTGCGTCTCGGCGACCGCGCCGGCGACCGGGAGCCACGCCGGGACCGCGGCCTACGGGTCCTCCACCTACGGCGCCGCGCTCGCCGCGTACCTCGCGAGCGGGCCGGCCAACAACGGGGGACCGACGCAGACGGTCGCATTGCTGAGCAGCCCGAACCCGTCGACGGCCTTGGCGAACCCGGCGCTCGGCGTCGTGCCGGCGAGCTTCGCCCTCCCCGCGGCGGTCGGCGGCGTGTCGTCGGTGTGCGGGCTGTCCGACCAGCGTGGCGTCGTGCCCGCGGCGGGCGCGAGCTGCGACGTCGGCGCCTACCTGCTGCAGGCGACGACGACCACGGTCACGACGTCGGCGGCGCACGTCGCGCAGGGGGCCTCGGTGACCTACACGGCGACGGTCACGCCGGCGCCGGGCTCCGGGACGGTCTCGTTCGACGACGGCGCCGGCCACCCGGCGACGGCTCAGTGCGACGCGCAGAGCCTGTCGAGCGGCGGCACGGCAACCTGCACGGTCTCCTACGCCGACGCCGGGGACTACGCGGTCAGCGCGACCTACTCGGGTGACGGCGTCACCGACTTCGCGGCCTCGGCGTCGGCGAGCACGACGCAGACGGTCGACGCGCCGGCGCCCGCCGACGTTGGCACGACCGCGGCGGCCACGCCCGCCACGCCCGCGGCCGCGACGCCCGCCGCGGCCGCGCCCGTCAAGGCTCGCGACCGCACGGCGCCGACGACCACGATCCGCCGCGTGGTCACGAGCAAGCAGCCGATCACCCTGCGCGGCACGGCCAAGGACGCCGTCTCGGTCCGCCGCGTCCGCGTGACGGTGGCCCGCCACGTCGGCAAGCTGTGCCGGTTCCTGCTGGCGAGCCACAAGTTCTCCAAGGCCCGCAGCTGCTCCAAGACGTCGTACGTGAACGCCAAGGGCACGAAGACGTGGAGCCTGAAGCTCCCGCGGCTGCCCAGCGGCCGCTACACGATCTGGACGCAGGGCGTCGACGCCGCCGGCAACGTCGAGCGCAAGGGCCACGGGCTCGCGGTGCGCATCCCCGCCCACACCTGAGCCGCTCTCCTTGCGCACCGCGAGTCTGGGACCTTAGACTCGCGGCCCGGCACGGTGCCGGGGGTGAGGAGGAGCAGCCCACGTGTCCCCGGAGGTGGAGCCGGCGCGCTTTGCCGCGGCCGGTGATCAGTTGGTGGCGGTCTACCGCGACGGGTTTCGCGGCGCGCCGACATGGTTCGACGGTCTCGAGCGCGCCCTGGTCGGCGTGACGAGGGCGCTCGCCGCCGACCCCGACATGGCGCGCCTGCTGTTCCACGACGTGCTCGCGGGCGGCCTCGATCTCCTGCACCTGCGCGAGCAGCGCCGCCAGCGCTTCGTCGGGCTGCTCGTCCACGAGCACGAGCTGCACCACGGCCCGGCCGACCACAGCACGTGCTTCGCGATGGAGATGATGTCGGCGGCGATCGCCCACCGGATCAGCGTCGAGGTCAAGAACGGCCGCGCCGCGCAGCTCGAGCGCCACAGCGCCGTGCTGGTGGCGGCCGCGCGCGCGTTCGCTCCCGGCGACCAGCGCAGCCTGGTCGCCGCCTGCCGCGGCGGTCTGGGCTCCGTGCTCTGCTACCTGGAGGAGCACGCCGACGAGGCGTGGGAGTGGCTCGCGGTCTGGCCGTCCTACGACGCGTCCAAGACGCGCGCCGTGCGCGACCGCGCGAGCGCCGCGCTGCACGAGGCGCTCCCGCATTTGGAGCAGCAGACCATTGAGGACCTCTGGATGGTCGTGCACGAACGGCTGTGGCGCGACGAGCGCCCGCAGCTGCGCGACCTGCACCAGCCGCTGCTCGCGCTCGACACGGTCCGCAGGCACGGGCTGCCGAGCACGGTCGCCGAGCTTCAGGCCTGGGCCTGACCCAAGCGCGCCAGGTGGCGGCGCGTGAGCTCCTCGGTCGCCGCGAGGAAGGCCGTGACCACGTCGAGCTCGGCGCCGGTGAAGCGCGCGGCGAGCGTCGTGTCCCAGTCCTCCTTAACCGGGCCCCAGATGCCGCCGGCGGCGGCGTAGAACTCCGGCGTCACGACGATGGCCACGCGGCGCCGGTCCTCGGCGTCGCGCTCGCGCCGGACGTAGCCGGCACGCTCCAGCCGGTCGATCACGCCCGTGATCGCCCCGGTCGTCAGGCCGGCCTCGGTCGCGAGCGCGCCGGCGGTGACGCCGCCCCGGCTCTCGACGATGTTCAGGCAGTGCAGGTCGGTCTGGTTGACGCCCAGCTCCTGGGCGGCCAGGGCGTCGAACGCGCGGTCGAGGTTGCCGCTGACGCGGAAGGCGTTCACGAGCGCGTCGATCTTCGTCTGCTTGGTGGTGCGGCTGGACACGAGTCCTCTTAGGAGCTAAGATATATACGAGCTAAGAGTCTACACCCCTCTCCCCGAAAGGCAGCCACCACCATGAGCACCATGCGCCTCGAGCTGGTCCAGGTCCCCGTCGCCGACGTCGACCGGGCCAAGGCCTTCTACGTCGACCAGCTCGGCTTCGCCGCCGACCACGACCACCAGGTCTCGGACGAGCTGCGCTTCGTCCAGCTCACGCCGCCCGGCTCCGCGTGCTCGATCGCGATCGGGACCGGCCTGTCGGCCATGGCGCCCGGGTCGGTCCAGGGCCTGCAGCTGGTCATCGACGACGCGGACGCCGTCCACGCCGAGCTGACCGCGCGCGGCGTCGAGGTCGGCGACGTCCAGGACCTGCCCTGGGGTCGGTTCGTCTTCCTCAGCGATCCGGACGGCAACGGCTGGGCGCTTCAGCAGCTGGTGCGCTGAAGCTCCGCCACGACCGTCGCGGTGCTCGCGCGCCAGCGGTCCTCGGGTGTGGGCGGGAGCACGTCGTCCCAGATCATCGCGAAGCCGCTGGCGGTCTGGCGCAGCCCGGTGGGGCGGCCCATGAACCACCAGTGGAGGTGGGCGGCGCCCTCGCCGTAGCGGAGGATGTGGACGCGCTCGATGCCCTCGATCGCGAGCACCGCGCGCTCGACGCGCGCGAGCATGATCCCCATCTCGGCGAGCAGCGCGTCCGGGAGGTCGCGCGGGGCGTCGAAGTGCTCGCGCGGCTCGAGGATCGCGACGAACGGCAGGCCGCTGGGCGGGAACGTGTGCACCCGCCAGCGCGCGTCGGTCCAGATGTACGCGTCGTCGCCCTTGCCGCAGGCGGTGCAGGGCCGGTCGCCCTCGCCGTCGCGCGGTGGCTCGGGCTCGGGCGCGCGCAGCGTCTTCGGCACGACGCCGCCGGCGAACGGCCACGAGTCCCACTCCTCCACGGCCGGCGTCCGCAGCGCCCCGTCGATGCCGCCTGCGCGTGGGTCTTGAGCATGCTCTGGCATAGAGGCATCCTAACCGATGAGTAGGCTGCACGCATGCAGTGGTCGGAGGAGTTCTACGCGTGGCGCGCGGGGGACGGGTGCCCGTCGTGCGCCGAGGGCCGGCCGGAGGAGACGCGGTGGGGCGTGCGGTTCTTCGCGGGCGCGGTGTCCGACGCCTACCTCGTGCGCGCCGACATCCAACAGGGACTGTCGATCGTCGTGTGGCGCGGGCGTCACGTCGTCGAGCCGACCGACCTCGGCGACGACGAGGCCGCGGCGTACGGCCGCGAGGTGCTCGCGGTGGGCCGCGCGCTCCAGGACGCGTTCGCGCCCATCAAGATGAACTACAACGTGCTCGGCAACAGCGGCCCGCACCTGCACACGCACGTCATCCCGCGCTACGCCGACGACCCGCGGCCCGGCTGGCCGTTCCCGTTCCCCGATCCCGAGCCGGGCCCGATGCCGGAGGAGCGGCTGGCGCGGGACGTCGCGCTCCTGCGCGCCGCGCTCACGCGCTGACGGGCGCGTCCGCCGAGAGCCAGTCCAGCAGCTCGTCGAGGACGGCCTCCTGGCCGGCGGCGACGCCGTCGGTCGCGGCGCGGACCAGCTCGCGCTTGCGGTCGATCACCGCGGCGATCCGCTCGTCGATCGTGTCGGCGGCGAGCAGGTACCAGGCGGTGACGGCCTCCTCCTGGCCGATGCGGTGCACGCGGTCCTCGGCCTGGTCGTGGGCGGCCGGCGTCCAGCCCAGCTCGACGAACGCGACGTTGGACGCGGCGGTCATCGTCAGCCCGACGCCGGCGGCGTCCAGCGAGCCGACGATCAGCCGGCAGGCGTCGTCGGTCTGGAAGCGCTCGACCTCGGCGGCGCGGCCGTCGGCGTCGAGGCGGCCGGTCGCGCAGGCGGCGCCCGGGAAGGCCTCCAACAACGCGTCGCCGATCTCGCGGTGGCGGCAGAAGACCACCAGCTTCTCGCCGGTCTCCAGGAAGTTGGCGATCCACTCGCGCGCGCCGTCGAGCTTGCCGCGGGCGGCGATCAGCGCCAGCTGCGTGATCCGGACCAGCGCCTGGGCGCGGCGGGCGCGCTGCTCGGCGTCGCGGCCGCGCTCGCGGATCGCGGCGGCGCGGGCGTCGTCGTCGAGGTCGGCGATCTCCCGGGCGAAGGCCGCGTCGGCCTCGGCCTGCGCGCGGACCCACTGGCCGACGTCGGCCTGCGCGGCCCGGTACTCGCCGCCGTTGGCGATCGTGACCGGGACGATCACGCGCTGCTTGGCCGGGAGGTGGCGCAGCACGTCGGCCTTGCGGCGGCGGACGAAGCACGTCCGGCGCAGCCGCCGGTTCAGCACGTTCAGCTCCTGGCCGCGCGCGTAGACGCGGGCGAAGCGGCGGGCGCCGCCGATCGCGTCCAGCCGTCCCAGGATCCTCAGCTGGGCGGCCAGCTCCTCGGGGCGGTTGAGGACCGGCGTGCCGGAGAGCAGCAGGACGATCGCGTCCTCGGGCAGGGCGGCGGCGATCGCGGTGACCGCCTGCGTGCGGCGCGCGGTCGGGTTCTTGCAGAAGTGCGACTCGTCGAGGACGAGCGCGCGCGGCGGCGCGGCGGCGGCGCCGTCGACCAAGGTGTGGGTGATCTCGTACGACGCGACCGCGATGTCGCTCGCGCCCACGGCGTCGCCGCCGCTCAGCCCGGCGCGCGTGCGGTGGGGCAGCCAGCGCTCGGCCTCGCGCAGCCAGTTCAGCCGCAGCGACGCGGGGGCGACGACGAGCGCGGGGTAGGCGCCCGCGGCCTCGAGCGTCGCCAGCGCCTGGATCGTCTTGCCCAGGCCGGGCTCGTCGGAGAGGAACGTCCGGCGCGCGCGCAGCGCGTAGTCGACGGCCGCGCCCTGGAACGGGCGCAGCGGCGCGGTCAGGCCATCGATCTCGACGCGGCCCTCCTCGGCGGAGGACAGCGCCTCCAGCGCGTCGGCGGCGCCCGCCCGGACGGCCGCGGCGTCGAGCGTGTCGAGGACGTCGTCGTGCCCGCCCCGCAGCTCCGGGCGGGACTCCAGCAGCGCGCGCAGCCGGCCGTCGCCGTGGATCGCGACCCACCACGAGTCGAAGGTGCGCGTGACGACGCCGAGCGGCGTCAGCTCCGGCTCGAGGTCCGGATGGCAGCGGCGGCACAGCCGCAGGCCGACCTCGCCCGCCACGTTCTCGACGACCGCCACGTCGCAGCGGTGCGCGACGTCGACGACCGCGGCCATCGTCAGCGACGGCTGCTCGTAGCGGCCGACGCGCGTGCGGACCGCGGGCGTGGCGGTGAGCGCTCCTATGCGGTCGAGCTCGTCGCCCAAAGCCTCCAGCGGCGCCTCGCGCGCGGGGATCCAGAAGCGGTCGAGCACCGGGTCGTGGCGCCGCTCGGGCAGCCGGTCGAGCGCCGCGCGCAGCTCCGGGTCGGGCTCCATCGCGATGACGACGCCGGGCACGCCGGGCTTGTGCTCGCAGAAGTGCGCGACGGCGGTCGCGGCCTCGGGCAGCTGCTCGACGGCGGTCAGCAGGCGCTCGGCGTCCGGGTCGACCGCGATCCACGGGTGCATCGCCACCAGCGCCCGCACGGCGCGCGCGACGATCGGGACCGCCGGCGCGCTCCACCGATGCGGCTCGCGGATGGGATCGCGCAGGACGTGCGGCAGCGTCGCCAGCGCCCCGGCGAGCCCATCGCCCGGCACCGTCGTCACGACGAAGTGCGACCCCATCGGCTCGGTCCCGACCGTCGCGTGCGCTGCCGAGGGCCGGTCCATTGGACGCCAGGCTAGTCGACCGGCGCCGCCTCCCACGCGAACCCGTCCGGGTCGGTGAACGGCTCGGCGGCGGTGCCGATGACGATCCGGTGCGAGCCGCTGCCGTCCGGGGTCACGCCGGCGTCCTTGGCGAGGGCGCCGCGGGCGTAGAGCGCCAGCTTGACGTGCGACGCGGGGGCTTCGAACTCCACGTACTTGCCGCCGAAGCTCTTGGCCACGGGCAGACCGCGGTCGAGGTAGAACCGCTTGCTCGCCTTGACGTCGGCGACGCCCAGCAGCAGCACGACGTCGTCGATCGCGCGCGTGGCCGGGCCCTTGTCCTTCTTGGACGAGGTCGCGACCTTCCAGATCGCCCCGTCGGGCGCGCGCACGACGCCGCCGTAGCCCCAGAAGCCCTTCTTGGCCGGCTTGAGCGCCGTGGCGCCGGCGTCGAGGGCGGCGCCGACGAGCGCGTCGACGGTGCTCGGCTGGGAGACCACGAGCGACAGCGTGAAGCCGCGGAAGCCGGACGTCGGCGCGTCGGCGGCGCGGACGCCGACCCGCGGGCCGAGGCCGAAGGCGGTGGCGTAGAACGCGCCGGCGGCCGCGGGGTCGGGCGCTTCGAGGGTGACGGAGGCGATCGACGTGGTGTTCATGGTGGCCAAGCTAGACCCGGGTCGGCGCCCGCGCTTCTCGATTCCTGACGGGCTCAGCGCAGCACCGACGGCCCGAAGTCCTCCGGTACCGCGTCCATGAACACCACGTTGGTCCGCCGGCCCCGGCTCAGCGCGGCGCCGCGGCGGACGCCGATCAGGCGGAAGCCCGCGCGCTCGTACGCCGTCAAGCCCGCGGCGTTCCACTCCAGCGCCTCGAGCATCACGTTGCGCAGCTGCAGGACGTGGAACGCGAAGTCGAGCGCGAGCCGCACGGCCTCGGTCCCGAGCCCCTGGCCGCGGCGCTCGCCGAGCGCGATCCCGAGCTCGGCCGTGCCGTGCGCGTGGGCGATCTTGAACAGGCCGATGGTCCCCACCGCGGTCGCGTCGCCGCGGTCGTAGATGGTGAACTCGACGCCTTCCGGCTCGCGCTTCGCGCTGATCTCCAGCTGCTCCTCGACCCACTTCTCCTGGCTCTGCGGGCTGGCGATCCCCAGCTGGACGAGCCCGTGCCGGACCTCGAGCTGGTTCATCCAGCGGGCGTAGGTCGCGGCGAGGTCGGGCCGCAGCGGGCCCAGCGCGACCTTCTCACCGACGACGACGAACTCCGGCTCGTGGCTGTCCATCCGGGCATTGTGTCCGCCCGCCGGCCGCGGAGTAGCGTCCCGGCCCGTGATCGTCGACCGCGCCATCTACCGCGAGGGCCGCCGCGTGGCCGAGCCGCCCGACCTGATGGCGATGGCCGAGGAGTGCCGCGACCGCGGCGGCATGGCGTGGATCGGCCTCTACCGCCCGACGGCCGAGGAGTTCGCCGCCGTCACGCACGAGTTCGACCTGCACGAGCTGGCCGTCGAGGACGCGGTCAACGCGCACCAGCGCGCCAAGCTCGAGCGCTACGGCGACACGGTGTACTGCGTGCTGCGCCCGGCGCGGTACATCGACGAGAGCGAGACGGTCGAGTTCGGCGAGGTGCACGTCTTCGCCGGTCCGCGGTTCGTCATCAGCGTCCGGCACAGCGAGACGCCGAGCCTGGCGGACGTCCGCCGCGACCTCGAGTCCCGCCCGGACCTCCTGAGGCGCGGGCCGGTGGCGGTCCTGCACGCGATCATGGACCGGATCGTCGACGACTACGCGCCCGTGATCGCCGGCGTGGAGAACGACATCGACGAGATCGAGGACGAGGTCTTCGACGGCAGCGCGGAGGCCTCGCGCCGGATCTACGAGCTCACCCGCGAGGTCATCAACTTCCAGCGGGCGACCAAGCCGCTGCCGGCGATGATCGACGAGCTGATGAGTAGCCCGGCGGTCGACGACGAGGAGCACCGCTACCTGCGCGACGTCCAGGACCACGCGCTGCGCGTGGTGGAGCAGGCCGACAGCCTCCGGCAGCTGCTGCAGAACATCCTCAACGTCAACCTCACGCTGGAGACCAAGGCGCTGAGCGAGGTCTCCAACGCGCAGAACGAGGAGGTCAAGAAGATCTCCGCGTGGGCCGCGATCCTCTTCGCGCCGACGCTCGTCGGGACCGTCTACGGCATGAACTTCGACGACATGCCGGAGCTGCACTGGGAGCTGGGCTATCCGCTGGCGATCGCCCTGATGATCATGGTGTCCTTGACGCTGTACATGGTCTTCAAGCGGCGCCGCTGGATCTAGCCCCGCCGGGTTCCGGGACCTGGACGGAATCTTGATGCGGGGGCGGGCGATCTCCACGCGACCTTGGCGGAAACGGGACGACCATGATGGACATGTACTCCATACCGTCGTCGCGCGATCCCCACGAGCCCTACGTCCGCGAGGCGCTCGCCCAGCTGCGCGGCCTCCGCGCCCGCCCGGGCTCGGGCACGTCCCGCGACCACGAGGCGCACGTCGCCGACCACCACTTCGCGCTGCCCACGATCAAGCCGGTCGGCGCCGTCCGGCCGCCGGAGTCGCCGGACTGGTGAGCTCACGCCGACAGGTGCCGCACGACCGCCAGCACGCGCCGGTGGTCGTCCGCGGACTCGGTGATCCCGAGCGCCGTGTAGATGTGGGAGGCGTGGCGGGTGACGGCCTTCTCGGTGATCGCGAGGCGCTCGGCGATCGCCGCGTTGCTGCGGCCCTCGGCCATGAGCGCGAGGACCTGGCGCTGGCGGGCGGTGAGGCCGCGGAGGCCGTGGTCGTCGGTGCGGGGCCGGTCCATCAGGGTCGCGATGACGACGGGGTCGAGCACGGTCGCGCCGGCCTGGATCCGGCGGATGTCGGCGACGAACGCGTCGACGTCGCCGACGCGCTGCTTGAGGACGTAGCCGACGCCGTCCGCGCCCGACTCCAGCAGCTCGCTTGCGTACTCGCGCTGGACGTGCTGGCTGAGCACCATCACCGGGAGGTCCGGGCGCTCGGCGCGCAGCGTGAGCACCGCGCGCAGCCCGTCGTCGGTGAAGTCCGGCGGCAGGCAGATGTCCGCGATGACGAGGTCGGGCCGCAGCGCGCGCACGCGGCGGATCAGCGCGGGCGCGTCGTCCGCCACGCCGGCGATCTCGAAGCCCGCCCGCTCCAGCACCAGCCGCAGCCCCTCGCGCATGAGGGCGTGGTCCTCGCCGATCACGACCCGCACGCCCGCAAGACTGCCACACGGCCCACCGTCCCGTCCGGCGTCTGACATCCTGCGGCGCGCCCGATGCGCCGCGCCCGCTCCCGTCCCCTGGTCGCCGCCGCCGCGCTGATCGGAGCCGGCGCCCTGTTCGGCGCGGTCGTCGAGGTGGTGTTCATCCTCGCGCCGCCGCCCGCGCCGTGGGTTGCGCTGCTGTTCCCTGGGATCGCGCTGGTCTACGTGGCGGTCGGCCTCGGCTCGTGGCTGCGGCGGCCCAGCAGCGCGCTCGGCCCGCTGCTCGTCTTCGGCGGCGGCTGCTGCTTCCTCGGCGGCTTCAACAACATGGGGTCGGAGTGGCTGGCGGCGATCGCGGTGGTCACCGCGACGGTGATCCTCGCGCTGATCATCCACCTGCTGCTCGGCTTCCCGACCGGCCGGCTGCACGACCGCACGACGCGGGTCGTCGTGGCCGCGGGCTACCTGGTGTCCTTGGTCCTGCAGGCGCCGCTGTACCTGTTCGCGCCCGCGGGGAAGCTGTCGATCGCCGACCGCCACGACCTCGCGCAGCTCGGCCTGCAGGTCCAGCGCGGCGTCGGCGCGTGCGTGGTCGTCGCGGCCTGCTGGCTGCTGGCGCGGCGGATCCGGGACGCCGACGCGCCGCAGCGGCGCGTGCTGCTGCCGCTGACGCTCTACGGGATCCTCGTGCTGCTGACGATCCCGGTCAGCAGCGCGCTGGCCGACCTGTGGGGCGGCGCGACGCTCACCCAGGCCGCGGTGGAGCTGATCGCGCTCGGGCTCGTCCCCGTCGCGTTCGTGGTCGCGGCGTCGCGCGGCGGCTTCGCCCGGACGACGGACCTGGCGGAGCTCGGCGCCTGGCTCGGCGCCGGCGAGGTCGAGCGGCCGGCGCTGCGCGACGCGCTGGCCGCGGCGCTCGGCGACCCGTCGCTGGAGCTGCTGTTCGCGCTGCCGGACGGCGGCGGCGGGATCCTCGGGGTCCTGGTCGACGAGCGCGGGGTGGAGGCGGCGCGACCGCTGGCCGCCGACCGCGCGCGCGGGGTCGTCGACGTCGACCTCGCCGGCGAGCCGGTCGGCGCGATCGTCTACGACGCGCTCCTCCTCGACCGGGTCGACGAGGTGCGCGAGGCGGGCCGCGTGGTCGCGCTCGCCGTCGACCGCGAGCGGCTGACCGCGTCGCTGCGCGCGTCGCGGGCGCGGATCGCGGCGGCCGCCGACGAGGAGCGCCGGCGGATCGCCCGCGACCTCCACGACGGGCTGCAGTCGCGGCTCGTGTTCCTCAAGATCCAGGCCGCGACGGGCGCCGACCCGGCCGCGCTGCACGCCGGGATCGAGGGCGCGATCGACGACCTGCGCGAGCTCGTCGACGGCGTCATGCCCGCGCTGCTGACCGCGCGCGGGCTGCCGGCGGCGGTCGCCGACCTCGCCGACCGGCTGCCCTCGCCGATCGCGCTGCGCGTCGGCGGGCTCGAGGAGCGGCTCGCGCCGGCGGTCGAGTCCGCCGCCTTCTTCGTGGTCTCCGAGGCCGTCGTCAACGCGGTCAAGCACGCGGGGCCGGACGGGCTGACGATCGCGCTCGAGCGCGCGGACGGCCACCTCCGCATCGCGGTCGCCGACCGCGGGTCCGGCGCGGTGCGCCTCGACGGCGCGGGGATCCGCGGCATGGTCGACCGCGTCGCGGTGCTGGACGGGACGCTGACCGTCGACGCTCAGGCGGGGCGGGGGACGCGGGTGGAGGCCGTGATCCCGGTCACAAGGTGATGGACTTGGTCTGCGTCGCCGCCGTCCCGCCGCGGGGCGTGTAGGTGATGGTGATCTTCGCCTTCGGCGGCCGCTGGGCGTGGGTCAGCGTGGCCTTGGTCTTCTTGCTCGGCGTGAGCGTCAGGGTGCGCGTCCCCGACGCGCGGATGGTCGCCGTCGCGCCCGGGTAGCGGACGGTCTTGCCGGCGACGGTCGCGGAGGCCGCGACCTTCAGCGTGCCGGGGCCGGGCAGGCGCAGCGTGAGGGCGATCGCCTTCGACGTCTTGTTCGCGCGCGCGCGGGACAAGGTGAAGTGGTTGCTCGGCTTCACCACGACGCCGGCGGGCGCGACCGGCGCGACCGGCGCGACCGGCGCGGTGAACGCGCCGCCACCGTCGTCGCCAGTCGCCGGCGGCGCCGCGTCCGCCGGCCGCGCCGCGACGTTCGCGGTCACCGTCACGTCATCGGTCAGCGTCACCGTGCACGGGCTGGTCGTGCAGCCGCCGCCCGCGAACCCGGTGAAGTCCGAGCCCGCGTCCGGCGTCGCGGTCAGCACCACCGACGTGCCGTAGGCGACGGTCGTGGTGCAGCCGGCGCCGCAGTCGATCCCCGTGCCGGCGACTGCTCCGCCACCGCTGCCGTCCCGCGCGATCGTCAGCGTGCGCTGCTTGAGCGAGACGAGGGCGACGACGGTCGTGTCCGCGGTCATGGTCACCGTGCACGGGCTCGCCGCGCAGCCGCCGCCGACCATGCCGGCCAGCTCGCTGTTGGGCGCGACCGTCACCGTCAGCGTCACCGCGGTGCCGTCCGGGACGACCTCGCTGCAGTCGGTATGCGGCGGGCCGCCGCCGCAGTCGATCCCGGGCCCGCTGACCGTCGCCGTCCCGGGCCCGATCGGCACGACCGACAGCGTCCGCGGCTTGGGCGTGAACGTCGCCGTGACCGTGGTGTCGCCGGTCAGCGTGACCGTGCACGGGCTGGCGTTCGCGCATCCGCCGCCGCTGAGGCTCGCGAGGTCGGCGTTGGCCGCGGGGGTCGCGGTCAGCTTCACCGCCGTGCCGTCCGGAACGGTCGCGTCGCAGTCGGTGTGCGCCGCGCCGCCGCCGCAGTCGATCCCGGTTCCGGTCACGGTGCCGTTGCCGCCGGCGACCACGTGCAGCGTGCGCTGCTTGAGGTTGAAGACGGCGGTGGCGAAGTGGGTCCTGTTGTCGGAGATCGGCATCAGGCAGTCCGACTCGGCCGGCATCGCGCAGTCCTGGCTGATCCACCCGGCGAAGACGCTGTTGTCGGCCGGGGTCGCCGTGATCAGCGTCGCCAGGACGCTCGGCAGCAGCTCCAGCGTGCACACGTCGGGACCGGCGCTGCCGCAGTCGAACCCCGCGTCGCCGGTGATCAGGCCCGACCCGGTGCCGCTGGTCGAGAGGGCGACCGTGTTGGTGGCCTTGGTGCGCGCGAACGTCGCGGTCACCGCGCGGTCGGCGGTCATCGACAGCGTGCAGGTCAGCCCGGATCCGCTGCACCCTCCACCGGTGAAGCCGGTGAACGTGGTGTACGGATCGGGGTGCGCGGTCAGCGTGATGGTCGAGCCGGTCGGCTCGATCGCGCTGCACGTGGTCCGGGGCGGGGAGGTCTTGATCCCGCAGTCGATCCCCGCCGACACCGCGGCGTCCACGTAGCCGCTCGGCCCCGTGCTGACGCCGGTGCCCGGGATCGACACGGTCAGCCGCTGGCCGGGGTAGCTGATCTCGACGCGGCCGGCGTCGGACGTCGCGGTCGTGATGACGCCGTTGGTCGCCGCCGCGCCGAGGTGGCTGGAGCCGCCGCCTCCGCCGCCCCCGAAGCCGGGCGCGGCGAAGAAGCCGCCCGAGCCGCCGCCGCCCCCGTACCAGCCGCCTCCGCCGCCTCCGCCGATCCGGTCGTGGTTGACGGACGCCCCGCTGACCCCGCCGGTCAGGAAGCCGCCCGCCAGCGGCCGGGCCGCGCCGTCGAGATCGCAGCCGGGGAACCCGCCCGCGGCGCCGCCGGACGTCTGGCCACCGGCGCCCGCCGGGGTGCACGTGCGGACCGCGCCGCCCGGCTGCCCGCCGGCGCCGCCGTCGGCGCCCGAGCCGCCGCCCCCGCCGCCACCGGCCACGACGACGCGCGAGCTCAGGTCGCTCGCGATCGTGCGGACGTCCGAGGCGCCGCCGCCGCCACCCCCGACCGATCCGTCGGCCGCGCCGCAGGCCCAGACGATGCCGCCGCCGTTGAACCCGCCGCTCACCGCGGGCCGGTTGGTCGCGCAGGTGCCGGTCCCGCCGACGAAGACCGACAGCGCCGCCCCGGGGCTGACGGCCAGGTCGGCCACCACGTCGGCGCCGCGGCCACCCGCGGTCAGTTGCTGCGCGGACTGGCCTCCGGGCGAGCCCGCCGCACCGACCGCATGCACATGGATCGACGTGATCCCCGGCGGGACCGTGAACCCATACTGCCCCGCCGTGGTGAACTGCTCGGTCACCGTGGCCGAGCCCGTGGCGGGCACGCACAGCAGCGCCCCGAGCACGAACAGGACGGACGCGATCCGGAAGGTCCTCATCCGGACAACGCTAGATCCGGGCACAAGGGGCCTGAGCCCCCCGCCGAAGGGCTAGAAGGGCCTGCTGGCCCGGGGCGATCGGCCGGGCTTCCCTACGTCCGGGGGAGGGTCTTCGTCGCGTGGATCGTCCGCCCGTTCGCCAGGCGCAGGGCCGTGCGCAGGACGAGCCGCGCGTGGGGGTGGCGCTTGATCGCCGCGCGGGCGCGGGCGCTGAGGGTGATCGTCTGGCTGATCGTGGGGGGCGCGGCGGTGCGCGTGCCCGTGGCGATGGTGATTGGCTTGCGGAGCGAGGCCGCGCGGGCGGACTGCTTCGTCGGGACGTAGAAGCTGATGTCCAGCCGCCAGCTGATCGTCCCGGCCGCGACGACGCGTTGGGTGAACGACACCGCGCGGCTCGTGCGCGTGGTCTTCCCCACGGTCTCCAGGCCGGCGATGATCACGCGGTCGGTCGGGAACGGCGTGAACACCGGCGAGGACGGCGGCGCA
>DATDMD010000216.1:0-12059 GCA_036518975.1 Baekduia sp.
CAACATGGTCGTGTGCGCCACGCGGTCGACCTGCGCCTTGACCGCCGCGTCGAGCGCCGGGTGCCGGTGCCCGTGCACGGTGCACCACAGCGAGGAGACGCCGTCGAGGTAGGCGACGCCGTCGGTGTCGACCAGCTCGCAGCCGGAGGCCGACGCGATGATCGGCGCGTCCTCGGCGATCCAGCCCTGCTGCTGCGTGAACGGGTGCCAGACCGCCTCCCGGTCGGCGGCGCGGAGCTCGGCGGTGGTCGTCATGGCCCGAACGGTATGCCCCGCGACGGACGCCACCGCGTAACCTGGCGGCGTGGAGGACCGTCGTTCCGTCGCCCTCGTCGCCGCCGTCGTGGGCGCCGCGTCGCTGGGAGCAGAGATCGCTGCCGCGCGGCTGCTGGCGCCCTGGTTCGGGGCGTCGACGATCGTGTGGGCCAACACGATCGCCACCGTGCTGGTCGCCCTGTCGGGCGGCTACTGGCTGGGCGGCCGGCTGGCGGATCGCGACCCGACGTTCGCGGGCCTGTGCCGCCTGGTGCTCGTCGCCGCCGCGCTGATGGCCGCGGTGCCGTTCGTCGCGTCGCCGTTCCTGCGCGTCTCCGTCGACGCGCTCGACCACATCCAGGCCGGCGCGTTCGTCGGCTCGCTGGTCGCGGTCCTCGTCCTGATCGCGGCGCCGGTGCTCGTCCTCGGCTGCGTCGCGCCCTACGCGGTGCGCCTCTCGGTCGGCGCGCTGGACGAGGCCGGCCGCGTCGCCGGCCGGCTCTACGCGATCTCGACGCTCGGCTCGCTGGCCGGCGTCTTCCTCAGCGCGCTCGTGCTGATCCCGTTCGCCGGGACGCGCCGCACGTTCCTGGTCTTCGCGCTCGCGCTCGGGCTCGTCGGGGCGCTGGGCGTCAAGCGGCGCGCGCCCGCGCTGGCGGCCGGCCTCCCGGCGCTGATCGCGATCCTGCTCGCGCTGCCGCCCGGGACCGTCAAGGCCACGGTCGACGGGCGCGTGATCTGGGAGGCCGAGACCGACTACCAGTACGCCCGCGTCATCCAGAGCCCCGACGGCGAGCGCCGGCTGGAGCTCAACGAGGGCCAGGCGGTCCACTCGATCTACCGGCCGGGGGAGTGGCTGACCGGCAACTACTGGGACGAGCCGTTGGTCCTGCCGTTCGCCGCGCGGCCCGGCGCGCCGCCGCGGTCGATCGCGATCCTCGGCTCGGCCGCCGGGACCGTCGCCCGCGCTTATGGCCACTACTTCCCGGCGACGCGCATCGACGCCGTCGAGATCGACCCCAAGCTGACCGACGTGGGACGGCGGCTGTTCGACCTCCACGCGCCGAACCTGCACACGCACGCGGCCGACGCGCGGCCGTGGCTGCGGTCCACCAAGCGGCGCTTCGACGTCATCTACGTCGACGCCTACCGCCAGCCCTACATCCCGTTCTACCTCGCCACGCGCGAGTTCTTCGAGTTGGCCAAGCAGCGCCTCAACCCGGGCGGCAGCGTGATGGTCAACGTCGGCCATCCGGAGGACTCCGACCGGCTGGAGCAGGTCCTCTCGGCCACGATGGGCGCGGTGTTCGGGCACGTCGCGCGCGACCCGAGCGAGGACGTCAACACGCAGCTGATCGCGTCCGACGCCGACGTGACCGCGGGCAACCTCGGCGCCGCGCGCGTGCCGGCCCCGCTGCGCGACCTCCAGGACGCGACCGCCCGCCGCCTCGCGCCCGCGCTCGGCGGCGGCCGCGTCTACACCGACGACGTCGCGCCCGTGGAGTGGCTCATCGACGCGTCCATCGTCAAGGTCGCCGCGGACGGCGACCGGTGAGCGAGGCGGAGTCGCCGCGGGTCACGACGCTCGAGCTGTTCTTCGACCTCGTCTTCGTCTTCACCATCACGCAGCTCAGCACGCTGCTGGCGCACGACCTGTCGTGGGCGAGCCTCGGCCACGTCGCGCTGATGCTCGGCCTCATCTTCTACATGTACGGCGGCTACGCCTGGCTGACCAACGCCCTGGACATGCGCGGGCCGGCCAACCGCGCGCTCCTGCTCGCCGGGATGTGCGGGTACTTCGTGATCGCGCTGGCGATCCCGCGCGCGTTCGCCGGCAGCGGGCTGACGTTCGGGCTCGGCTACCTCGCGGTCGTGGCCGTCCACGCGTGGCTGTTCGCCCACACCACCGGCGGCGGCGCGACCGCGATCGCGCGCCTGGCGCCGTCGAACTTCGCCGGCGCGGCGCTCGCGGTCGCCGGAGGCGCGGTGGGCGGGACGGCGCAGGTCGTGCTGTGGACCGCGGCGGTCGCGGTGAGCTGGCTGATCCCGCGGCTGCTGATCGGGACGCTGTCGTTCGAGGTCGTCCCCGCGCACTTCGTCGAGCGCCACGGGCTCGTGGTCATCGTGGCGATCGGCGAGTCGGTCGTGGCGATCGGGATCGGGGCGGCGGACCTCGCGGTCGACTTCGAGCTCGTCGTCGTCGCGGTCCTCGGCCTGCTGCTCAGCGCGGCGCTGTGGTGGACCTACTTCGGGGGCGACGACGAGCGCGCCGTCGAGGCGCTGGCCGCGATGGCGCCGGGCGCGCGCGGCCGGGCGGCGCTCGACGGCTTCGGCTACGCGCACTTCGCGCTGCTGCTCGGGATCGTGTGCGTGGCGGTCGGGCTGAAGACGGCGACCGGCCACGCTTACGACGCGCTGGGGAGCGGGCCGGCGCTGGCGCTCGCCGGCGGCGTCGCGCTGTTCCTCGCGGCCGACGCGGCGTTCCGGCGCGCGCTGCGGATCGGGACCGGGACCGCGCGCCTGCTGGCGGCGGCCGTCGCGCTGGCGACGATCCCGCTGGGCACCGAGGTGGCCGCGGTCCTGCAGATCGCCGTGCTGACGCTGGTGGTCGCGGGGGCGACCGTGCCGGCCGTCGTGTCAGCCGGGCGACCGCGCGCTCAAGTCGAGACGTCTTGAAGCCGAAACGTTTGGTAGCTAATATTTAGGCACCAAATGAATTCCTCCCCAGGCTCCTCCTCTCCTCCCACCACCGCAGGCCGCATCGAGCCCCACGTCTGGCGCATCGCGATCGTCGTCATCCTCGGCGCGATCATGTCGGTGCTCGACACGACGATCGTCAACGTCGCGCTCGACGACCTCTCCAAGGACCTCAACGCCTCGCTGGACTCCATCCAGTGGGTCGTGACCGGCTACCTGCTCGCGCTCGCCGCCGTGATCCCCGTCACGGGCTGGGCCGCGCGCCGCTTCGGGTCGCGTCGTCTCTACCTGATCGCGCTCGTCGCCTTCACCGTCGGCTCCGCGCTGTGCGGGCTGGCCTGGTCGCCGGGCTCGCTCATCGCGTTCCGCGTCCTGCAGGGCGTCGGCGGCGGCATGCTGCTGCCGATCGGCCAGATCGTCCTCGTCAAGGCCGCCGGCCCGCGCAACCTCCCGCGCGTCATGGCGGCGATCGGCGTCCCGATCATCCTCGCGCCGGTCTTCGGCCCGACGATCGGCGGCCTGCTGCTCGAGCACGCCGGGTGGCAGTGGATCTTCCTCGTCAACGTCCCGATCGGCGCGATCGCGCTGACCACCGCGCTGCGGCTGCTCCCCAAGGACCAGCCGGAGGAGGCGGGGTCGCTCGACGTCATCGGGCTGATCCTCGTCGCTGCAGGCCTGGTCGGCGTCACCTACGGCCTGGCCAAGAGCGGTAGCGCCGGCTCGCTGACCGACTCCTCCGTGCTGCTCCCCGCCGTCGCGGGCGTCGCCCTGATCGTCGCGTTCGTGCTGCGCGCGCTGCGGATCCCGGCGCCGCTGCTGGACATGCGCCTGTACAAGGACAAGGCCTTCGCGGCCGCGTCGCTCACGACGTTCTGCCTCGGCGCCGCGCTGTTCGGCGCGATGATCCTGATGCCTCTGTACTTCCAGACCGTGCGCGGCGAGGACGCCGTGTCGACCGGCCTGCTGCTGATGCCGCAGGGCATCGGCGCGGCGATCGCGATGCGCATGAGCGGCGTCGCGACCGAGCGCTGGGGCGGCGGGCTGACCGCGCTGTTCGGCGGTGTGATCACCGTCTTCGCGACCGTGCCGTTCGTGCTGATCGGCGGCGGGACGTCCTACTGGCTGATCGGCGCGGCGATGGTCTTCCGCGGGTTCGGCATCGGCATGTCGATGATGCCGGCGATGACCGCGGCGTTCGCGGTCCTGCGGCCCGACCAGGTCAACCACGCGGCGCCGCAGCTCAACGTGCTGCAGCGCGTCGGCGGGTCGGTCGGCACGGCGATCCTGTCGGTCGTGCTGTCCAACCACCTGGCCGACGCGGCGCGCGCGGGCGGCGGGAGCGCGAGCGCCGACGCCATGGCCAACGCCTTCGGCTCGACGTACTGGTGGGTGCTGGGCGTGACCGCGTTCGCGCTCCTGCCGACCATGTTGTTGGCCTTGGTCGAGCGGTCGTCGCGGCTGGTCGGGCACGAGCCCGCGGCCGGGCCGGCGGCCGAGGTCGCGCTGGAGGCGGCGGCGTAGATGTCCTCCGAGGCCGCCACGACGCCCACCACCGAGGCCGTGCGCCTGGCGTTCGTCGAGCTGATGGGCGCCGAGCGCCGCCTGCGGGCGCGCGACCAGAAGTGCGCCGCCGGCGACCTCACCCAGGGCCAGATCCGGGCGCTGTTCGCGATCGACGTCAAGGGCGAGGCGACGGCCGGCGAGCTGGCCAAGGCCGGCGACCTGTCCCCGGCGTCGGTGTCCTCGATGCTCGACCACCTGGAGCGCGACGGCATCGTCGAGCGCCGGCGCTCCGCCGAGGACCGCCGCGTGGTCGTGGTGACCCTGACGGAGTCCGGCCGCGCGTTGTTGAACAAGAAGCGCACGGCCTGGCGGGCCAGGAGCGCGGCGGCGCTCGAAGGCCTCGACGACGCGTCGCTGCGGGCGGCGGCCGACGTCATGCACCGGCTGGCAGGGATGCTGGACGAGCTCTAGGCGCCCGCTCGGCTACGGCCGCTCGGAGTACGAGATGAACTCCAGCAGCGATCCGTCGGGGTCGCGGAAGTAGACGGAGAAGCCCGGGCCGCCCGCGCCGTTGCGCGGTACCGGGCCCTGCTCGACCGGGATGCCGTGCTCGGTGAGGTGCTGGATGGCCTCGTCGGCGGTGCCGGGCCAGACGAGGCAGAGGTCGGCCATGCCGGGCTGGGCGGGGATGCGCGCGACGGGGTCGGGCGCCATGCCGGGGCCGTGGACGTTGAAGTTGATGTCGCCGAAGCGGTAGCGCCAGCGGGTCGGCGGCGGCTCGTCGAGACGGACCAGCTCGGCGCCGCAGACGTCGCGGTAGAAGGCGTTGGACCGGTCCCAGTCGGACACGGCGATGACGACGTGGTCCAGGGTGATGCCGTCGCCGCGCTCGCTCATCCCAGCCAGCGATCGTAGGGGAGCGCGGCGCCGGCGCGGGCCAGCTCGTCCTGCGTGAAACGCCCGACGCGGCCCAGCGTGGCGACGTCCACCGCGCCGAGCGCCGCGATCGTGTTCATGTTGGAGCGCTGCATCTGCGTCGGGTCGTGCGGCCACGGCGTGAGGACGACGGCCGCGACGCGCAGGCCGGCCGCGCGCGCCGCCTGCACGGTCAACAGCGTGTGGTTGATCGTCCCGAGGCCGGGGCGCGCGACGACGACGAGCGGGAGGGCCAGCGCGAGGGCGAGGTCGCGGACGAGGTAGCCGTCGAGCGTGAGCGGGACCAGCAGGCCGCCGACGCCCTCGGCGATCAGCGTGCGGCCGCCGGCGGCGTTGCGGCGCGCGGCCTCGATCAGGACCTCGGGCTCGATCGCGACCTCGTCCAGCTCGGCGGCCAGGTGCGGCGAGACGGCGGGGCCGAACGCGTACGGCGCGACCTCCAGCGGCTCCATCCCGGCGCAGGCGCCGAGCAGCTCGTGGTCGCGCGGCTTGCCGTCGTCAGGCGCGTCGTCGGTGCCGGTGACGACGGGCTTGAAGGCGCCGACCGGCGTGCCGGCGGCCCGCAGCGCCGCGACCAGGGCGGCGGCGACGACGGTCTTGCCGATCTCGGTGTCGGTGCCGGTGACGAACAGCCCGCGCACGCCGCGCAGGCTACGCGCCCGGCCGGCGGCGACCAGCGCTCACGCGGCGGCTGCCTCGTCGGGTGCCAGGCGCTCGTCCGGATGCCCGGGCGGTTGCGCGGCGGCGACGGGCACGCCCGCTCCGGGGCGGAAGCCGGCCTGCAGCGCGGCGCGGCCGAGCGTGCGGGCGGCGGCGCGCAGCTCGTCGCGGGTGTGGGTCGCCATGACCGCGAGGCGCAGCCGGGAGGTCCCGGCCGGCACGGTCGGCGGCCGGATCGCCTGGGCGAAGACGCCGGCCTCGATCGCCTTCTCGCACACGGCCATCGCGAGGTCGGGGTCGCCGACCACCAGCGGCACGATCTGGGTCGACGTGCCGGCGACCTCGAAGCCCTCGCGCGCCAGCTCGTCGCGCATGATCCCGGCGTTGGCCTGGAGCTTGTCCACCATCTCGGGGTGCTCCTGCAGGACCTCGAGCGCGGCCAGCGCCGCGGCGACCGCGGGCGGCGGCAGCGCCGTCGAGAAGATCAGCGACCGCGCGGTGTTCGTGAGGTAGTCGCGCATCGCCGCGCCGACCGCCGCGAACGCGCCGTACGCGCCGAGGGCCTTGCCGAGCGTCCCGATCACGACGTCGACCTCGCCCTGCAGCCCCGCCTCGGCCACCGCGCCGCGGCCACCGGGACCGAGGCAGCCGGTCCCGTGCGCCTCGTCGACGACGACGCGCAGCCCGTGGCGCCGGGCGAGGCCGACGAGGTCCGCCAGCGGCGCCACGTCGCCGTCCATCGAGAACACCGAGTCGGTGACGATCAGCCCGGGCCGGCCGCGGTGCTGCTTCAACCCCCAGGCGAGGTGCTCGACGTCGCAGTGGTCGTAGACGAACGTCTCGGCGCGCGCGAGGCGGCAGCCGTCGATCAGCGACGCGTGGTTGAGCTCGTCGGAGTAGATCACGGCGCCGTCGCCGGCCAGCCGCGCCACGCTGCTGACCACTCCGAGGTTCGCGAGGTACCCGGAGCCGAACAGCAGCGCCGACTCGGTCCCCTTGAACGCCGCCAGCGCCTCTTCGAGCCGGCGGTGCACGGTCATCGTCCCGGACACCAGGCGCGACGCGCCCGCCCCGGCGCCCCAGCGCATCGCCGCGTCGGCCGCGGCCTCCCGGACGCGCGGGTGGTCGGCGAGCCCGAGGTAGTTGTTGGAGCACAACAGCAGCACGGGCCGGCCGTCGACCACGACGCGCGAGCCCTGCGGCCCGGACACGTGGCGCATGCGCCGGTACAGGCCGGACTCCCGGAGCTCCTCCAGGCGGGCTTCGACGTCGCTCACGATCGTGCGCCGCGGTCGCTCAGTGGCCGAACGGCAGGGCGGGTGGGGACCGCGTCTGCGCCGGCTCCGGCGGCGCGGCACCGTCCGGCCAGCGGTTCGGCGCGCCGTCGGGCCGCGGCGGCACCTTGTCCTTCTTGGCGTAGCGCAGCTGCGACGCCGGGTCCCACGTCGTGACGCGCAGGCCGGCGTCCTCGGCGGCGGCAACCGTGTCGAGGTAGCTCTCGACGACGTCCGACGTCTCGCCCTCCAGCCAGCCCGAGCGGTTGTCCGGCCGCGGGTTGGACCCGTTGTCCGGGTGGCGGTTGATGTTCAGCCCCAGGTCGGTGAACATCGCGCGGTCGTCGGCCGGGTCGGCGTTCAGCGTCGTCAGGAAGTTGCCCATCATCACGCCGTTGAGCCCGGCCTTGACGGCCAGCGGCTGCAGCTCGCCGAGGTTCTCGACGCGGCCACCGCACAGCCGGAACAGCGCGCCCGGCAGGACCAGGCGGAAGATCGCGATCCACTGCACGACCTCCCACGGGTCCATGTAGTCGCGGTCGCCGAACTTCGTCCCCGGACGCGGGTTGAGCAGGTTGATCGGGACCGACGTCGGGTCGATCTTCGCCAGCTCGAAGGCCATCTCCACGCGCTGCTCGCGCGTCTCGCCGAGGTTCAGGATGCCGCCGACGCACGTCTCCAGCCCCGCCTCCTCGACGGCCTTGATCGTGCGCAGCCGGCCCTCGTAGCGGACGGTCGTCGAGACCTCCGGGTAGTAGGACTCGGCCGTCTCGACGTTGTGGTGGACCCGCTGGATCCCGGCGTCCTTGAGCCGCTTGGCGCGGTCGACCGACATGTGCCCGATCGACGCGCAGCGCTTGAGGTTGGTGTGCTCGGCGACGAGCCGCGCGCCCTCCAGCACCTTCTCGAAGTCGCGCTTGGAGAGGCCCTGGCCCTGGGTGACCATGCAGAACCGGTGCGCGCCGGCGGCCTCGGCGGCCTTGGCGTGCTCGAGGATCTGCTCGGGCTCCATCAGCGCGTGCATCGGCGTCTCGGCCTCGGCGAACCGCGACTGCGCGCAGAACCCGCAGTCCTCGGCGCAGCCGCCGGACTTCGCGTTGACGAGCGAGCACATGTCGGTGCTGTCGCCGAACTGCTCCTGGCGCGCCGCCCACGCCCGCTCGACCAGCGCCAGGATCTCGTCGTGATCGGTGATCTCGCCGAGCCGGCGAGCCTCCTCTGGGGTGATCAGCGGCGGCATGTCCCGGCAATCTAGGCATGCCCTCGGACGGTGCCCCACTGGACCATCGTCCGTCCGTCGATCAACAGAAATGGGGATGGCGAAACGACGCTCACCATCCGATGATGTGGACTACGTGGCGGCCCGCGATCCCATCCGTGTCCTGCTGTGCGACGACGCCGAAGGCTTCCGAGCCCTGATGCGCGTGTCGCTGGGCGAGGACCCGTCGATCGAGATCGTCGGGGAGGCCGCCGACGGCGAGGAGGGCGTCGAGGCGACCGCCGAGCTGCAGCCCGACGTCGTCCTGCTGGACATGTCGATGCCGCGGATGGGCGGCCTGCAGGCGATTCCCAAGATGCGCCGCCGCGCGCCGCGCACGTCGATCATCGGGCTCTCCAGCCTGTCGGCCGCGCGGATGGCCGCGCCGTCGAAGGAGATCGGCGCGCACTCCTACCTGGAGAAGGGCGCGCAGCTCGACGAGATCCGGGCGGCGATCCATGACGCCGCCGGCGAGCGCTGACCCGGAACCGCCCGCGCGGCCCGCGCGGCGGTAGCGTTCGTCCGCGTGGACGACGCCGAGCTTGCCAGACGGTCGATCCTCGGCTTTGGGGAGATGGTCGCCACACTCGGGGCGGATCGAGCGGTGCGGCGCGAGGACGCCGTCGGCGCGCGCGTCGACTTCGCCGCCGACAACCACTGGCTCGACGCCGCCGTCGTCCCGGTCGACGCCGCCCCGCCGGCCGACGACCCCGGCCTGCCGCACTGCCTCTGGACGGTCGCCCGCGCGGTGCCCGGCCGGCGCGAGGAGCCGGTCATCGCGATGCCGTGCATGGGCCTGGCGCTCGACGCGCTGGAGCCCGTCGCGCCGGTCGCGGTCGACGAGCCGTCGCTCGCCGAGCTGGGGGAGGTCAACGACCGCGCCTACGGCCAGGTCGAGCAGCTCGCGCCGCTGGTGCGCGCGCTGCGCGACGACCGCATCCGGACCCACGGCGTGCGCGTCGACGGCGCGTTCGCGTGCGTCGCGCTCACCCTGCGCATCGGCGACGACATCTCGGTCCAGTACGTCGCCACCGAGCGCGAGCACCGCCGCCAGGGCCTGGCCAGCCGCCTGCTGCTCGCGGTGATGGCCGGCGCTCGCGCGACCGGCGCGACGAGCGCGACGCTCCAGGCCAGCCCGGACGGCCTGCCGGTCTACGAGCGCCTGGGCTTCGCCCGCGTCGCGACGCTCAGGGCGTTCCTGCGGCAGCCTGACGCGGTCGTGGCGGCGTAAGCGGAGGACCGCTCAGCGGCCGCAGCACTTCTTGTACTTCTTGCCGCTACCGCACCAACAGGGCTCGTTGCGACCGGGCGGCCACGCCAGCGCGCCGCCCTCCTGGGCGGCCTCGTAGGCCGCGCGGGCGCGGGCCTCGGCGGCCTCGGGGTCGAACTCGTTCGCCTCGGCCAGCTCGCGCACGCGCGCCACGGTCAGCGGGACCACGACGGGATGGCGCGGCGCGTTGGGCGCGATCGCCCGCATCCGCCGGTCCAGCTCCAGCGCGTAGGCGGCGTGGCCGTCTTCCGCCCAGTCCTCGGCGAACGCGGGCCACGCCTCGACGGCGAGCGCGAACTCCTCCAGCGGGAAGTACGGCGTGGCGACCGGCGTGTCGGCGCCCTGGGCGGCCGCGCGGGCGAGCGCCAGGCGCGCCTGCTCGTCGACGGCCTCGGCGGGCCGGCCGGCGTCGGCCAGCGCCTGCGTGCGCTCGCCGACGATCTGGCGCAGCGTCTCGCCGTCGGCGCCGGAGCGCAGCGCGAGCGTCAGCGCCTGCCCGAACAGCTCGGCGGCGAGCGCGGGCTCCTCGGCCTCCGCGTGCGCGCTGCCGGCCAGGAACGGGACGGTCGGGTCGCCCGGGTGGTCGCGCTCCAGCGCGGCCCAGATCGCGTCGGCGTCGCCCTTGCGGCCGGCCAGGACGTGCATCCAGGCGATGTGCCAGCGCTGGTCCTCGCCGCTGACCTCCTGCAGCTCGCCGAGGACCGTGATCGCCTCGTCGTACTGCCCGGACTGCTCCAGCGTGTCGATGCGCGCCTCGAGCGCGTCGACCTCCTTGCGCGGCCGCCGTGCGGTCATCGTCCTACTTCCCCTGCCAGCGCGCGGGGCGCTTCTCGGCGAACGCGCGGACGCCCTCGGCCAGGTCCTCGGAGGCGAAGCACGCCTTGCGCAGCTCGATGAGCTCGGTCTCGACCTCCGGGTCCAGCGTGGCCTCGGCGGTGAGCAGCGCGCGCAGGACGCGCTTGTTGCCGCGGACGCTCAGCGGCGCGTTGGCCACCAGCTCGGCGGCCCAGTCCAGCGCCACGCCCTCCAGGTCCTCGGCGCCGGCGACCTCGTGCAGCAGCCCCCAGGCCTGCGCGTCGCGCGCGCCGATGGTGCGGCCGAGCAGGAACAGCTGGCGCGTGCGCGGCTCGCCGATCGCGTGCAGGAACCGGCGCAGGCCCGTGTGCGAGTAGACGAGGCCGAGCTTGGCGGGCGGCATCCCGAGCTTGATGCCGTCGCGGGCGACGCGCAGGTCGCAGGCCAGCGCGAGCTCCAGCCCGCCGCCGATCGTGTGGCCGGGCAGGGCGGCGATCGTCGGGACGTCGGTCGCGTCCAGCGCGTCGATCGCGCTCGTGAACGGGTGGGCGACGAGCTTCTCGGCCTCGGCGGCGAAGACGTCCTCCGGGATGTCGCCGATGTCGTAGCCCGACGAGAACATCCCGTGCGCGCCCGTGAGGACGAGCGCGCGCGTGCCGTCGCCGTCCGCCGCCCGGACCGCCGCGGCGATCGCGTCGAGGATCGGGTGATCGAGCGCGTTGCGCTTGCCGGGGTTGGAGATCGTCAGCCGCCGGACGCCGTCCAGCGGCGCGTCGATGAGCAGTTCGCCCGCCATTCGCGGGCGGAGGCTATTGATTCGCGCTATTCGAGGACGACGAGGACGTCGCCCTCGCTCACGGCCTGGCCCTCTTCGCAGAGGATCTCCTTGACCCGGCCCTCGTCCTCGGCCTCGACCGGCATCTCCATCTTCATGGACTCGAGGATCACGACCGTGTCGCCCTCCTCGACGCTGTCGCCGATCTTGCACTCGATCTTCCACACGGTGCCCGTGATGTGAGCCTCGATGTCCGCCATACCGCGGGAACATAGGCGTCCCGGCGGACGGCTGCGGGCGGGGCTGACCGATCGTTCACATCCCCTCGACCGACGGGCGGAACGCGGCGCGCGATGTTCCGACCGCGTGGCGGTAGAGGGCGACCCCGGCGTGCCGCATCATGCTGGCAAGTGATCGGCCGGGGGACATCGCAACAGCGCAACCCGTCTCCTCCTGCGACGACTCGCCGTTGTGCCGTCCGATCACCGCTCCGTGGTGCGGCTTGACCCACCGTCCCGGAGCACGCCTGGGGACAATGCGCCACATGGAGGAGGACAGCCTCCATGTGGCGCACCCCGGCGCTGACCCATGCGCCTCACATGTGGCGCACCCCGGTGCCGCTCGCGCGGGTAGCAT
>DATDMD010000217.1:0-15509 GCA_036518975.1 Baekduia sp.
CCGGCCTCGTCGGGCTCTACCTCGCGGCCTTCGCCGGCTCGCACGTGCTCGGGCACGCGATCGGCGCCTGGCCGTCCGTGGCCGTCGTCAGCGCCGTCGTCGCTGCCGGCACCTATGCGGTCGCCGACGCCGTCCCGGCGCGGCCGGTGCGGCCGCTCGACGGTCCGGCCGGCGCCTGACACCACCCGACGCCTTGCCGATCCAACCAGGATCGGCTGCGGCATCGTGCGGCGTCAGGCATCCGCCCGGACCGCCGATCGACCGGACCGTCTCGTGGAATAACCCATCCAGCCCGGCGAAAGGCCATCGCCGGATGCCGTAGAACTTGTCGGCATGGCTACCTCCGAGGCCACGACGATCGACGCCGGTGGTCGCGAGCTGCGGGTGTCGAGCCCGTCGCGGGTGATCTTCCCGGCGACCGAGCGGACGCCTGAGATCACGAAGCTCGCCGTCGTCGAGTACTACCTCAGCGTCGAGGACGGGATCATGCGCGCGCTGCGCCACCGGCCGACGACGCTGGAGCGGTGGACGAAGGGCGTCCACGAGGGCGTCGTCGTCTCGACCCGCGAGCGCGGCGGCGGCGACGCGTTCTTCCAGAAGCGGGTGCCCAAGGGCGCGCCCGACTACGTCGAGACGTGCCGGATCGCGTTCCCCTCCGGGCGCTTCGCCGACGAGGTCTGCCCGACCGAGATCGCGGTCGTCGGCTGGGCGGCGCAGATGGGGACGATCACCTTCCACCCCTGGCCGGTGCGCCGCGACGACGTCGACCATCCCGACGAGCTGCGCCTCGACCTCGACCCGCAGCCCGGGACCGACTTCGACGACGCCGTCCGGGTCGCCGCCACGGCGCGGACGTTGTTGGAGGAGTTGGGCTACACCGGCTTCCCGAAGACGTCGGGCGGGCGCGGCGTCCACATCTACGTCCGGATCGAGCCGCGCTGGACGTTCACCGACGTGCGCCACGCCGCGATCGCCTTCGGCCGCGAGCTGGAGCGCCGGCTCCCCGGCGAGGTGACCACGAAGTGGTGGAAGGAGGAGCGCGGTGAGCGGATCTTCGTCGACTACAACCAGAACGCGCGCGACCGCACCATCGCCTCCGCCTACTCGATCCGGCCCAAGCCGGGCGCGCCGGTCTCGGCGCCCGTGACGTGGGACGAGCTGCCCGACGTCGCGCCCGAGCACTTCACGGTCGCCACCATGCCCGCGCGGTTCGCCGAGCGCGGGGACCTGCACGCCGCGATCGACGACCACGCCTACTCGCTCCAGCCGCTGCTCGACATGTATGACAAGGACGAGCAGGGCGACATGCCCTACCCGCCCGACTACCCCAAGATGCCCGGCGAGCCCAAGCGCGTGCAGCCCTCGCGCGACCGGGACCGCCCCCACTAGCTCGGCGGCGAGCTCTGCGGCAGCCGCTTGCCGGCGCCGCCCCGCGCCGCCGGCGCGCTCGGCGGCGGCACCACCGGCCCGATGTCGCCGTCCGGCGCGACGTCGAGGTCGACGATCACCGGCGCGTGGTCGCTGGGCCCCTTGCCCTTGCGCGCCTTGCGGTCGATCCACGCGGCCTTCGCGCGCTCCGCCACCGCGCCTCCGGCCAGGATCAGGTCGATCCGCATCCCGAGGTCCTGGTGGAACATGCCGGCGCGGTAGTCCCAGTAGGAGAAGACGCGCTCGCCGGGCCAGCGCTCGCGGACGACGTCGTGCAGCCCCAGCGCCTCCAGCTCGGCCAGCGCCGCGCGCTCCGGCGCCGTGACGTGCGTGTGCCCCTCGTAGGCCGCCGGGTCGAACACGTCGTCGTCGGTCGGCGCGATGTTGATGTCCCCGCACACGACGCTCGTGTCGGCGCCGTCGCCGATCAGGTCGCGCAGCGCCGCGAGCCAGGCCAACTTGTAGCGGTAGTGGTCGGAGTCCGGCGCGCGCCCGTTGGGCACGTACACGGAGTAGACGCGCACGCCGCCGCACGTCGCGGCCACCGCGCGCGCCTCCTGCTCCGGGAAGCCCGGCCCGCCCGGGATCCCGCGCACGACATCGTCGAGCCCCGCCTTCGACAGGATCGCCACGCCGTTCCACGACGCCTCGCCGTAGACCGCCACCTCGTAGCCGCGGTCGCTCAGCTCGTCGCCGAACAGCGCGGCGAACGCGTCGTCGGTCAGCTTCGTCTCCTGCAGGCAGACCACGTCCGGCTGCCGCTCGTCCAGCCACGGCAGCAGGCGCGGCAGGCGCTGCTTGACCGAGTTCACGTTCCAGGTCGCGATGCGCATCACCACCAACGGTACGGGTAGCAGCCGAGCATGAGCAACGAGCAGAGCACCGGCCGCGTCGCGGTCATCACGGGAGCGTCGTCGGGGATCGGGGAGGCCGCCGCGCGGTCGCTGGTCGCCGCCGGGCACCGCGTCGCGCTGCTGGCGCGCCGCGCGGACCGGATCGAGGCGCTCGCCCAGGAGCTCGGCGGCGCCGGGACCGCGATCGCCGTCGTGGCCGACGTGACCGACCGCGAGTCGATCGTCGCCGCGGCCGTGCGCGTCCAGGACGAGCTGGGCGCGGCCGACATCCTCATCAACAACGCCGGCGTGATGCTTCTTGGGCCGTTCACGTCCGGCCAGCGCGAGGAGCACCGGCGGATGGTCGAGACCAACCTGCTCGGCGCGATGACCGCGACCGAGGTCTTCCTGGACCAGCTGCGCGCCGGCGACGGGGGCGACCTGGTGAACATCTCCTCGGTCGCCGGCCGCTTCGCCCGCGCCGGGAACGCCGGCTACGCGGCGACCAAGTGGGGGATGAACGGCTGGTCGGAGGCGCTGCGCCAGGAGCTGCAGCCGGAGGTCCGCGTGATGCTGATCGAGCCCGGCGCCGTCGCGACCGAGCTGACCGACCACATCACCGATCCCGGCACCAAGCAGGCCGCCGAGAAGATGTACGCCGAGACCTCGATCACCGCCGGCGACATCGCCGACATCATCACCTTCGCAGTGACGCGCCCGCGGCGCCTGACCATCAACGAGGTGTTGGTCCGGCCGACGGCGCAGGCGTTCTAACGTGTCCAGCGGATCATGCCGACACGCCAGAACGCCGCCTCCGACCACCCCGCCCCCGACGCCCTCGCCTTCCGCGTCTCCGGGCTGATCGTCCTCGGCGACCCGCCGCCGGGCGGCGCGCCGCCGGTGCTCCTCGACCGCCTCGACTGGACCGTCGCGCGCGGCGAGCACTGGGTCGTGCTCGGCCCCAACGGCGCCGGCAAGACGACGCTGCTGCGCGCGGTCGCGGGCGCCGTGGAGCCGGACGCCGGGAGCGTCGAGCTGCTCGGCGGGCGCCACGGCGACATCGGGCTGCGCGACCCGCGGCTGCGCGTCGCGGTCGTCGAGGGGCGGTCGCGGACGTTCGCCTCCCAGCTGCGCGCGATCGACGTGATGCTCGTCCGCGAGGCCGGGCCGATCGCCCTCCTCGGGTCGCGGATCGGCGACGGCGACGTCCGCCGCGCCGAGGCGCTGCTCGACCTGCTCGGCTGCGCGCACCTGCGCGACGCGCGCTTCCGCGACTGCTCCCAGGGCGAGCGCCAGCGCGTGCTGCTGGCGCGGTCGCTGCTGCGCGACCCCGAGCTGCTGCTCCTCGACGAGCCGACCACGGGCCTGGACCTCGGCGGCCGCGAGGACCTGCTCGACGCGCTCGCGACGCTGGCCCGCGAGCGCCCCGGCCTGACGACCGTCGCGGTGACCCACCACGTCGAGGAGATCCCGGCGTCGGCGACGCACGCGCTGCTGCTGCGCGGCGGCCGCGCCCTGGACGCCGGCCCGCTGGAGGAGACGCTCACCGCCACGGCCATGAGCGCCTGCTTCGGCGTCGACGTCGCGCTGTCGCACGCCGACGGCCGCTGGACGGCGCGAGCGCGCCCGCGGCTCCGCTAGGCCTCGGCGACGAGCTGCAGGTGGGCGATCGCGACGTCGCGCGCCCACTCGATGTGCAGCTTCATCCGGTGCTCGGACTCGTCCGCGTCGCGCGCCTCGAGCGCCTGCAGGATGCCCACGTGGTGCTCGTAGGCGGTCGTGCGGTTCTCGCGCGAGTACGTCATGTAGGACTTGTAGATCAGCGGCACGGCCGAGACCTGGCGGATCATCGCGTTCAGGCGCTGGCTGGCCGCGGCGTCCATGATCCGGCCGTGGAACGTGAAGTTCTCGTCCACGAGCCGCGGCAGGTCCTTGTCCTCGCGCTGCAGCTCGCCGTAGCGCTCGACGCTGGCCTGCAGCGCCGCGTGGTCGGCGTCGGTCAGCCGCGTCGCGGCCTGCGCCGCCGCGTGGCCTTCGAGCACGGCGCGCAGCGAGTGCATCTCGAACAGGTCGTCGCGCGTGAAGCTCTGGACGGCGGCCGGCCGGTTGGGCGGCATCTCGACGAGGCCCTCGGAATGCAGCCGCAGGAGCGCCTCGCGGATCGGCGTCCGGCTGATGCCGAGCTGCTTGGCGAGGCTCTCCTCGCCGAGCACCTGGCCGGGCCCGAGCTCGCCGCCGAGGATCGCCTGGCGGAGGATGCGCGCGGCCGCCACGCTGGTCTTCTCACCGAGCACGGCGGACGGGATGGCGAACGACACGTCAGAGATGTTACGCGTCGGCACGGAGCGCGGAGCCGTATCGCGCTTGCGTGGGGCCTTCGAGCGGCGGTCCGGCGGTGACATCTTGCGGATCGTATACACGTATGCAAGTCTCCCGGAGACGATGTACGACGAACAGACCGACCAGACGTACGAGCGCGCCGGCTTCGGCGCCGCGGTCCGCCGCGGACCGCGGCCGGCCGTCGTGGTGGTGGACCTCAGCCGCGGGTTCACCGAGCCGCGGTTCCCCACCGGCGCCGACCTCTCGGACGTCGTCGCGGCGACCGCGCGCGTGATCGCGGCGGCGCGCGCCGCCGCGGCGCCCGTCGTCTTCACGACCATCGCCTACGACCCCGCCGAGGCCGACGGGTCCGCCTACGCCTGGCTGGACAAGGCGCCCGGGCTCCGCGTCCTGCGCGCGGGCTCCGAGCTGGTCGACATCGACCCGCGGCTGGCGCGCGAGGACCACGATCCGCTGATCGTCAAGAAGGGCGCCTCGGCGTTCTTCGGCACGCACCTCGCGGCGACGCTGACGAGCCTCGGCGTCGACACCCTGATCGTCTGCGGCGCGACGACGAGCGGCTGCGTGCGCGCCAGCGTCGTCGACGCCGTGCAGTCCGGCTTCCCGGTGCTGGTCCCGCGCGAGTGCGTGGGCGACCGCGCCGCGGGCCCGCACGAGGCCAACCTGTTCGACATCCAGGCCAAGTACGGCGACGTCGTCGGATACGCCGAGGTGCTGGCGTACCTCGACAGCCTCGCGGCGCCCGCGCCGGTGGCCGGCTCGTGAACGTCGTCCTGCTGCCCGGCGACGGGATCGGACCGGAGGTCGTCGCCGAGGCCGCGCGCGTCCTGTCGGTGCTCGCGCCGGACGTCGACCTCGCCGAGCACGCGATCGGCGGCGCCGCGATCGCCGCGTCGGGCGAGCCCCTGCCGGCCGCGACGCTCGCCGCCTGCCTGGCCGCCGACGCGGTCCTGATGGGCGCGGTCGGCGCCGGCGACTACGCCTGGACCGACCAGAACCCCGAGGACGGCATGTTCGCGCTGCGCCGCGCGCTCGACGTGTACGCCAACCTGCGGCCGACGGTCGCCGAGGGCATCGACCTCCTGATCGTCCGCGAGCTGGTCGGCGGCCTCTACTTCGGCGCCCGCGGCACGCGGCCCGACGGCACCGTCTTCGACACCTGCGAGTACCACCCCGACCAGGTCCGGCGCGTGGTCCGCAAGGGCTTCGAGCTGGCGCGCGCGCGGCGCGGCCGCATGACCTCGGTCGACAAGGCCAACGTCCTGGCGACCTCGCGCATGTGGCGCGGCGTCGTCGAGGAGCTGGCGCCCGAGTACCCCGACGTGGCCGTCGACCACCTGCTGGTCGACACCGCGGCGATGCGGCTCGTGCAGGACGCGGGCGCGTTCGACGTGATCGTCACCGAGAACACGTTCGGCGACATCCTGTCCGACATCGCCGCGGCGCTCGGCGGCGGCCTCGGCGAGGCCGCGTCGGCCTGCCTGGCGGACGGGAGGCCCGGCCTCTTCGAGCCCGTTCACGGCACGGCGCCGGACATCGCCGGCCGCGGCGTCGCCAACCCGACCGCCACGCTGCGCTCGACCGCGCTGCTGCTCGAGCACGGCCTCGACCGGCCCGACGCGGCGGAGCGCCTGAACGCCGCGCTGGACCGCGTCGGCACGCTCGGCGGCACGCCGGACCGCGGCGGCGAGTGGACCACGAGCCAGCTCGGCGACGCGCTGGTCGCCGACCTCGACGCGACCGCCGGGGAGGTGCCGGGTGTCCAGGCGTGACGCGGCGCCCGAGGCGCTCGCCGACCTTGCGACGACCGGGGCCGAGAGCCGCTGGGCGTCCAACGGCGAGGTCGAGGTGCACGTCCTCGACTACGGCGGCGACCGCCGCCCGCTCGTCGTCGTGCCCGGCATCACCAGCCCGGCGGTGACGTGGGACTTCGTCGTCCGCGAGCTGCGCGACCTCGTCCGGCCGGTCGTCCTCGACGTGCGCGGCCGCGGCCTGTCGTGGCTGGCCGACTCCTACACCATGGACGACTACGCGGCCGACGTCGAGGCGGTCGTCGACCAGCTCGAGCTGGTCGAGCCGATCGTCCTCGGCCACTCGATGGGCGCCCGGATCGCCACCCGGACGGCCCTGCGCGGGACCGTGGACGCCGCGTCCTGGGTCGTGGTCGACCCGCCGCTCTGCGGTCCCGGGCGCGGCGGGTACCCGACGCCGTGGTCGTCGTTCGCCGAGCAGTTGGCCGAGGGCTACCGCGGCACGACGGCCGACGAGGTCCGGCGCTTCTACGCCCGCTGGCCCGACGCCGAGCTCGCGCTCCGGGCGCGCTGGCTCGACACCTGCGACGAGGCGGCGGTCCGCGCGACCTACGACCACTTCGTCGAGGACGACTTCTTCGCGTGGTGGCCTGCGGTCCCGGCGCCCGTCGCGTTCGTCTACGGCGGCGCCAGCCCGGTCGTCACCCCGGAGGGCGCGGCCGAGGCCGCGTCCGCCAACCCGCGGGCGACCGTCCAGGTGGTCCCCGGCGCGGGTCACATGATCCCGTGGGACGAGCACGCGGCCTTCCTGGCGGTCGTGCGTCCCCTGCTTGAGCTGAAGAACCAACGAGGAGAGTCAGTCACATGAGCGTCCCCACCTTCACCGACATGTGCCGCGAGGAGCTCGAGCTCTGCGGCATCACGGAGGGCAGCACGATCGCGGTCCTGTCGCAGGGCCACCAGCGCTCCGAGTACGTCGACGCCTTCCTCGCGGCGGCCGACCAGATCGGCGCGACGGCGTTCAACGTCAACCTGCCCCACGTCGGCGGCAGCCTCGACGGCGACGTCGGCGCGTGGGAGGTCGGCGAGACGCCGCTGGCCGGCAACCGCCCCGCGATCGAGGCGCTGAAGGGCGTCGACCTGGTGGTCGACACCGTGTTCCTGCTGTTCTCCAAGGAGCAGCTGGAGATCCAGGAGTCCGGCACGCGGGTGCTGCTGTGCATCGAGCCGATCGAGCACATCCGCGCGATGGCGCCGTCCAAGCGCCTGCGCGAGCGCGTCGAGGCCGGCGCCGAGCTGCTGGGCAACGCGCGCGAGCTGCGCTTCACGAACGCCGCGGGCAGCGACATCACCTACAAGCTGGGCGCCTACCCGGTGATCACGCAGTACGGCTACACGGACACGCCCGGCCGTTGGGACCACTGGCCCTCCGGCTTCCTCTTCACGGGCGGCGCGGACGACGGCGTGGACGGCAAGGTCGTCATCGCGCCCGGCGACATCATCTTCCCGTTCAAGTCCTACGTGCAGACCCCGATCGAGCTGACGATCGAGCAGGGCCGGATCGAGCACATCGGCGGCGCGCTGGACGCCGACCTGCTGCGCGAGTACATGGCCTCGTTCAGGGACCCCGACGCCTATGGCATCGCGCACATCGGCTGGGGCATGCTGGAGACCGCTCAGTGGTCGATCCTGGCGACCGACCGCCGCGGCATGGGCATGCACGGCCGCTCCTTCTACGGCAACGTCCTCTTCTCGACCGGCCCCAACGGCGAGCTGGGCGGGCCCAACGAGACGCTCTGCCACGTGGACGTGCCGATGCGCAACTGCACGCTGTATCTCGACAACGAGCCGATCGTGGTCGACGGCGACATCGTCGTCGACGTCCTGAAGGCCGACGACCTCCCGGCGCGGGTCTGACCATGAGCGCCGTCGACGCGACCCGCTCCTTCCCGAGCCCCCATTCGGTCGAGACCCCGAAGGGCGCCGAGGGCTGGCAGGAGCTGTACCCGTACTACACGCTGCTCAGCGACGCCACGCGCGACGTCGAGGAGTCCGAGCTGTGGTTCTTCGACGGGATGCACAACCCGTCGCCGATCTACCCGTTCGACACGATCATGACCGAGAACTGGTGGGTTGCGTGCAACCAGTTGACGACGCGGGTCTGGCAGATCCCGCCGTCCTGGGGCATCGACCACCGGATCATCAACGGGTACCTGTACATCAGCCCGCGCGGCGTGTCGGACCCGAAGGAGATCGCCGCGCGCGCCGAGCACTTCGCGCGCCGGGCCGGGCACTACTACGCCAACTGGGACGAGATCTACGCCAACTGGATCGCCAAGGCCGAGGACTGCATCGCGCGGCTGAAGGCCATCGAGTTCACGCCGCTGCCCGACAACGAGGACGAGCGCTTCGTCACCGAGCACCGCGGGCTGTTCAGCTCCTACGACCTGCTGACCAGCTACGACCGCCTGATCGAGAACCTCTTCGAGATGGGCGCCTACCACTTCGAGATGCTCAACCTCGGGTACGGCGCCTACCTCACGTTCAAGGAGTTCTGCCAGCAGGCATTCCCGGGCATCACCGACCAGACGGTCGCCCGCATGGTCGCCGGCATCGACATCCTGCTCTTCCGCCCCGACGACGAGGTGCGCAAGCTCGCGCGCCTGGCCGTGGAGCTCGGGCTCGGCGGCCTCGTGCGCGAGACGGCCGACCCCGACGCGCTGCTGGCCGCGATCGGCGCGGCGCCGCGCGGCGACGAGTGGCTGGCCGCGCTGGAAGAGGCCAAGGACCCGTGGTTCTGGTACTCGACCGGCGCCGGCTACACGCACACCGACCGCGCCTGGATCGACGACCTGCGCCTGCCGTTCACGGCGCTGCGCGGCTACGTCGAGAAGCTCGACGAGGGCGCCGAGATCGAGCGCCCGCTGGAGCGCATCCTGGCGGAGCGGACCCGGATCACCGCCGAGTACCGCGAGCTGCTGGGCAGCGACGACGACCGGGCCGCGTTCGACGAGCTCGTCCAACTCGCGCGCACCGTCTACCCGTACGTCGAGAACCACAACTTCTACGTGGAGCACTGGCACCACTCGATCTTCTGGTCCAAGGTGCGCGAGCTGGGCGACGTGTTCGTCGCGCACGGGTTCATCGCGGACCGCGAGGACATCTTCCTCCTGCACCGCAACGAGATCCACTCGGCGCTCTACGACCTCATCGTCGGGTGGGCCGCGGGCACCGGCGGGCGCGGGCCGAGCTACTGGCCGCCGATCGTCGAGGCGCGCAAGGCGAAGCTCGCGGCGCTGCGGGACTGGACCCCGCCGCCCGCGCTCGGCACGCCGCCCGACGCGATCACCGAGCCGTTGACCATCATGTTGTGGGGCATCACGACCGAGAGCGTGCAGGAGTGGCTCGGCGCGTCGGACCCCGACGCCAGCGAGCTGCGCGGCGTCGCCGCCTCGCCGGGCAAGGCGACCGGCCGCGCCCGCGTCGTGACCGACCCGGAGCAGCTGCACGAGGTCGAGCGCGGCGACATCCTCGTCTGCCGCGTCACCGCCCCGAGCTGGGCGCCGGTGTTCTCGCGGCTGGGCGCCGCGGTCTCCGACGTGGGCGGGATCATGGCCCACACCGCGATCGTCTCCCGCGAGTACGGCCTGCCCGCGGTGGTCGGCACGGGCTACGGGACGCAGACGATCAAGACCGGGCAGCTGATCGAGGTCGACGGCGACGCCGGCACGGTGAAGATCCTGGAGGAGCCGTCATGAGCGCGTCGCGAGCGATCGTCTGGATCGACCGGGCGCAGGGCGCCGGGTCCGCCGAGCTGGGCGGCAAGCTCGGCAGCCTGGTCGAGCTGACCGAGGCCGGCTTCGCCGTCCCGCCGGCGTTCGGCGTGACGACCGGCGCGTTCGCGCGCTTCGCCGAGCACGCGGGCCTGCAGGCCGTCGTGCGCGAGACGATCGCGGACCTCGACCGCGACGACCTGGCCGCCGTCGAGCGCGTCAGCGCGCGCCTGGCCGACCACATCATGAACGCGGAGCTGCCCGCCGACCTGGTGGCGGACGTCGAGGCCGCCTACGCCGAGCTCGAGGCGCGCACCGGCACGGACGGCGTGCCGGTGGCCGTGCGCTCCAGCGGCGTCAGCGAGGACCTGGAGGGCGCGAGCTTCGCCGGGCAGTACGACACGTACCTGTGGATCGGCGGCGCCGAGGACGTGCTCACGCACGTCCGGCGCTGCTGGTCGGGGCTGTTCGGGCCGCAGGTGCTGACCTACCGCCCGGCCGACGGCGTCCCGCTGGTCGACGGCGAGCACCTGCCCGGCATGTGCGTCGGCGTCCAGCAGATGGTCGAGGCCCGCGCGGCCGGCGTCATGTTCACGCTGGACCCCGTCAACGGCGACCGCTCGAAGATCGTGATCGAAGGGTGCTACGGACTGGGCGAGGGCGTCGTCAAGGGTGACATCACGCCGGACCGGTTCCGCGTGGACAAGGTCACGCTCGAGGTGCTCGCCAGCGAGATCAGCACGCAGGAGCAGGAGTACGGCTTCGACGTCGCCGCCGGCGCGGTCGGCCTGCTCGACGTCGACCCCGAGCGCGGCGCGCTGCCGTGCCTGTCCGAGGACGAGGTCGTGGCGATCGCCGAGCTGGGCAAGCGCATCGAGCGCCACCGCGGCGCGCCGATGGACATGGAGTGGGCGGTGGACGGCGACGGCCAACTGCACCTGCTGCAGGCGCGGCCGGAGACCGTGTGGGCGTCCAAGCCGGTCGCCAGCGTCACGGCGGGCGCGCCCGGCGCCGGCGCGGTCGACCGCGTGCTCGCGAAGTTCATGAGCTTCGGCACCGGAGCCGGCCAGTGAAGGCAGCCTCCTTCGAGTACGTCAAGCCGTCCACCGTGGACGCCGCGCTGCACGCGCTCGACGAGCACCTGGGCCAGGCCCGGGTGCTCGCCGGCGGCCAGAGCCTCGTGCCGATGCTCGGCATGCGCCTCCTGCGCCCGTCGGCCGTGGTGGACATCAACGGGCTCGGCGAGGAGCTCGGCGGCATCGACGCGCGCGGGACCGAGACGGTCGTCGGCGCGCTGGTGCGCTACGCGACGCTGGAGACCTCGCCCGTGATCTCCGAGCGCCTGCCGCTGCTGGGCCACGTCGTGGCCTACATCGGCGACCGCCAGGTCCGCAACCGCGGCACGATCGGCGGCGCGCTCGCGCAGGCCGACCCGACCGGCGAGATGGCGCTCGCCTGCCTGGCGCTGGACGCCACGGTCGTGGCGCGCAACCTCGAAGGCGAGCGCGACATCCCGATCGGCGACTTCTTCGCGGGCTCCTACTACAGCGTCCTGGACCCCGAGGAGCTGCTGGTGGCGATCCGCTTCCCGCCGGCGCCCGACCACTTCCGCTTCTTCGAGCGCGGCCGCAAGCACAACGACTTCGCGCTGGTCAGCGCGGCGGTGACCGCCAGCGGCGACAACGCCCGCGGCTTCCGCGACGTGCGGATCGCGCTGGGCGGCGTCAACGACCGGCCGGTCCTCGCCGAGGCCGCCGCGCAGCGGCTGGAGGGCCGGCGCTGGGACGCCGCGGTCCTCGACGAGGCCGCCGCGCTGGTCGTCGACGTCCTCGACGCGCCCGACGACGCGCGCGGCTCGGCCGCCTACCGCGAGCACCTCGCGCCGATCCACGTCCGGCGGCTGCTGCGCGACCTGGCCGAGGGAGGCTCCCGATGAACGAGCACGTCGACATCGCGTTCACCGTCAACGGCGAGGCCGCGACCGCCCGCGTCGAGGCGCGCATGCACGCGGCCGACTTCCTGCGCCACGAGCTGGGCCTGACCGGCACGCACGTCGGCTGCGAGCAGGGCGTGTGCGGCATGTGCACCATCCTGGTCGACGGTCAGGCCGTGAAGTCCTGCCTGATGCTCGCGCCGCAGCTCGACGGCTGCGCGATCGAGACGGTGGAGTCGCTGGCCGACGGCGACCAGCTCAACCCGCTGCAGCAGGCGTTCAAGGACGAGCACGCGCTGCAGTGCGGCTTCTGCACGCCGGGCTTCCTGATGACCGTCACCGCGCTGGCGCGCGAGGGGCGGCGGCTGACGCGCCCCGAGATCCGCGAGGAGCTCGCCGGCGTCCTGTGCCGCTGCACCGGCTACGACCACATCGTGACCGCCGTCGAGCGCCACCTCGACAGCGGCGCGCAGGCGCCGGCCGATGTCTGAGACCGACACCAGGACCCGCCCGCCCGCGGCGCCGGGCCACGCGCCCCACGACGGCGGCCAGGGCATCGGGAACTGGGTGCCGCGCAAGGAGGACGACCGCCTGCTGCGCGGCGACGGGCGCTTCACCGACGACGTCGACCTGCCGCACGCGCTGCACATGGCGGTGCTGCGCTGCCCGTTCCCGCACGCGCGCATCCTGGGCATCGACGCGTCGGCCGCCGCGGCGCTGCCCGGCGTCCGGCAGGTGCTCGTCGGCAGCGACGTGGCCCAGCGCTCGCGCCCGATCACCGTGCTGCGGCCGGTCCCCGGCGTGCCCGACCTCCAGTTCTTCGCGCTGGCCCAGGACGTCGCGGCGTTCGAGGGCCAGCCGGTCGTCTCGATCGTGGCCGCCAGCCGCGCGGAGGCCGAGGACGCGCTGGAGCTCGTCGACGTCGACTACGGCCCGCTGCCCCACGTCAGCGACGTCGCCGACGCGGCGCGGCCCGACGCCGTGCGCCTGCACCCCGACATCCTGGACTCCAACGTCGTGGCCGTGAACCCGCAGGGCGCGGGCGACCCGGACGCGCGCCTGGCCGAGGCCGACGTCGTGGTCTCCGACCGCTTCACGATCAACCGCGTCACGGGCCTGCCGATGGAGGGCCGCGCGATCATGGCCCAGTGGCGGCCGGGCGCGCGCGAGCTGACCGTCCACACCTCGACGCAGGTCCCGCACCTCGTGCGCAAGCAGCTCGCCGAGGCGCTGGTGCTCGACGAGGGCGACATCCGCGTCGTGGCCTCCGACGTCGGCGGCGCGTTCGGGCTGAAGCTCGGCGTCTACCCCGCGGACGTCCTGGCCTGCCTGCACGCGATCGCGCTGCGCCGGCCCGTGAAGTGGGTCGAGGACCGCCTGGAGCACTTCCGCGCCACGACCCACGCGCGCGAGGCCGCGCACGAGTTCACGATCGGCGCGCGGTCCGACGGTCGCTTCCTCGCGATGCGCGACGTCTACGCCACCGACCTCGGGGCCTACAACTCGCCCTTCGGCTCGGCGCAGCTGTCGAGCGTCGTGTTCACCGGGCCCTACGACGTCACCGACGGCTACGTCGAGCGGCGCGTGACGCTCACCAACAAGACGCCGATCGGCGCCTACCGCGGCTACGGCCAGCCGGAGGTCAACTTCGCGCGCGAGCGGCTGATCGACCGCCTGGCGCGGCGGCTCGGGATCGACCCGCTCGAGCTGCGGCTCCTCAACATGCTCGGGCCGGACCAGCTGCCGTTCACCAACCCCGGCGGCGCCGTCTACGACAGCGGCGACTACCCGCGCGCGCTGCGGATGGCGGCCGACGCCGTCGGCTACGACGCGCTGCGCGCGCGCGGCCGCGGCCCGCGCGAGGACGGGCGGCTCGTCGGCGTCGGCGTGTCGTCGTTCGTCGAGCGCACCGGCTACGCCAGCGCGAAGTTCCTGGCCAACCGCGGGTCGCAGTTCGGCGCGCACGAGAGCGTCACGCTGCGCGCCAACCGGTCGGGCGGGATCGACCTCTACACGGGCGTCTCCACGTTCGGCCAGAGCAACGAGACCGCGTTCGCGCAGGTCTGCTGCGAGGTCATCGGGATCGAGTACGGCGCCATCCGCGTGCACGCCGGCGACACGGCGTCCTCACCGCTCAACACCGGCGCCTTCGCGTCGCGGACCATGATCGCCGCCGCCGGCGCGATCGAGCGCGCGGCGAGCGCGTTCCGCGACAAGGTGCTGCGGATCGCGGCCGGGCTGCTCGACGGCGCCGACCCCGCCGACCTGGAGGTCGCGGGCCGCGTCGTGCGTCACCGCGGCGACCACGCCCGCGAGGTGCCGCTCGCGCGCGTCCATCTGGTCGCGATCACGGGCCAGGGCCTGCCCGAGGGCGAGGAGCCGGGGCTGGAGACGACCTCGCACTGGGAGCCCGACGCCGCGGCCTACGCCTACGGCAGCGCGGCCGCCGTCGTCTCGGTCGACCCCGAGACCGGCGACTTCGACATCGAGCGCTTCGTGATGGTCCACGACTCGGGCCGCGCGGTGAACCCCAAGATCGTCGAGGGCCAGGTCCAGGGCGCGCTCGCCCAGGGCTTCGGCGCGGCGCTCACCGAGGAGCTGCGCTACGACCCCGACACCGGCCAGCTCGTCAACGGCACCATGATGGACTACTTCGTGCCGACGGCGGTCGACCTGCCCGAGATGGAGCTGCTGCACACTGAGGTGCCCTCTCCGGTGACGCCGTTCGGCGTCCGCGGCGTGGGGGAGAGCGGCACGATCCCGCCGGGCGCGACCGTCGGCAACGCCATCTGCGACGCCCTCGCCGACTACGGCGTCGACCTCACCAGCCTGCCGCTGACGCCCGAGCGCGTCTGGCGCGCGCTCCACGAACGCCCTTCCCACCCCGACCCCGAGGAGACCGCATGAAGGTCCAGGAGTCCTTCGTCATCACCGAGCCGCGCGAGAAGCTGTGGTCGTTCTTCGAGCAGGTCGACCAGGTCGCGGCGTGCGTCCCCGGGGTCGAGTCCGTCGAGCTGGTCGACGCCGACAACTCCAACGTGCGCGTCACGCAGTCGGTCGGGCCGATGACCGCGACGTTCGACATCAAGATGCGCGTCACCGCGCGCGAGCCGCAGGAGCTCATGAGCTTCACGGCGGTCGGGCGCGCGGTCAAGGGCGCGATGGGCAACGTGCGGACGACCAACACCGTGCGGCTGGCCGACGTCGACGAGGGCACGCGCGTGGACGTCGAGGCCGACCTGGCGATGGGCGGCGTGCTCGGCACGGTCGGCCAGAAGGTCGTCAGCAAGCAGGTCGCGCAGGTCACGCGCGCGTTCGCCGAGTCGCTGGAGCGGTCGATCAAGGGCGAGGCGCCCGCGGCCGCCGGCGCGCCCGCGCCCGGGCCCTCCGCGGCGGCGCCGCGCCGCAGACCCGTGGGCGCCGCGCCGGCGGCCGCGCCGGAGCCCGGCGC
>DATDMD010000218.1:0-29924 GCA_036518975.1 Baekduia sp.
GGCACCGCCACCGGCTCCCACGCCTCGCCCGGGGCGCGGGTCGCGGCGCGCACGTAGCCGCCCTCCAGCCAGGAGGCCGCCTGCGCTCCGGACTCGTTGGCGGCCAGCGACGCGCCGATGACGGCGGCGCCGCCCGACAGCCGCTGCGGCGCGCCCCAGGGACCGCCCGCGGGCCGGTCGGCGACCATGAGGTCGGCGGCGCCGCCGCCCTGGACCCATTGGGCCGTCTGCGCGCCGGCGGCGCTGATCGCCAGGCCCGTCGGGTTGAGGCCCGCCGAGCCGCCCGTCACGAGGTCGGTCGGCGCCGGCGCCCACCCCGCGGCGCCGGCGATGGCGGGCACCAGGGCGAGGCCCGCGGCGACGGTCAGAAGAAGGCACCAGAATCCAGCACGCAGTCCGAGCACTCGTGGATCGTGCGGATCGGGGGCCGCGCGGGCAGTGTCGAGTTGGTCTCAACCGCGCCGCGGGCGGACGGATAGCGGTGGCTCAGACCGGCAGGTCGGCCGGCAGCGGGACGTCCTGCGGCGTGCGGCCGGCGTCGCGGGCGTCGTCCCACGACTCCCACGCGAGGCCGTCGCGACCCTGGTGGACGGCGTCGGAGCCGAGCGCGAGCAGCAGCAGCGTCGACGACCCGCGGTTGACCAGCTGGCGCCTGACGCCAGCGGCGACGCGCACCACGCCGTGCTTGCCGACGGTCTGCTCCTCGCCCTCGATGCCGAGGGTCAGCTCGCCGTCGAGCACCACGTAGACCTCCTCCTGGCGCTCGTGGTCGTGGATGCGCCCGCGCTGGCGCGGGGCGAGCGTGACGACGTTCATCCCGAAGCCCTCGATCCCCAGCTCCCGGCGCAGCGACTGGAAGCGCTCGCTGTTGTTGGTGGTGATGGTCGTGGACGTGACGTCGTGCTCGGCGGCCATGGCGGGCGGGAGCCTACGCCGGACCGGCGCGGTGAGGACCACTCAGGGGCCCGCGCTCGTAGTGCAAGGGACATGCGTCGAGCAACGGTCATCGCCTTCACCATCGGCTGCGCGCTCGCGGGATGCGGTGGCGGCGCCGGCGCGCGGCACGGCGCGCCGGCCACCACGGCGTACGCCGCCCACGGCCTGGCCGTCCGCCTGCCGAGCGGCTGGCAGGCGGCGCGCGTCAACCTGACACCGCACCTCGTCGACCCGCGCGAGGAGCTGGCCGTCGCGACGTTCCCGCTGCGCTATCGCCCGACCGCGTGCGCGCACATGCCCGGCAGCGCGCTGGCCGACCTCGGCCCGCGCGACGCGTTCGTCACGCTGATGGAGCGCGGCAGCGACCACAGCACGGCCTTCCCGCCGCGGCCGGCCGACTTCGCCGCTGCCGAAGGCGACGCCGGCCGCTCCGAGGCGAGCGCCTGCGTCCCCGGCGCGCGCTTCGTCGACCACTGGTTCGAGTTCTCCGACGGCGGCCGCGACTTCCACGTCCTGGTCGCCTTCGGCCCATCGGCGACGGCGGCGACCCGGCGCGCCGCCTGGCGGATCCTCGACGGCCTGCGCGTGGACGCGAGCGTGCGGCCGACCTGGCCGCGCTCGCCGTAGCGTGCGCCGGCGGCCGCCGCTAGACGATCTGGCGCCGGCCGGCGAACGCGCGGCCGAGCGTGACCTCGTCGGCGTACTCCAGGTCGCCGCCGACCGGGAGGCCGGAGGCGAGGCGCGTGACCGCGACGTCCGGCGTCCGCTCGCGCAGGGCCGCGGCGATGTGGTGCGCGGTCGCCTCGCCGGTCGTCGTCGGGTTGGTCGCGATGACGACCTCGCGGATCTCGCCGGCCTCGACGCGGCGGTAGAGCTCGGCGACCTTCAGGTCCTCGGGGTCGACGCCGTCGATCGGCGACAGCGCGCCGCCGAGCACGTGGTAGCGGCCCCGGAACTCGTGCGTGCGCTCGATCGGGATGACGTCGCCCGGCTCCTCGACGACGCAGATGACCCCGGCGTCGCGGCGCTCGTCCTGGCAGATCCGGCACGTCTCCTCGTCGGCGAGGTTGAAGCAGATCGCGCAGGGGCGGATCTTCTCCTTGACCTCGCGGATCGCGTCGGCGAGCGCGGTCGCGTCCTCCGGATCGACGCGCAGGAGGTGGAACGCGAGCCGCTGCGCCGTGCGCTGGCCGATGCCGGGCAGCTTGCCCAGCTCGGTGACCAGGCGCTGGACGGGCGGGGCGAACAAGCGCTAGTTCTTCTTCTTCGCCGCGGCGCGGCGGGCCGCGCGGTTCATGCCGCCGCCCGCGCCGCCGCCGCCGGGCAGGCCGCCCGCCGCGCCGCCGGGTCCGCCGGCGCCGAGGGCGCCCAGCGCGTCGCCCAGGCCGAGGCCCTCGAGCGCCTGCATCGGGTCGAAGCCGCCGGGACCGGACGCGCCCTGCATCGCCTTCTCCTGCAGGTCGACAGCCTGGCGCAGCGCCTCGTTGGTCGCCGCCAGGACGAGGTCCTGGAGCATCTCGACGTCCTCGGGGTCGACCGCGTCGGGGTCGATCGTCAGGGCCTCGATCCTCAGGTCGCCGGTCACGACGACCTTGACCATGCCGCCGCCGGCGGAGGACTCGACGCGCTGCTCCTTGAGCGCCTCCTGGGCCTCCTGCTGCGCGGCCATGACCTCCTGGGCCTGCTTCAGCATGTTCTGGATGTTGGGCTGCGGCATCAGGCCTGCTCCTGCTGTTCCTGGTTGGGATCGTGGTCGACGGCGTCGAACGCCGCCCGCAGACGGGCGACGAACTCATCTTCGCTGATGACCTCGGGCTCCGCACCCAGCTCCGCGGCCTCGCGCGTCTCGTAGATCAGCCGCGGCGCGACGCCGATCAGCTCCTTGAACGCGGTCGTGACCAGCTGGCGCGCGGCCGAGTCCTCCGCCTTCTTCTTCTGGAACCCGCAGTCGGGCGTGAAGGCGACCGTGACGTCCTTGCCCGAGACGCTCACCAGCTGCCCCTTGGCGAGAGACATGGCGACCATCTGGTTGCTCTCCTCCACGTTCTGGAGGACGGCCGGCCAGAGCTGCTCGACCATCGCGAGGTCGAGGTCGCCGTCGAAGGCCGGCTCGGCGACGGCGACCGCGGCGGGCGCCGGCTCGGGCTCGGCGACGGCGGCGGGCGGAGGCGGGGCAGCCGCGGCGGGCGCGGGCGGCGGAGGCGGGGCGGGAGTGGCGGCCGCCGGCTCCGGCGCCGGCGGAGCGACAGGCGCAGCCGCGGGCGGAGCCGCAGGGGCAGGCGCCACCGGCTGCGCGCCCCCGCGCAGCGCCGCCTCCATCCGCTCCATCCGCGCCAGCAGCGCGCGCGTGGACGGGTCGACCTCCGGCGCGGCGGCCTTGACCAGCGCCACCTCCAGCTGCGTCTGCGCGTCGGCGCCGTCCTTGGCCAGGCGCATGCCCGCGGCCAGCAGGTCGAGCAGCCGGACCGAGTCCGCGCCGGTCAGCCGGCGCGCCTGGTCGGCCAGCCGCGCGTCGCGCTCGGTGGTCATCGCCAGCTGCGACGGGATCTCGCCGAGCGTCTGGACGACCAGCACGTCGCGCGTGTGGCTCTCCAGGTCGCGCAGGAACTGCGCCGCGTCGCGGCCGGAGTCGGCCAGCCGCGCGGCGACCTGCCAGGCCGTCCGCGCGTCGCGCGCGCCCACGGCGTCCAGGGCGCCGAACAGCAGGTCGTCGTCGGCGACGCCGAGCACCGCCAGCACGTCCTCGGTCGCGATCGACGACCCCGAGTAGGTCACCAGCTGCTCCAGCGTGCCCAGGGCGTCGCGGTACGAGCCGGTCGCGTTGCGGGCGACGAGCGCGACCGCCTCCGGCGCGATGTCGATCGACTCCTTGCCCGCGACGCGCTGCACGACCGTCGCGAGCTGCTCGACCGTCGGCCGGCGGAAGTCGAAGCGATGGCAGCGGTCGACGACCGTGTCCATCACCTTGTGCGCCTCGGTCGTCGCCAGGACGAAGATCGTGGACGGCGGCGGCTCCTCCAGCGTCTTCAAGAACGCGTTCCACGCCGCCGTCGACAGCATGTGCGCCTCGTCCAAGATGTACACCTTGTACCCGCCGGTGACCGGCGCGTACTGGACGGAGTCGCGCAGCTCACGGATGTCGTCGACGGAGTTGTTGGACGCGGCGTCCATCTCGATGACGTCCATCGACGTCGCCGAGGCGATGGAGACGCACGACTCGCAGACGCCGCACGGCTCGGTGGTCGGCCCGTTGACGCAGTTCAGGCACGCCGCGAGCATCTTGGCCATCGACGTCTTGCCCGTCCCGCGCGAGCCGACGAACAGGTAGGCGTGGTGCACCTGACCGCGTTCGATGGCGTTGCGCAGCGTGCGCACGACGTGCTCCTGGCCGATGACGTCGGCGAACGTCCGCGGGCGGTGGCGGCGGTAAAGCGAAGGTCCGGCAGACACGAGCCGTTCAGTGTAGAGGCGGGCCCGGCTCGTCCCCGCGGCCTCGCTTCGCCATAGGCTGCACGCATGGCCGACACCCTCCTCGACGAGCTCTTCGCCTGGCTGCGCATCCCCAGCATCTCCACGGGCGGCGGTGATCCCGGCGAGATCGCGCGGGCCGCGGAGTGGGCCGCCGCGAAGGTCCGCGCGGCCGGCGGCGAGGCCGAGCCGGTGACGGTCCGCGAGGGCGGCAACCCGCTCGTCGTCGGCGAGCTGCGCGCGTCGACCGGCGCCGACGCGGCCCCGACCGTCCTGATCTACGGCCACTACGACGTCCAGGGCGCCGAGCCGCTGGACCTGTGGACCTCGCCGCCGTTCGAGCCCGAGATCCGCGACGGCCGCATCTACGCGCGCGGCGCGGCCGACGACAAGGGCAACTTCCTGCCGCTGCTGGCCGCCGCCTGCGACCTGGCGGCCGAGGGCGCGCTCCCGGTCAACGTCCGCGTCGCGGTCGAGGGCGAGGAGGAGGCCGGCGGCGAGTCGATCTCCCAGTGGCTCAAGGACGACCCGCGCGGCGCCGACGCGGCGATCGTGTACGACTCGGGCATGGTCGGACCCGACCGGCCGGCGATCACGGTCGGCCTGCGCGGCGTCTACCTGGTGACCTTCGACGTCCGCGCGGCGCAGCGCGACCTGCACTCCGGCATGTACGGCGGCAGCGCCCTGAACGCCCTGCACGCGCTGCACCGCGGGCTGGCCGCGGTCATCCCCGGCCCGGACGGCCGCGTGCGCGACGAGCTGCGCGTCGGGATCGCGCCGCCGTCCGAGGAGGAGCGCGCGTCGTGGGCCGGGCTGCCGTCCGGCGACGAGGCGCTGGCCGCGGCCGGCGCGCGCGAGGCCTACCCGGGCGCGGGCGGCGAGTACGTCGAGCGCAACGGCTCCGAGACCGCCGTCGACGTCGACCAGATCGTCGCCGGCGACACGCGCACGGTGATCCCGGCGGTCGCGCGCGCGACCGTGTCGATCCGCGTCGCGCCCGGCCAGGACGTCGAGGCGATGGGCGCCGAGCTGGAGCGCCTGATCCGCGAGGCGCTGCCGGCCGGCGCCGAGATGACGATCGTCTCGCGCCACTCCGCCCCGCCCGCCCACTTCCCGGCCGACTCGCCGGTCCTGAAGATCGCCGGCGACGCGCTGGAGCGCGCGGTCGGCACGCCGGTGGCCTACGTGCGCAGCGGCGGCGCGATCCCGTTCGTCGCCGACCTGAGCGAGAAGGGCATCCCGACGATCGTCACCGGCTTCGTGCTGCCCGACGACCCGTTCCACGCGCCGAACGAGTCGTTCTCGGTGCGCGGCCTCGAGTTGGGGTACAAGAGCGCGCGCGAGCTGCTCACGGGGCTGGCGGAGCTCCCGTCCTGAGAAGGGCGGTTCCTATAGGGGTCGCGGCCGCCCTGGCCGCGATCATCGCCCTCGCCTTCGCGCCGACCTGGTTCGCCAACTACGACACCGAGTACGCGCTGGTCTGGGGCAACGACCTCGTGCACGGCCGCACGCCGGACTACAACGTGGCGTTCGCGCCGACGCCGCACCCGCTGGCGACGGCCGTCGGCGCGCTGGGGTCGCTGTTCGGGACGGGCTTCGGCGAGGGCCTGTTCATCGTGTTGGGGTTCTTCGCGCTGGGCTTGTTGGGGTGGTTGGTCTACGCGCTGGGCGCGGCCTGGTTCACGCCGCTGACCGGCGTCGTCGCGGCGGCCATCGTCCTGACGCGCGAGCCGGTCCTGAGCTACGGCGTCCGCGCCTACGTCGACATCCCCTACATCTGCCTGTTGTTGGGGGCGTTGCTCGCCGAGACGCGGCGCCCGCGCGCCGGGACGCTCCCGCTGGTCCTGCTGGCGCTGGCGGGACTTCTACGACCCGAGGCGTGGCTGTTCGCGGTGGTCTACGCGTGGTGGCTGTGGCGCGGCGGCGCGCTGACGCCGACGCACGTCGTGCTGGTCGTCGGCGCGCCGCTGCTGTGGGCGCTGAGCGACCTGCTCGTCACCGGCGACCCCTTGCACTCGCTCACCGGGACGCGCTCGACGGCCGAGTCGCTCGGGCGCGTGACGGGCCTGCAGCACGTCCCGACGGCGACGCCCCGGCGCCTGGGCGAGATCCTCCGCGAGCCCGTGCTGTTCGGCGCGGTGGTCGGCGGCGTGCTGTCGCTGTGGCGGCTGCGGACGCGCGGCGTCCTGCTCGGCGCGGCGGCCGGCGTCCTGGCGATCGTGGCGTTCGCGATCCTCGCCACGGCCGGCCTGTCGATCCTGACGCGCTACCTGCTGTTCCCGGCGACGATCCTGGCGATCTTCGCCGCCGCGGGCGTCTGCGCGTGGACCGAGCTGCCGCGCGAGGACCCGTGGCGGCAGGTCTGGATGGCGCTCGGCGCCCTGACCGTCGTGGGCCTGTTGCTGTTCATCCCGTCGCAGGTCACGCGCATCAAGAACACGCGCGCCGCGCTCATCGCCCAGACGCACATCCTCGACGAGCTCCACGACTTCGCGTCCCGCGCGCCGCGCGGCTGCACGGTCACCGTCCCGAACCGCCGAGCGGTGCCCCAGATGGCGCTGTGGACCGATCGGCGCCCGGGCGCGATCCGCTCCGCGCAGGAGGACGGCCACTACACCGGCACCGCGTTCGTCCCCGTCTCGCGCGCGGTGGCCGACCAGTTCGTCCTGAACGCGAGCGACGAGGACAAGGCGCTCCCGGCGCCGCCGCCCGGACGGCCGGCGCTGCGCGGCCGGTACTGGGACGTCTACCCCGGCTGCTGAGCGCGCGCGGGTTGACACCGGATGTGAGTGAGTGCATACTCACACCTGCATGACCCCTCCAACCCCCACCGCCTCCTCCCCCAAGCGCACGCTCTCCACCGCCGAGGAGCGGCGCGAGGCCGTGCTCGAGGCCGGCATGTCGGTCTTCGCCGAGCGCGGGTTCCTGGGCACGCCGACCACGGAGGTCGCCAAGGCCGCCGGGATCTCGCAGGCCTACCTCTTCCGCCTGTTCCCCACCAAGACCGACCTCGTCGTCGCCGTCGTGCGGCGCTCGAACGAGCGGATCTACGAGGCGTTCGCCGCCGCGTCCGCACGCGCCCACGCCGCCGGCACCGAACCGATCGAGGCGATGGCCAACTCCTACAGCGAGCTGCTGCAGGATCGCACGATGCTGATGACCCAGATCCACCAGCACGCGGCCGCCGCGTCGATGCCCGAGGTCGCCGAGGCGTCGCGCGAGTGGTTCGCCCAGCTCTACGCCCTCGTCGCGAGCGAGACGGGCCTCGACCCCGAGGACATCCACCGCTTCTTCGCCACCGGGATGCTGCTCAACGTCATGGCCGCCATCGGCGCGAACGACGACCACGGCACCTGGGCCCAGACCCTGCGCGTCTGCTGATCGACCATGTCGCCTTCCCCTTTTTTTACCCGCCGAGTGAGTGAGCGCTCACTCCTACAAACCTCCCACACCCGGTCCCAGGAGGCCAACCCGATGACCCTCTCCACCCCGTCCACGAAGGCGCGCCCGCGCGCCGGCTGGACGTTCGCGATCGTCAGCGTGGCGCTGTTCATGGTGACGCTGGACAACCTCGTCGTCAGCACCGCGCTGCCGACCATCCGCGTCGACCTCGGCGCCTCGCTCGAGTCCCTCGCCTGGACGGTCAACGCCTACACCTTGGCGTTCGCCGTCCTGCTGCTCGCCGGCGCCGCGCTCGGCGACCGCTTCGGCCGCAAGCGCATGTTCGCCGTCGGCATCGCGCTGTTCACCGCCTCGTCGGCCGCCGCGGCGCTCGCGCCGTCGGCCGGCGCGCTCGTCGCCGCCCGCGCGCTGCAGGGCGCCGGCGCCGCCATGGTCCTGCCGCTGACGCTGACGCTCCTCAACGAGGCCGTCGCGCCGGCCAAGCGCGGCCTGGCGATCGGCGCGTGGTCCGGGATCTCGGGCCTCGGCGTCGCGCTCGGCCCCGTCGTCGGCGGCGCCGTGGTCGAGGGCATCTCGTGGCACTGGATCTTCTGGCTCAACGTCCCGACCGGCCTGATCCTGATCCCGCTGGCGCTGCGCTACCTGACCGAGTCGCACGGCCCGGCCAACCGGCTGGACTTCCCCGGCCTCGGCCTCGCCGGCTTCGGCCTGCTCGGCGTCGTCTACGGCATCGTCCGCGGCGAGGACCTGGGCTGGACCTCGACCCCGATCGTCGCCTCGATCGCCGCCGGCCTGGCGCTGCTCGCGGGCTTCGTCGCCTGGGAGCGCCGCTCCCCCGCGCCGATGCTGCCGCTGCGGTTCTTCAAGTCCCGCGCGTTCACCGCGACCAACGGCGTGTCGTTCGCGATGTTCTTCGGCGTGTTCGGCTCGATCTTCCTGCTGTCGCAGTTCTTCCAGACGACGCAGGGCCTCTCACCGCTGCAGGCTGGGCTGCGCGTGCTGCCGTGGACGCTCATGCCGATGTTCGTCGCGCCGGTGGCGGGCATCCTCAGCGACCGGATCGGCGCCCGCCCGCTGATGGCGTCCGGCCTGGCGCTGCAGGCGATCGCGATCGCCTGGCTGGCCGCGGTCACGACCCCGACCGTCGCCTACAGCGCGCTGATCGTCCCGTTCGTCCTGGCCGGCACGGGCATGGCGCTGGTCTTCGCGCCGGCGGCTAACAGCGTCCTCAGCTCGGTGAAGCCTGAGGAGGCCGGGCAGGCGTCGGGCGCGACCAACGCGATCCGCGAGCTCGGCGGCGTGCTCGGCGTCTCGGTCCTGGCCAGCGTGTTCACCGCGCACGGCGGCTACGGGTCCCCGCAGGACTACGTGGACGGCATGACGGCGGCGCTGCCGATCGGCGCGGCGGTCCTGGCGGCGGGCGCGCTGCTGGCGCTGCTGATCCCGCGCCACCGGCGTGTGGTCGAGACCGACGAGGCGACCGCGAGCACCGTGCTCGCCGAGGCGGCGCTCTAACCACACGCCGCCCGGGCGCCCGTCATCTGACGGGCGCCCGGCGGCGTCGGTTCAGCGCGACACGGTGAGACGCACCGAGCGGTGGGTCGCCAGGGTCGCGCCCGTGCTGTTGTGCAGGGCGTACGTCGCCGTGACGGTGTACGCCTTGTGCCCGCGGATCGCCTTGCGGGCCGTCGGCCCGAGGTAGACGCGGACCGTCTGGTGCTTGCCGGCCGGCAGCGAGAACGACACGGTGCCGAACGTCACCGCCTTCGTGTGGCCCTTGACGGCGCCCTTCAGCGTCACGCTCCCGGAGACCGCGACCTTGCTGGTGTTGTACAGCGCCAGGCTGGCGAGGCCGTTCACGACCCGGCCCGACTTCGGCACCGTCAGCGTCACCTTGACCGGCGTCGGCCCCGCCGGGCCGGGCTGGGTCACCGTGGTGGTGACCGTCGTGACCACCGGCTCCGACGGCACGGGCTTCTCCTCCGTGATCGTCACCGGCTCGGCGCCCGGCTCGTACTTCAGCGCCGGCGCGGTGGTCGGCTCCTGGTGGCCGTTGCCGTCCGCCTCGGCGTAGTGCTCGAAGGCATAGGCCATGCCCACGAGCTTCGGGTCGTCCCACGCACGGCCGAGCAGCTGGAGGTTGATCGGCTGCCCGTGGTCGTTGTAGCCCGCCGGGAAGATGACGGTCGGGCTCCCGAACGTCGCGCTCGGCGTGTCACGCCGGCCGAAGCTCGACTTGCCGCCGCCGCCGTCGTTGAGGCTGATGTCGCTCAGCAGCCCCGGGTAGACGACCGCGTCGACGCCCTGGCCGTCGGCGCCGGCGTGGTCCATCCACGTCGCGAGCGTCTGCTGCTTGGTGACCCGGTAGGCCCGCTGCGAGGCGAGCTGGTCGGCGGTCAGGCGCGCCGTGTTGGTGCAGGTCGCGCTGGCCGGGTCGTTGCGGACATACGCGATCTTCTTCTGCGAGCAGGCCACGTCGGCCCCGTTGGTGTACGGGAAGCCCTGGATCCCCAGCTCGGGGTGCTTGTCGATGTACTCGTCCCAGCCCTCGTAGTTGAGCTGGTTGGACACGAGCGCGGGCGTGGTCGGGTCGGTCGGCGCCGTCGGCGCGTCGGTCCCGCCCACCGTCGTCCCCATCGGGACGATGGTCGCGCCGGCGTCCGTCAGGTACTGGAGCGCCGCCTTCTCGGCGTCGGTCGTGCCCGTCGTCCCGAAGGGGTCGACGAACGTCGACGGGATGTAGCCGATCCGCTTGCCCTGGAGGGCGTTGACGTCCAGCGTGTCGCGCCAGTCCTTGGGCAGGTGCGAGTCGGCCGGCGCCGACGTCGGGTCGGCCGGATCGGTGCCGGCGACCACGTCGAGGATGTCGGCGAGGTCCGGGACCGACCGGGCGATCGCGCCGCCGAAGTCGGTCAGGAACCCGAGCGGCATGATGCCCGAGCCGCTCTCCAGGCCGTCGGTGCCGCGCAGCGACACGAGGCTGGCGCCCGACGACGGGCCGTACAGCGAGTCACCCGTCTGCGAGCCCAGCGCCGCGGCGTCGAGGCTCAGCGCCGTCGCCGTGGCCGAGCCGCCGCTGGAGGCGATCGCCGACTTGGACGGGTTGAAGGCGTTCCAGACCTGACCCCACGGATCATTTGAGTAGTTGCCGCTCGTGGCGTACTCCTCGAGCGCCGTCTTGCCGATGATCACCGCGCCGGCGGACCGGAGCTTGCCGACCTGGAACGCGTCCTTGGCGGGCTGGAAGCCCTCGAACGTCAGGCTGCCGTTGGTGGTCGGCATGTCCTTGGTGTCGTACAGGTTCTTGACGCCGATCGGGATGCCGAGCAGCCGGCCCGTCTTGCCGGCGGCGCGCGCGTCGTCGGCGGCCTTGGCCTGCTCCATCGCGTCCTTGGCGACGTACTCGAACGCGTTGAAGCCGAACTGGCCTTGGTCGTAGGCGGCGATGCGGTCGAGGTAGGCGCGGGTGATCCGCTGCGACGTGGTCCGGCCGGCCTCCATGTCGTCCTGCTCCTGGTCGATCGTCTTGCCGACGACGTCGTAGGGCGAGCTCGTCACCTTCGGGCGCGGGTCGGGGACCGGGACCTGGCCGACCGTGCCGACGCCGGCGCAGTCGGCGTCGTCGAAGCCCGCGATCGTCATCGACGCGATGTCGAAGTTGTCGATCGAGCAGATCTGCGCGGTCGACAGGCCGGTCAGGTCGGGCGTCGCGGCCAGCGTCGTGGCGGTGGCCTCCACGCTGGTGCGGACGGCGGCCGAGGTGGTGGAGTTGACCCGTCCGCCGAGCACGACGTAGTGCAGCACCGAGCGCGACTTGCCGGCCGGGATCGTGATGGTGTTGACGTAGGCCTGGAAGTTGCCCTCGTGGCCGGAGGTCGCCAGCGGGTTGTTGAAGGTGTCGTAGAGCCAGTCGCCGGAGAAGCTCATCGCGCCGGCGAACGGGCTGGAGGACGGGCTGGGCGTGCCGAGGACCGTCGCCTGCGGGCCGCCGACGAGGGTCGTGGCGGGGTTGGTGGGCGGGTTCGCCGTCGTGTTCAGCGCGGCGAACGGCGTCGCGACCTCGACCCAGTCGTCGTCCGGACCGACCGTCGTGTCGGCGCTGGAGGTGTTGACGATCGCGCTCGTGGCGGGGTTGCCGCTCGCGACCGTCGGATCGCCGTAGCCCGTCTGGCCGCCGAACGCGACCTTGATCGTGATCGGCGCGTCCGTCGTGTTGGTGAAGCTGTCGAGCCAGCGGCCCCAGTCGGAGGCGCGGTTGATCCAGATCGAGCGCTGGAGGCGCACGCCGCCGAGGTCGATCCCCTGCGTCGTGTCGAAGTGGTCGAGGCCGTCGAACTTCAGGCCGTAGCCGCGCATCAGCTCCCCGTTGAAGCGCGGAGCGTGCGAGCCGCCGACCCAGACCTTGACGCCGCCGAAGCCGCTGATCGTGGTGCTGTACGCGCCGCTGTTGCCGGGCGCGACCTGCGTGGCGCGGACGCTGCCGGTGTCGACCCGTGGCGCGGCGGCGTCCTGGATGCCCCAGTAGGTGCCGTTGGCGTCGAGGACGTAGTTGAAGGCGCCCGCCGGCGCGGCGAGCGCGCCGGCCGTCAGCGCGGCGGCGAGGGACGCGAGCCCGAGCGTACGGGCCCGCGATCGTGCGGAGAACAGCAAGGAGGTTCCTTCCGGGAATCGAAAACGAGCCGCAGCGTTGCGGCCCATGGACCGCCCGCCATCCAATGCGACAAGCGCCGAACCGGCCATCGACCGGCGGTTGGATCGTTTCCCTCAGCTCCCCGACCGGCGGTCCAGCCCGGAACGTGTGAAGGCCCCGCCGGGGGCGTCCGGCGGGGCCTTCGTCTTGGCAGTTCAGTGGACCGTGCACCCGAAGTCGAAGTGCGGTCCCCGGGCGCCACGCCGGAGGACGGCTCCGGCCCGGGAGCTCCCGCTGCGCCCGCCGGTGATCGCTTAAGGCTGCTTCCTTCCGGACCTGACCTGGTTCACGAGCCGACGCCGCGCGGGACCCGGACCATCAGCGCCGCCACGGCGCGCAGGCCCCGATGACCGCACCCCTCGATCGGGGATTCGGCCTCGCTAGAGCGGATTGCGAGCGACAGGGCACCGCTACCTCCCCGCCTAGCACGGTCCGCTGCGCATTCTACCGTCCGGTCGCGTCAGCACGCGTAGCGGTAGGCGATGCCGCGCATCGGCCCGGTGCTGGCGATCTGGCGGACCTGCTCGCCATCGAGCACCCGGAACTCGGCGCGGAAGCGGCGGACGCGCGGGCTGCCGATCCAGATCGGGAGGAACTGCGTCTCGACGTCGGCCTCGCCGTCGACCTTGATGTCCTTGTGCTTCTTGGTGTCCTGGATGAACGGCTCGCCGGGCCCGGCGTGGAACATCGCCCACTGCAGGCGGAGGCGCGCGCCGTCGTAGCCGACCGTGTGCACCTCGAGCCAGACGACGTTGCCGATCTCGCGGCGGTCGACCGCGCCCAGGCGCCTCACGCCCGGCGGGACGCCGACCGCGTCCTCATAGGCCCCGTGCGTGACGCGCGCGTGGACCTCCCGGACGGTCATCGTCACCGAGGGCGGCGGGTGGTCCTTGACGCCGGCCCCGAAGTAGTTCACGGCGAAGGCGCCGAGGGTGCCGACGATCGCGACGGCGGTCCCGGCGACCTCGAGCGTCGACCGCCGGTCCGCGTTGGCCGTCCTCCTGCGCCGGACGAGGAACATGACGAACGCCAGCGCGCCGCCCGCGGCCGCGATCGCGACCAGGGGCTTGACCAGGGCCCTGTGCGGCTCGCCGGACGCGACGCCGCCGAGGCTCAGCAGCGAGCTGGTGGCGGGCGGGTGCGCCGTGCAGCTGACCCTGGCCTCGCGCGTCTTGGCCGCCGGCTGCTGCAGCTCGGCGCTGCCCACGCCCACCCCGGTGACGGGCTTGGGCGCGGGCGCCTCGGAGTCCGGGTTGACGGCGGCTGGGTCCTGGGACGTGGCGACCGGCACGTCGGTCGTCGGCACGCCCGGGTCCGGCGCGGTGTCGGCCTGGGACTCGACGAGGTCGGTCTGCGCGGCGGGGACGGACGCGGCCGCGGCTGTGCCGGCCGGCACGGCGGTGGTCGCGGCGCCGGACTCCTTCAGCGACAGGCCGCAGGCCAGCCCCGCGAGCGCCAGCACGGCGGCCAGCGCCAGGACGCCGGCTCGCTGTCGCGCCGTCTGCACGGGCGCGTGCCTACACCGGTGTGGGCGCCGTGGCGCGCTGGGACGCGCAACAGCACGGCTTCGGTCAGCGAAGCGATGCGCTTTGCGACGTTGCGTGCCTAGCTATCGCGCTATCGCGCGGTCGCCAGGGCGGCGACGACCTTCACGAGCGACGCGGCCAGCGACGGGCCCACGTAGACGTTGCCGCCCGGGGCCGGGGTCATCGGGACGGACGAGGCGGGAGACGCGGACATGCGCGGCAGTATTCCTGACGGGGGCGTCATCTTGTGTCGATGACCTCACAGACCCCTCGAACGGGTGGGTCTTGCGCGGCGTTACGCGGCGTCGGCGTTGCGCCGCGTGAGGCGGTCGCGGTCGTGCGGCGCCCAGAGGTCGAGCTCCGGCCCCTTGGGGACGATCCGCGTCGGGTTGAGCTGCGGATGCGTCATGTAGTAGTGGCGCTTGATCTGGTCGAAGTCGACCGTGTCGGCGATCCCCGGCTCCTGGTAGAGGTCGCGCAGGTAGCCGGAGAGGTGCTCGTAGTCGGCGATCCGCTGCCGGTTGCACTTGAAATGGCCGACGTAGACGGCGTCGAAGCGGACGAGCGTCACGAACAGGCGCCAGTCGGCCTCCGTGATCTCGTCGCCGAGGAGGTAGCGGTTGGTCGCCAGGCGGTCGTCGAGCCAGTCGAGCGTCGCGAACAGCTCGTCGAAGGCCTCCTCGTAGGCGGCCTGGGTCGTCGCGAAGCCGGCGCGGTAGACGCCGTTGTTCACCGAGTGGTACACGCGGTCGTTGACCTCGTCGATCGCCGTGCGCAGGTCCGGCGGGTACAGGTCGACGTGGTCGGGCGCCCAGGCGTTGAGCATCCGGATGATCTCGGCCGACTCGTTGTTGACGATGCGATTGGTCTCGGTGTCGAAGAGGACAGGGACCGTCACGCGATCGTCGAACGCCGGGTCGGTCGCCGTGTAGGCCTCGGCCAGGAACGCGAAGCCGTTGACCGGATCGGGCTCGGCGGCGGTGAAGCGCCAGCCGCGCTCGTCGCGCAGCGGGTCGACGACCGTCATCGGCAGCACGTCCTCCAGGCCCATCAGCTGCCGGACGATCACGACGCGCGACGCCCACGGGCAGGCGAGCGACACGTACAGGTGGTACCGGCCGGGCTCCGGGCGCTCGGCGACGACATCGCGGAAGCGCGACTCCTGGCGGACGAACCGGCCTTCCTGGTCGGACTCCTTGGTGAACTGCGCGCGCGGGTCGGCGCTGCCGTGGGACATGGGATGGAGCCTAGGACACGTCGAGCTCGCCGACGACGAGGGGGCGCTTGGCCGTGGCGTCGGAGCCGGAGGTCAGGCGGACGTAGCGGGCGGTCGCGCCGGGCGTGAACGGCTGCCACGTCCGGCCGTCGGGCGACACGGACAGGGCGCTGGCGGCGCTGATCGTCGCGCGCGTCTCGGGATGGTCGTGCGGGCCGGTCTTGCCGGTGGCGATCACCTGGACCGGCGGCCGGGTGATGGTGATGGCCTTGATCGCGCGGGCCGAGCCGAGGTCGACCTGGAGGCGGACGCCGGGCTTCTCGGCCGTCCACGCGGTCGTCGGCGTGCCGTCCACGGCGGACTGCGCGGGCTCGGCCGTGGCCGGCGTCGCGACGACCGGACGGCAGCGCGCGACGTCGGTGGTCGGGGTCTGGTCCGGACGGCGCGTCGGCATGTTGATGGGGTTGATGTGCGTGAGCGTCATGGTCCCGGTCGGCGTCTCGAGCGTGATCGGGCGGCCGTGCAGCAGCGTGACGGTCGTGGCGTCGCGGGCGATCGCGACCTTGATCGTGCGGCCGTGCCACTGAACGGCGTTGAGCGTCACGCCGGTCAGCTGCGGCGGCAGGCTCGGGTCCAGGTGGATGCGGTCCGCGCGCCAGCGCCAGCCCGAGTACCCGTACAGGAACTCCTGGAGGAAGCCGCCGGCGCCGGTCGTGAACGTGAACGCGCCGCCGGTCCGGGCCTCGGAGAACTGCTCGTAGGGCGGGCGCATGAACGGGTCGATGGAGCGCTTGGTGAACGAGAACGCCGCGCAGCCGGGCGTGCCGAGCTGCGAGGTGACGATCGCGTGGATCGCGTCGGTCATCGACGGCCCGTCGGGGTCGGTGCGCGGGACGTAGTGGTCGAGGTCGGCCTGCGTGACGGCGTCCGGCTGCGGGTTCTCCCACGGGTAGGAGAGCAGCGTCACGTCGGCCTGCTTGATGGTGTCGCCGGTGTAGCCGGCGAACTCCGGGTGGACGTTCTTGATGGGGTCGAACGGCTGGCGGAGCGCGCGGGCGACCTGGTTCCAGCGCGGGTCGGCCACGTGGCCGGTGAGGCGCGCGATCTGCGTGGCGATGTCCAGGGCGTCGCGGGCGGCCACGTTGGTGTAGATGGAGTCGTCGACCTGCTCGTGGTACTCGTCGGCCGGGATCACGTCGTTGATCGAGCGGGTGCCGTCCGGGTTGGGGTGCGAGCGGGAGACCCAGTAGTCGGCGATCGCCGAGACGGTCGGGTAGGCGCCGTTGGCGAGGAAGGCGCGGTCGCCGGTGGCCGCCCAGTACTGCCAGAACGCGAGCGCGATGTCGGCGGAGACGTGCACCTCGTACTTGCCGGTGTCGCAGCAGCTCGGGGTCTCCTCGGAGCCGGTGAGCGCCGACTCCCACGGGAAGCGCGCGCCGCGGAAGCCGGTCTCCTTGGCATAGGCCTTGGCCGCGGCGAGGCGGTCGACGCGGTACTGGAGCATCTGGCGCGCGAGGCCCGGCGCGGTCGCCAGCAGCGACGGGTACATCCAGGTCTCGGAGTCCCAGAAGACGTGGCCGTTGTAGCCGTCGGAGGACAGGCCGCCGGGCGAGGGCGCCCAGGGCGTGTCGTCGCGGACCGAGGCGAAGAGGGCGAACTGGGCCGAGCGGACCTGGCGCTGGAGGCGGGGGTCGCCGGTGACGTCGACGGCGCCGTTCCAGAGGGTGGCCCACGCGGCGGCGGAGTCGGCGGACGCGCGCATGACGCCGCGCCGGGCTTCGGCGCGGGCGGCGTCGAGGGCGGTGCGGTGGGGGTTCGCGTGCGGGACGTCGCCCGCGACGGCGACGCCGACGTACTTGGTGAAGGTGTAGGTCTTGCCGGCGTGGGCGGTGAGGGTGATGCGCTGGGCCGCGGAGCGGCGCTCGGTGGTGCCTTGGGGCTTTGGCCTGCCTCCGTCGCCGATGAGACGCGACGCGACGGTGGCTTGCACGTGGAGGCCGCGAGTGGTCAGGTCAACCCACTGCGTGCCGTCCTGCGCGTGGCCGCGTCGGGTTGCCGTCACGTACTCGGCGGCGTGGCCGTCCAGGGTGTCGGTGATCGTGATCGGGCCGCTGAAGCGCGGGCGGACCTGGAGCGTGACGAAGGCCGCGTGGCGATGCGCGCGGTCGGTGGCGACGACGTAGCGCAGGTGCGCCGTGCGGTGCGCGCGCGAGGTCCAGGTGAGCGAGGTCGTCAGCGAGCCGTCGTGGAGGTTGAGCGCCTGGCGGTAGCCGCTGACCCGGCCGCGCCCGAGCGTGAAGCGGCCGGAGCCGTCGTCGTAGTCGAGCGTCGACCACGCCGGCAAAGCGGCCCGCCGCTCGATCAGGCCCTCGTCCTTCTTCGTGGTCTTGGCGTAGAAGCCCTGGACCTCGGACTGCGTGGCGAGCGGCTCGTCGGAGCCCTGCAGGGGCACGCGGTCGAAGCCCTGCCCCTCCGCGGGCTGGCGGCCGGCGAGGTAGCCGTTGCCGATGAACGCCGGGGCGAAGCCCTTGGCGTCCGGGTTGGTCGTGGTGAGGACGTAGCCGACATCCGGCGGACGCTCCGCCGCGCTCGCACTCACCGCCGGAAGACTCCCGCCAGCGACCACCACGAGACCCACGACCCAACGAAGCACAGCCCCTCCTCCCTCGGACAGCACCCCTACACGTACCCACGAGCCGCCACCCTCGACCCACCCCGGGTAGAATCCCCGCTTCCGGGCGCGTAGCTCAGTGGGAGAGCGCTCGCTTCACACGCGAGAGGTCGCAGGTTCGAAACCCGCCGCGCCCATGTTGGAAGGCCCTGCTTGGCGGGGCCTTCCGTCGTGAGGGGCTCCGGTGCCGAGAGCGACAAATCCCCTGCTTTGGCCGAAACTCGGCTTATGGGAGCAGGGTAACGTGACGTTCGTTCGTGCCCACGGCTTCTGGATCCGAGCGCTTCCACGATCGCTCCGATCGTCACCTCGCGAGTTGGACGATCACCTACGACTCGCCAGCGCCAAGAAGCCATGAGGGCTTTATCCGCGCCCTCGCCCGGTACATCGTCGGCGTCACCTCGGGCGCCCGCGAAGACGACGATCCCGCTACGGCGAACCACAACGTCTTCGCCCGGCTCGAGCACGGCTGGGCCGACCTCGTCGACGAGCGCCACATCGACGCGGACCATCCCGACAGCCACACGTGGCCTGCGGGCGGTGACGTAGAGCTTCACGTGGATCTCCCGGCTCATCCCAGCCGGGGGAACAGCCCGACGGCGTTGCCTCGCAGGACGCCCTCGAGCTCGCGTCGCCTGAGCAGCTTGGTGTTCGACAGCGCGTCGGCGTTGGCCTGGATTCCGGGCAGGCCGCCGAACGGGAAGTCGGTGCCGTACAGCAGGCGACCGGCGTCCACGAGGTCGAGCAGCGCGGAGATCTGGCGGGGGAACGGGAAGCCCGCGCCGACCTCGTAGTAGAGGCGCTGCAGGGTGCCGATGACGTCGATCTCCTTGGGCTCGTGGCCGCCGAGCGGGAGAAGCCCGGCGAAGCCGGCGAGGCGGTCGGCGACAACCGGCAGCGCGGATCCCGAGTGGGGCACGATCACGCGGATGTCGGGGTACTTGGTCAGCGTGCCGTTGAGCACCATGTTGGCGACCGCGCGCGTGGTGTCGAACAGGAACTCGAGGATGGGTCGGGGGTAGCCGAGCGACGTGTCCTCGAAGCAGGCCGGTGAGGTCGGATGGATGAACATCACCGCCTTGCGCCGGTTGAGCTCGCAAAAGACCGCGTCGAACCGCGGATCGCCGAGGTAGATCTCCTCGAAGTTGGTCAGCACCACGACCCCGTCGGCCTTCAGCGTGTCGAAGGCGTACGTCAACTCGGCCAGTGCCGCATCGACGTCAGGCAGCGGCAGCGTGGCGAAGAGGCCGAAGCGTCCCGGATGCTGCCGGGCCGTCGCCGCGCCCGTCTCATTGACGCTCCGCGCCCAGGCCACAGGATCGAGACCGAACGTCACGCCCGGCGAAGAGACCGAGAGCATCGCGGTCCGGATCCCCATCTGGTCCATCATCGCCAGGTGCGCTTCGGGGCTCCACGTCGGCAGCACCGGGAACCCGTCGGGATGGGCCTGCCCGTTGTCGATGAGCGCCTGCCGGTAATCGGCCGGCAGGTAGTGGGCGTGGACGTCGATCTTCGCCATCGTTGCCGTGCGCATCGTGACTCATCTCGCTCTCCGGTCGTTGCCTCACGGCACAGACACCGGCCCGGCCCCAGGTTGGTCTTGGGTGGTCGAGTCCTGGTCGGCGCCGGATCGGGTGCGGGGACGGGCGAGCATGCGCCCGACGGCACCGCCCCGGCGCGCCGTGCCCTGGAACTTGGCCATGCCGACGGCCAGCAGCAGCGCGAGGCCGTTGAACAGATCAGGGATCCACACCGGTGCGCCGGCGAGCTGGAGGCCCTTGACGCCCGTCGCGAGCACGTACACCGCCACGACCGTGCCCCAGATGTTGTACCGGCCGCCCCGAAACTGGGTGGAGCCCAGAAACGCCGCGGCGTAGGCGGGCAGCAGGTAGGCGGGCCCGATCGTCGGGTCGCCGGTCGCGATGCGCGCCGTGGCCAGCGTCCCGGCGAAGGCCGTGATGCCGCCGCAGGCGACCAAGGCAAGGACGATGACTCGCGACGTCCTGACGCCGGCCAGCCGGGCCGCCGCCTCGTTGCCGCCCGTCGCGTGCAGCCGCCGCCCTACGGCGGTCCGGTCGGTCACGTACCAGAGGACCAAGGCGATCATCAACATCATCCACACCGGGTACGTCAGGCCGAGCAGCTGCCCGGTGGCGACGTCGGAGAACGAGGACCCGAGGTTGAGGATCTGCTGGCTGCCCGACACCCAGCTGATGCCCGCCAGCAGCACCGAGCTCATCCCGAGCGTCGCGATGAATGAGTCGATGCGCGCGCGTGTGATCAGGAGGCCGCTGATCGCGCCGATGGCACACCCGACCGCGACGGTCCCGGCGATCGCCGGCACGACCGGCACGTCCTGCTTGGCCAGCAGCCAGGCGACCAGGATCGCGCCGAACCCCAGCTCGGCGCCGATCGCGAGGTTGAACGCCCCCGCGGCCAGCGGCAGCACGAGCGCCATCGCGACCATCGCGGTCAGCGCGCCCTGGTCGAGCAGCGTGCGCCACACGGCCTTGGTCAAGAACGTGTCCGGGACCCACAGAGCGAACAACACGAACAACGCGATGAAGATGTAGATCGCACCGATGTTGCGCGGCGACAGCGCGCGACGCACCCGCGCGGACGTGGTGGCCTCAGGCATTCCGGACCTCCGTGGTAGCGCCGAAGATCGCCTCGGCCTCGCGTGCACGTACGCCCAAGCCCTCCAGGACCAGGCGCGTCTCCTCGAGCTCTGCGCCGGCGAGCTGAGCCGCGATCCGTCCTTCGCGCAGGACCACGACGCGGTCGCAGATCGTCACCAGCTCTTCTTCGTCTGAGGAGGCGACGACCACCGCCGCGCCCTCGGACGCGGCCCGCTCGATCAAGCTGTAGATCGCGGCCTTGGCCCCGACGTCGACGCCCTGGGTGGGCTCGTCAAGCAGCAGGACCCTGGGCGCGGTGCGCAGCCACTTGGCCAGCACCACCTTCTGCTGGTTGCCGCCGCTGAAGAGCTCGAGCGGACGCTCGGGCTCGGGCGGCGACAGGCCCACGCGTGCGGTCCAGTCCGCGGCTTCGTCGCGCTCGGCCGAGCCGTCCAGCCAGCCCATTGCCCGCCTGAGCGGTCCGAGCTGGGGCAACGTCAGGTTCTCGCGCGCGCTCATGCTCATGACCGCGCCGCGCGCGTGCCGGTCGGCGGGGACGAAGGCGAGGCCGGCGGTTATCGCGACGCCCGGCCCGCCGGCTCCGCGCAGCTCCTCACCGGCGACCAGCACCTGTCCGGCGCGGCGCGCCGTCGCGCCGAAGACCAGGCCGCACAAGTGCTCTCGCCCAGAGCCGAGCAGGCCGCTGACGCCGACGATCGCGCCCGCGTGCACGTCGAGGTCGACGCCGTCGACCGTCTCGCCGCGCAGGCCGCGCAGCGCCAACGCCGGCGTGCGAGACCCTCGGACGTCTCTGCGCTCGAGGGCGCGGGACTGATGTGCGGCCAGGTCGTGCCCGGCGATCATCCGCACCAACTTGTCGTGGTCCACGTCGCACGCCGCGACGTCGGCCACCAGCCGGCCATCTCGTAGCGCGACGACGCGGTCGGCTAGTTGGAGGACTTCGTCGAGCCGGTGCGAGATGAACACGAGCCCGGCGCCGCGGCGCGCGACGCCGCGGACGGCGGCGAACAGGCGCTCGACCTCGTCGCCGTGCAGCGCGGTGGTCGGCTCGTCGAGGATCAGGACCCGCTCCGGGCGGTCCCAGCCGTCCAGCGCACGAGCGATCGCCACGATCGCCCGCTCAGCTGCGGACAACTGCGTGACCGGCGCGTCGACATCGAGCTCGACGCCAAAGGACCCCAACAGCTCCCGCGCACGAACGCGCTCCGCCCGCCGTCGGGTCGGGCGCAGCTCACGACCACGGAGGGCGACGCCGAGGTCCAGGTTCTCGACCGTGCTCAGGCCGCCGATCAGGCCGAGGTCCTGGTGGATCACACGCACGCGCGCGTGGGCCTCGGCCCCCTGCAGGAGTTGGCCGTCAGGCCCGGCGACCTCGACCACCCCACCCGGATCGGCCGAATGGACGCCGGTGACGACCTTGACCAGCGTCGACTTCCCCGAGCCGTTCTGGCCGACGAGTGCGACGATCTCGCCCGAGCGAAGCTCGAGCGAGACGTCGTCGAGCGCGCGCAGGCCCGGGAACGACTTGGAGACAGCGCGCACGCAGAGCAGCGGACCGGTCATCGTGTGCCCGCTCAGCTCGGCGACCACAGCTTCGCGAAGCGCTGCGCGAAGTCGGGGTATCCGGTCCAACCCTTGGAGACGTCGAAGTTGAGGTCCTTGGCCGTCAGGAACTGCATTGGCCCGATCTGGGACTTCTCCCCTTCGGTCAGCGGCGCCTTGAGCACGAGCCGCGCCAGCGCATCGACCTGCGTCCACGCCATCACGGGCAGATCGAGGCCCAGACCCGCCGTCTCGGCGCCGGACTTGATGTCCTGCAGGTTGGCCGGGTTGGGCGCGAAGCCCACCGTGTCGATCGTGATACCGGCCGTCTTCAGCGCCGCCGGCAGTCCGGTCGAGGCCTCCTGGGTGGAGAACACCGCAACGTTGGAATCGGGATGCGACTGCAGGTCGCTGACGACGAGGTTGGGCGCCGAGCTGCCGATCGCTGCGACGGGAACCTTCTCGAAGCGGACCTTGCACGAACCGCAGACCTTGGCCATCTCGGCCTGGAAGCTCGCGCGCAGCGGCTCGCCGAAGCTCAGCTCGGGCGTGGTGTAGAACACCGGCTTGGCCGCGTCACCCTTGCGAGCGACGACCCAGTCGGCCAGCAACTTGCCGGCGAGCTCCGCGTTGGGGCGCCCGAGCATCTGCGCACCGATCCCGTACTTCTCGCCGTCCATGACGCCGTTGGTCGACACCGGCACGCCACTCTGCTTGGCGGTCGCGAGCTCGCGCGAGATGGCGTCGGGCTCGATGGCCGGCAGCAGGATCCCGGTCGGCTTGTCCTGCAGCGCGCTGGTGAACGCTGACTGCTCCTGATCGGCCGACGCGCCGGCCTTCGTCACGCTGAACGACGCGCCGATCAGCTTGGTTGCCGGCGGGAAGATCGTCGAGAAGATCCCGCATATCGGTGAGGAACACTGCACATAGGCCATCTTGGTGCCGGCCGGCAGCTTCTTCGGAAGCGGCTTGTCCACGGGGAACGCGCTCGGCTTGCCGGTGTACGGGGCGATCGCGGACTTGGCCGCAGCGACGTCGGCCTTCGCGGATGACGCGCCGGCAGAGCTCGCGCTCGTCGACGTCGAGGCCGAGTCTGAGCTGCTCCCGCAGGCGGCCAGGCCGAACGCAGCGATCGTCGTGGCGAGCGCGGACCAGCCGCCCCGCCGATAGGCGTGGTTGAAGTGCATCTCTCTTCCCTTCGGTCAGGTGTGCGTGCGTGCGGTGCTCGACCTCAGTCGAGCGGAACGCGGAGGTCCAGCGGCCCGTCGGGCTCGAACCCCCCGCGGTAGGCGCGTGCGTGCAACTCGGCCGACGACGCGCCCTCAGAACGCGCGGCGACCATGCGCGCCGGGTCGACGCTGACGCCGATCGGGTTCTCGGCGAAGGCGGGGTCGTCGGTCATGAACGCCGTCGACCGCGACCAATCGCCGAAGTTGTCGGCCTGCAACTCGACGCTGTTGCCGTCGGGGTCGACGTAGTAGAACGACATGGTCATGCCGTGGTCCAAGCAGGCGTGCGGTAGGACACCGAGCGGCACGAGCCGCTCGTAGGTGTCGAGCAACTGGTCGAGCGACGCGTACTCGAACGCCGTGTGGTGCAGGCCGGTGTGCTTGAGCTTGTCCGGGTCGTCCTGCAACGACGGCGTGCTGAGCAGCGCGATGCGGTGGTTGGCCGCGTCGTTGCTCAGCCACGCGCCGCCGGGGAACTGATGCACCGGGCGCGAGCCGACGACCAACCCGTACCAGTCGATCATCTCCTGCAGCCGACACGTCTTGAGGTTGACGTGGTGCAGGACGGGGACATGCACCCGTGCGTCCGGGTCCCCCGTGGCGGGCGCCGAGTGGCTGATGGGGCTCGACATGATGCTCTTCTCCTCCTCCTTGCGATGCTCAGACCCGTGGGCCGACGACGGTGTTGCGCAGCGTTCCAACGCCTTCGAGCTCGACTTCCACGACGTCGCCGTCGCGCAGAAACAGCGGAGGCGTGCGGGATTGGCCGACGCCCGCGGGCGTGCCGGTCGCGATGATGTCGCCGATCTCCAGCGTCATGATCTGCGACAGGAAGGCGATGGTCTTGGCCACACCGAAGATCATGGACCCGGTGGTGCCGTCCTGCACGGTCTCGCCGTTGACGCGGGTCCGGAGACCGAGCGCCTGGACGTCACCGATCTCGTCCAGCGTGACGAGCGAGGGCCCGCAGGGGGCGAACGTGTCGATGGCCTTGCCGCCGGTCCAGAGGTTGTTGGCGAGCTGGAGATCTCGGGCGCTGACGTCGTTGAGCGCCATGACACCAGCCACGTGGTCGAGCGCGTCGCTCTCGTCGATGCCGCGACCGGCCTTGCCGATGACGACCGCGAGCTCGGCCTCGTAGTCGACCTTCTCGGTCGTCGCCGGCGGCACGATGTCCGCGCTCGGACCAGCGAGCGAGTTGGGGTACTTGGCGAAGAACATCGGGGCCTCGGGTGGCGCGAGGCCCGCCTCGGCCGCGTGGTCGCGGTAGTTGAGGCCGAGGCAGATGATCTTCTGAGGATCCGGGATCGGCGGCCCGATCTCGACGTCGGTGGCCGGGATCGCAGCGCCGTTGGCCATGACCGCGGCTTCCGCCAGGCGACCGCGGTCAGCCGCGCCCAACCTCAGCACCGCGCGGACGCTGCTCAGCCCGTCGACCACCTGGTCGGCCAGACCGGCGGCACGCGCGGCGATGCGCACGTCGACGATCGCCTCTCCCGTCTGGACGCCGGCGATCAGGGGCGCGCCGGCGGTGGCGCGGTACGAAACGAGCTTCACGAGACAGATCTCCTCCTCGACCCGAGCCGGGCCGATCTCGACACGACGATGCCGAGCGTAAGTGTTGACACCTTGAAATGTCAAGTCTCCGATTTCCGTTGACCGGCGAGGTACTGTGGAGGGCGCCGTGAGTGCCACTTCCGCAGATCAACACGAGCCGGTGGGCCAGCGCGCGGGAGCGCGCGACAGCACGCTGGTCATCCACCAGGTCGTTCGCGAGGAGATCCTGACCGGCGTGCTTCTCCCCGACACCTGGATCTCCCAGGTCCGGCTGGCCAAGCGCTTCGGGGTCAGCCGCGGGCCGGTGCGCGAGGCGCTGCGGCTCCTGGAGCGCGAGGGCCTGATCGAGGCGGCCGTCAACCAGCGGGCACGCGTCACCGCCTTCTCGGTCGGAGACCTCGAGCAGCTCTACGCGGCCCGCATCGTCAACGAGGGCCTGAGCATCGCCATCAGCGTCCCGCGCTTCACCGACGCCGACATCGCCTGCCTTCGTGACCTCTTGGAGGAGATGGACGGCCTGGCCGGCTCCGATGTCGCCCGCTGGGAGAAGGTCCACCGCAGGTTCCACACCGAGCTGGTCAAGCACGCCGGCGTGCGGATCACGCGGATGCTCGAGCAGTTCTACGACCACTCCGAGCGCTATCGGCGCGTCTACATCACCGGCGACCCCCGCGCGTGGTCGATCGGCGCCGCCGAGCATCGCCAGATCGTCGAGGCGTGCGCGGCGCGCGACGCTCCGCTGGCCGCCGCGCAACTCGGCCGCCACCTCTCTCGGACAGCACTGACCGGCCTGACGCTGATGGCGCCCGAGCACGAGCCCGCCACGGTGCGCGCGGCGGTGCGACAGCTCACCACCGCGATCGAGAAGTGTTGACACACTAGCGCGAGGCTGCGTACGCTCTCCCCGTCCCACCGGGTCTGAAAGGGAGAGAAGAAGATGCAGCTCAGCTACGACGTCGCCGTGGTCGGCTACGGGCCGATCGGCGAGATGGCCGCGATCATGCTCGGCCGTCGCGGGTTCACGGTGGCGGTCTTCGATCGCTGGCCGGAGATCTACCCGCTGCCGCGTGCGGTCGTCTACGACGACGAGATCGCGCGGCTGTTCCAGCAGGAGGGCGTTCTCGATGATGTCCTGGAGATCACCGATCCGGTGCCGGACTTCTACGAGTGGCGCAATCGCCACGGCGACGCACTGCTGAAGATCGACTGGTCGGTCGTCGGGCCGGCCGGGCGTCCGGTCGCCAACTTCTTCTCACAGCCCGAGCTCCAGGCCGTCCTCGACCGGCGTGCCCGAGCCACGCCCGGCGTCGACGTGCGGATGGGCTGGCAGGTCGAGGAGCTCGTCGAGCAAGACGAAGGGGTCGAGTTGACCGCCCGTCGCGGCGCCGTCGCCGACGGCAGCTGGACGCCGACCGAGGACACGATCACCGTCTCGGCCCGCTACGTCATCGGCGCCGACGGCGCCAACAGCCTCGTTCGCGCGCACATGGGCTCGGACTGGGTGGATCTCGGGTTCCAGTTCGACTGGCTGATCGTCGACGTCAGGCCGCACGAGGAGCGGACATGGAGCCCGATGAACTGGCAGCTCTGCGACCCGGCGCGCCCGACGACGATCGTGTCCGGCGGTCCCGGCCGCCGGCGTTGGGAGTTCATGCGGCTGCCGGGCGAGAGCGTCGCGGAGCTCAACACGTCCAAGCGCGCGTGGCAGCTGCTCGAGCCGTGGGGCCGCAAGCCGGCCAACACCACCATCGAGCGCCACGCCGTGTACACCTTCCAGGCCAAGTGGGCGCGCCAGTGGCGCAAGGAGCGGCTGCTCCTCGCCGGCGACGCGGCCCACCTGATGCCGCCGTTCGCCGGCCAGGGCATGTGCGGCGGCATGCGTGACCTCGCCAACCTGGTGTGGAAGCTCGAGCTCGTGCTCGATGGCCGTGCGCCGGACGACCTGCTGGACACCTACGGGTCCGAGCGGTCCACCAACATCCAGCACTTCATCCACTTGTCCATGGCTTTGGGCCAGGTCATCTGCGTCCTCGACGAGAACGCAGCCACCGAGCGTGACCGGCGCATGATCGCCGGCGGCGCCGACCCGGCCAAGGTCCTGCCCGACGGACCTCCGCCCCGCCTGGGGCCGGGCATCCTGGCCGACCATCCGGCCGCCGGCCTGCCGATGGTGCAAGGTCGCGTCGCCCGCGCCGGCGCCGCGGCCCTGCTCGACACGGTCGTCGAGCCCGGCCTGCTCCTGCTCGGCACCGACGCCCACGCCGTCGGCGACCTCGACGCCGCCGATCGCGCGGCGCTCGCCACGTTGGGCGGGCACGTCGAGCACCTGGGACCGGGTGGGCTGCACGACGTGGACGGCGTCTACCGCGACTGGTTCGACGAACACGGCGCGATCGCCGTGCTCCTGCGACCCGACAACTACATCTACGGCGCGGCATCCACGGCCTCCGAGGCACGCGCGCTCGTCGCCTCCCTGAGCCGGGCGGTCACGTCGGGAGCGGTGCGGGCATGAGCCGCCGCGCCGTGTCCCTCGACGCCGGCGGACATCACATCGGGGGCATCGCGACGGAGCTCCAAGGCTCCGACCACCCGCTGATCGTGGCGCTGCACGGCGGCAGCTACACCAGCAACTACTTCGACGTCCCCGGCCACTCGCTGCTCGACGCCGCAACGGCCAACGGCATCGACGTCGTCGCGCTCGATCGACCGGGCTACGGTTCCAGCGCGGCGCTTCCGGCCGGCGAGGTGAGCTTCGCCCGCAACGCGGAGATCCTCGATGTCGCCATCGAGCGACTGTGGAGCGAGCACGGCCAGAGGTATCCCGGACTCGTCGTCGTCGGGCACTCGATCGGCGCGGCGATCACGATCCACCTCGCCGCGCGGAGGCCCCGCTGGCCGCTTCTCGGCGTCGCTCTGTCGGGCATCCACGACCTCGCGCCCGACCCTGTGCGCAGCGCCTGGGACGCGATGCCGGCCGACCAACCCGTCGTCTTCGCACCGCAGCAGCGACGCATGTTCTTCTACGGTCCCGACTGGACCATCGAGCCCGACATCGTCGAGCGCGCGGCCGGGTCGACCGCCCCGGTTCCGCTCGCCGAGCTGCTCGAGGTCGTCGGGCAGTGGCCGCAGACAGCGGCCGCTCTGGCGTCACAGGTTCACGTGCCGGTGCAGTACGTGGCTTTCGAGTTCGAGCAGCTGTGGACCATCGACGCGGATACCGTCGAGAGCTTCGCGGGCCATTTCGAGAGCGCTCCGCTCGTCGCGTGCGAGCTCATGACCGGCATCGGGCACGTCGCCGACCACCATCGCAACGGACGCGCCTTCCAATTGCGTCAGCTGGCCTTCGCGCTCGACTGCGGAGAACGCATGCGGCGGGCTGGCTAGTCGAGGCGCCTGTTGGCTCGGCTCCCGCGTCCAGTCACAGCGCCGTCGCGGTACCCCCACGTACGGCACCGCCAGGCCTGGCCGCGCGGGCGTTCGATCGACGGGCGTGACTGTTCACACGCGAGTGGTCGCAGGTTCGAAACCCGCCGCGCCCATCCTGGAAGGCCCTGCACTGCGGGGCCTTCCGCGTTTGGGCGTCTCCGCTCGCGGAGGCGAAATCCCCTGCTTTGGCCGAAACGTTGGCCGAAACTCGGGTCATGCAACAACGGTACATGCCGCCCGAGCGGCACCCGCTCTGCTGCTGGCGGTCCGTATCTCTGCCTGTCGTTGCGCAGGAATGCTGATAGACCGCCGCCTCCGCCGTTAGCCTGCCCGCCAATGACGGACATCGCCGGGACGCTTGGCGCTTTTCATTGAGCGAGAGAACGTGGCGCCGCAGGCTGTGGCAGCGAGGTGCGGGTTCGTGCTCGAGGGCGTGATGCGGCAGCACATGGAGGGGCCGACGGGCAGCGCGTGGATTCGCTGCTCTGTGCCCTGCTGCCCGGGGGAGTTGTCGGACGACGGCCGCTGCTGACGCCGCGTAGGAGCCTTCATTGTCCTCGCGGTCCGCGGTTCGAGCGCTGCGACGGCGGGACGCCTGGCTCAGTAGCGGTGCACGTGTCAGTTCGCTGTGTGGTGCTCGGCGGCGGCTGGGCAGAGAACGTCGTGCCGCGCTGCTCGCCAAACTGTCGGCCTGATGGCGCTCCTGAAGATGCCGAGCATTCCGGCGCGGACACGCGGCGTCAGGCGAGCGAGTTGATCACGGCCGTGATCCTGAGGACGAGTTTGGCTGCCGTGCGCTGGTGGATTACGTGATCGAGGCCCAGCGGACCGACGCGCCGGTGGCCCCGCTCGTGTGCGTGTGCGATCTGGATGGGACCCTGCTGCGTTCCGATGCGACGCTCAGCGGCTTTGCTCGCGACGGTCTGAACCGGCTCATCAACGCGGGTGTGCATATGACCGTCGCCAGCGGGCGCAGCCTGCAGGCGATGCGGGCGCTGCTGAATGGCGTGGAATTGGGGCTGCCGGTGATTGGACTGAACGGCGCGTTGATCTCCGAGCTGGACACCGGCCGCCATCTGCTCATCCGAGCCCTTGAGTCGACACCGGCTCGCGCCTCTGTGGCGATCCTCGCCGCCCATGGCGCCAGCCCACTGATCACCAGCTGGGACGGCACCCAGGACCGAGTCCACCATGTGAAGACGATGAACGCCACGAGCGACTGGTGGGTGGCGGAGAAGCGCGAGTACGGCGATCCGCGGCTGCGGCTCAGCGAGGACCTCGAGGGCGTCGCCGGTCAAGAGGATGTCGTACTGATCACCGGGTTCGTGCCCGATCAAGCCGCCGAGCGCCTGCTCGAACAGCTGCGGGCCCAGCTCGCCGGAGCGGCGATCATCCACGCGGGCCAGCACATCTATTGCACGGGCTGGACGGAGTTCCAGATCCAGCATCCGCAGGCCGACAAGGGTCACGCAGTCCCACACCTCCTCGAGCTGACCGGTCTCCGCGGCTCGACGGTGCTTGCGTGTGGCGATCACCTCAACGATCTCGGGATGTTCGCCGCTGCCGATGAATCCATCGCACCGGCCAACGCCCACGCCTCGGTCCTGGCCGCCGCCACCGCC
>DATDMD010000219.1:0-8380 GCA_036518975.1 Baekduia sp.
CGGCGGGAAGATCAGCCCGACGACCGCGCCGCCAACCGCGCCCCAGCGGGCGCCCTTGCGGGCTTCGTGGAAGTCGTCGTCGACGTTGATCTTGCCGTCGGCGCCGCGGCTGACGAGGACGAGCCCGTCGACCTTGATCACGTCGTCCGACGCGAGGTCCTTGATGACGTCCCAGTCGGCGCGCGCGGCGTCCGGGTCGTCGTAGGCCGCGATGTAGAGGTCGACGGGGACGTCGCTGCTCGATGCCATCTCGGGGGTCTCCTCCCCATCGGAACACGGTGTTGTCGGGACCACCGTGTCCCAGGCGACGGCCCGGCGCATCACCCGCGAGGGGTGAACGTCGCCTCCGCGGCGCAGGCGGCGACGAGCTCCGCCGGCGGGACGTCGGCCCGCAGCGCGGGCTTCGCGCCGGTCATGACGTAGGCGGTGACCGCGCCGACCAGCTCGCAGAACGCGGCGGGGCGCGCCGCGGCCGAGAACAGCGTCCGGCAGCGCAGCCAGGTGGCGAACTCGGACTGGAGGTCGAAGCCGACCCCGAGCGCCGCGTGGCCGAAGACGTCGTGGACGACGCGCAGCTGGTCGACGACGCCGCCCTCCCGGCCGCCCAGCAGCGGGTGGGGCGCGTCGCACGCGATCGTCCGCAGCGTCATCGACCGGTGCCGGCGCAGCTCGGCGCACAGCTCCGCGGCGCTGTCGTAGGGGTCGTCGTCGGTGTGGACGTAGCGGACGCGCACGCCGAGCCCGCCGTCCGAGCGGGCGCGGCGGACGACGCCGGCCAGCCGCGCCGTCTCGCGCTCCAGCGCCCGGTAGGACGCACGGACGGCGCCGGCCGGTGCCGATGGCCGGCCCGTGGTGAACCAGTCGGCGATCCGCTCGGCGAGCCGCGGCGCCAGGAACCCCGTCGTGCGCAGCGGCCGCGACGCGGGCGGGGCCTCGAGCGACAGGCGGTCGGCCGCCCGCCGCGCCTCGCGCCAGGCCGCGAACACCTCCGCCGGCGGCGACGGGTCCAATGCGGGCGAGAGGCTGGGGAGCGGCATGCGTGGAGTGTGCGATCGGTTTGCCCGCGACCGCCTCCGTCGCGGGCACCAGTCAGGCTCCCAGGCGACCCGACCGGGGGCCAGACGCGGCACTCGCCCGGATGAGATCCCGGCGCGTTCCCGCCACGCTCGGGCCATGCTCCTCTCCGACTCCCCCACCCTCGTCGAGGCCGTCGAGCTCGTGCGCCGCGTCCGCATGTGGCCGTTCGTCCGCGTCACCATCGAAGCCGACAGCGCGGCGCTGCACAGCGGCGTCCGCGACACGTTCATCGCCCGCCTCGACCTCCGGACCGGCGGGCTGACCGCCTACGTCGCCGGCGACCAGGGCCGCCCGCTCGTCGCCGCGGAGCCGCTGGCGCGCAGCACGCGCAACGGCGTGCGCATCGAGGTCGTCGACGCCGAGAGCCGCCGCGCCGGCGAGCGCCTGATCCGGTGGCGGATCGACCTGGAGCGCTTCGGCGTCCAGTTCCGCGAGGCGTCGCCGTGAGCCGCGCGGCTACGCGTGCCCGGTGACCGTGTCGAGCGAGGGTGCGGCGGCCGGCTCAGCCGGCGTCGCGCCGGCACCACTGCCCGCCCGCCCGGCCGGAAGCAGCAGCGCCCCGCCGAGGCCGATGAAGGCCAGGACCGCCAGGACGATCATCGCCGCGACGTACGACCTGTTCCCCGAGGCGAGGTCCGAGACCAGGATCGTGCCGGCGATCGCCGTGCCGAACGACGAGCCGAGGTTCGACACGCTGCGCGACAGCCCCGAGATCTCCCCCTGCAGCCGCTCGGGGAAGCTGGACTGCACGACGTTGACCGACGGGGTCAGCATGGTCCCGAGGCCGAGCCCGATGAGCAGCAGCCCCGGCCCGAAGGCGACGACGCGCGACGAGACTCCGACCAGACCGAGCAGGAGTCCGATCCCGGCCACGGTGACGACGAAGCCGGTCACGATCAGCGTCTTCTGCGCGTGGCGCTTGGCGAGGCGCTCCGCGGCGAGCGACGAGACCAGGACGCCGACCGTCGCCGCCGTGAAGATGACACCCGTCTCGATGGCGTTGTAGCCGCGGACGGTCTGGAGGAAGACGGCGACGACGAAGGACGTCCCCATCAGCAGCAGCCATTGGATGTTCTGCGTCACGAGACCGAGGTTCGACGTGCGGTTCCTGAACAGCCCCGTGGACAGCAGCGCCTCCCTGCCCGCCCGCTCGCGCGCGCGGATGTGGACGAAGAACGCGATCAGGAACACGGCTCCGGCGATCAGCAGCGCCGCCATGAGCGCCAGGTCGTTGTCGGCCTGGAGGATCCCGAACACCACGAAGAACATGCCGACGGCCGACAGCACGGCGCCGAGCGCGTCGAACGGACGCGTCGGGTCCGGCGCGATCGGGTCGGCGATCCGACGGCTGAGCAGGACGATCGTCGCGACGACCAGGGCCTGGAAGACGAACGCGGCGCGCCAGCTGATCCCGGTCGTGATGAGCCCGCCGATCAGCGGCCCGGCCGCGGCGCCGATGCCGCCCAGCCCGCTGATGACGCCGAACGCCCGCGCGCGCGACGTGACGTCGGTGAACCGCAGCGTCGTGAGGATGTAGACGGGCGGGATCAGCAGCGCCGTGCCGACGCCCTCCAACACCGAGTTGCCGAGGATCAGCACGCCGAGCCCGGGAGACACCGCGCTCAGCAGGGCGCCGATCCCATACAGCACGAGGCCTCCGGTGAAGCACCGCTTGCGGCCCCAGCGATCGGTCAGCTTGCTGCATGGGATCATCAGGATCGCCATGATCAGCAGGAACAGCGTGATCGTGGCCTGGACGCCCGTCACGGTCGTGTCGAGGTCTTTCGTGATGTCGTTGATCATCACGTTCATGTTCGAGCCGGCGAAGCTGCAGATGAACTGCGCCAGCGCGAGCGGCGCCAGGAACCGGCGCGTCGACACGCCCATGCAGCGAACTTCCCGCTCCCCGGAGCGGCGGGCAAGGGCGTGCACACGAGGAATCCGGGCTGCTCAGGCGCCGCGGCGGCCGATCGTCTCGTTCCTCGCTACGCGATGCGAGCGGCGAGCAGGCAGAGGTCGTCGGTCAGGCTGCCGTAGGAGAACTCGGCGACGCGTGAGCGCAGGACCGCGATCGCCTCGTTCGGCGAGGGGCTGTGCAGGCCGCTGAGCGCGGCGCGCACGGCGTCCAGCCCGAACTGCTCTCCGTCGCGCCGTGCTTCGGTCAGCCCGTCGGTGTAGAGCAGCACGCCCGCGCCCTCCGGCAGGTGCCGGGAGCCCTCCACGCATCCTGGGTCTGCGCGAACGGCGAGCGGGGTTCCGTGCGTGGCGACGATCAGCTCCTCGGCGTCATCCAGCCAGAGCGCCGGGGGATGGCCGGCGTAGGCCCAGCGCAGCAGCCGCTCGCTCGGGAGATACGTGACGCACGCGGCGGTGACGAACTCGCCGCCGGTGCCGGCGCGCTCGATCAGCGCCGTGTTGGCCCAGCTCAGCAGACGGCAGGGATCATCGGAGAACGGCGCGGTCGCCGCGAACGCCGTCCGCACGAACGCGGCACGCCGCCCCGCCGGCAACCCGTGGCCGACGACGTCGCCGATGACCAGGACGGTGGAGTCCTGTGGCCCCTCGGCCACCAGGTAGAAGTCGCCGCTGACCTGTTCGGCGGCGGCCGGCAGGAACGCCGCGGCGAGCTCCAGGCCGGGACGCCGGGGCAGATCGGGCGGCGTGAGCGCATCCCGGATCGCGCGGAGGTCCTCCAGCTCGTGCTCGGCCGCCTCGAGGCGTTCGCGCAGCGCACCGAGATCCCCTTCGCGCACCGCGGCCTCTTCGCGCAGTCGCGCGATCAGCGTCTCCTGGCGCTGCTCGTACGCGCCCATGTCGCGGATGTCGCGCTCTCGGGCATCGGCTTCGGAGTGCAGCCTCCGCAGCTCTGCTGACTTCAACTCATCGGGTTCTTGGCTCATGGCGCTGGTCGCACATGGACGATCGCCGCCAACGTGCCGCCCGCGCATCTTCGCGCAGGACGGGCCCCGTCGTCCAGACGCTCTACCGGTCGCGCGCCAGGACCAGCAGCGTGGCGTCGTCGCGCATCGGGGCCGACGACGCCCCGATGACCGCGTCCTGCAGGGCTCGGGCCGTCGCCGCGGACCCGGCGAGGCCGGGACGGGCGAGGACCGTCCGGATGCCGTCGACCCCGAAGAAGGACCCGTCGTCGCGGCGCCGCTCGGTCACGCCGTCGGAGTACAGGACCAGGCGGTCCCCCGGCTCCAGCCGCGTCTCGGCCGGCGTGAAGACGCGCGCGGCGTCCAGGGCGCCCAGCGGGTAGGTCCGCCCGCCGCCCAGCTCGTCCACCGTGCCGTCGCCGCGCACCCGCAGCGGCGGCGGGTGACCGCAGGCCAGCCAGCGAAGCTCGCCGTCGGCGGGATCCCAGAGCGCGATGGTGATCGTCAGGAAGCGCTCAGGATCGCCCAGGCTCCGGATCGCCTCGTCGACGTCCTCGGCGGCCTGGACCAGGCCCTTGCCGCTGCGGCGTGCCGCCCGGACCGCGCCCAGCGCCAGCGACGAGAGCGCGGCAGCCACGTTGCCCTTCCCGGTCGCGTCGGCGACCATCAGCCAGACGCCCTCGGCGTTGCACGCGTGGTCGAAGAAGTCGCCCCCGACCTCGTAGCCGGGCAGGACGCCGCCAGCGAGCGCCGCCCCGTCGAGCCGGGCGATCCGCGGCGGCAGCAGGTTCTGCTGGATCTCTGCGGCGGCCTCGACCTCCTTGCGCCGGCGGGCGGAGTGGACCACGTCGGTGTAGCCCGAGATCAACTCCAGCGCCAGCGCCGCCTGGACCGCGAACGCGGTGAGGTCCGCGTCCGGCTCCTGCCGTGCGAGCAGGAACCCGAGCACACGGTCGCGGACCACGAGCGGCACCATCACGCTCCCGGCCAGCACGTCGCCGACCAGCCGCTTCAGCGTGTCGAGGACGTCGAGCGCCACCTCGGGGCCGATGCCCAGGGGCGCGTCGATGCGCTCCGGGAACACCGACGCGTCGCCGGCCAGCCGGACGGCTCCGGAGCCGTCGAGGTCGATGACGTACAGCGCCACCGGCCCGCCGGCGATGCCCGACGCCGCCTCCACGATGCTGCGTGGTGCCGTATGTGGAGGCTCGACGTCGAGCAGCTCGGCCGGATCGCGTTCGACTGGACGCATCGGTGTCGCGAGCGGTCCGGGTGTCGGTGGCTAGGCCTGGCTGTGCTGGCGGCTGGCGGCGCGCAGGACGCCGGCGCGGTTCTTGTGCTCGCGCTCGTAGACGCGCACGCGCTGGCCGCGGTCCTCGTCGCCCTCGTCCAGGACGGCCCTGATCTCGGCGGCCGTCAGCTCGTCATAGCCCGGCCACGGCTCGTCACCGCGCAGCTTGGCGATGCGCTCGGTGATGCCCGTGCGGTCCTGGTGCCGGCGCTCGTAGACGTCGACCTTGGCCAGGTCGATCTGCGACAGGCCGTCGAGGCGCGCGACGATCTCGGTGACGGTCAGCCCGTCGTAGCCGCTGATCGCCAGGTCCTCCTCGTCGGCGACCAGGCCCTTGATCGCGCCCTCGGCGCGGGCGACGCCCGGCACCTTGCGCGCCTGGCTCGCGGTCCGCTTGACCGCCTCGGCGGCGCCGGTGCTGCCGACGTCGTAGGAGCCGTCGCCCTCGACGTCGGCGCCGACCACCGCGTCGGTCAGGCGCGGGATCTCGCGCAGGATCCGCTGGAGCATGCGCTCCTCGTCGGCGCGGATCGACGCCGCGAGCTCGGCCGTCTCGTCGTCGTCGACGGCGCGGGCCAGGCGCTCGATCGCGGTGTAGGTCGCGATCTCCAGCGCCTCGGTCGAGTAGGCGTCCTTGGCGTTCTTGAGGACCTTCTCCTCGCCGCCCGAGCCGCGCAGCAGGTCGAACGGGGTCTTGCCCAGCGCGAACGCCTGGCCGACGAGGGTCTCGGCGAACGTCACCGCGGCGGCGAGCGGGTTGCCGCCGGCGCCCAGGTCGTCGAGGCGCTGCTCGACGCGCTCGGCGTGGTCGCGGGTCTCGTCGAGGTGGGTCTCGAGCGCGGAGCGGTAGGACCCGCGCGGGGTCATGGCGATCTGCGATTGCAGCACGCGCACAAGCGCGAGCTCGCTGGCGTGAGCCTCGCCGAGGTACTGCACGACCTTCTTGGTCGAAGCGTCCATGGTGATGTCCAATCTTGAGAAGAGGCGTTCGGGGAACTCCCGACGTGCCCGCGGCGGCCATCCCGGCAAACGGAAGCTGGCGCGGACGTCCCGGACGGCGACACGGAGAACCGAGACAGACAGCCTCCAACACCGAAGGTGAGACACGATGTCCCGTTTCGCCTATGATGACCAGGTGGCTCAAGACCGGAATCCGGTGGGCGAGCGGCGTCGGCGCCGCAGCGACGCGGCCCTGAACCGGACCAAGCTCGTCGAGGGCGCGCGGCGCCTGCTCGTCGACCGCCCCGAGGCGACGATGATCGACATCGCCGCGGCCGCGGGGGTCAGCCGCGGCACGGCCTACCGGCACTTCCCCTCGCGCGACGACCTCGTCAAGGCCGTCCGCCGCCAGGAGCGCGACGACGCGGAGGCCAACGAGCTCGAGTTCGTCCGCCCGGCCGGCGAGCTGGCGCACGCCGCCCCGACGCCGCTGTCGATCACCGACGTGCTCAACAAGGTCCCGCCGTTCCTGGTGGGCGACCAGGTCGTGGCCGAGGCCCAGCGCCTGGCCGGCGTGACGGCCGCCGCCGTCTACCTCTGCGACCTCGACGGGACCACCCTGCAGCGGATGGCCGGCGGCGGCGGGTTCCCGGACCGCATCCCGGTCCCGCTCGCCGTGGGCCCCGAGATCCCGCGCGAAGGCGTCGAGCCGCTGCGGGCGTCGATCCGGGAGCTGCTGCCCGGCGTGGCCGTCGCGCCGATGTACCTGCGCGGACGGGCCATGGGGGTGCTGCTGGCGATCGGCGCGGGCGACGACGCGCTGCGCGACCTCGCCGCGGAGGCCGCGGCCGCCATCGCGCTCGCCGACGAGTACACCGACGGCATCGCCGCCGTGCGCCGCACGCGCCGCACCACGGCCGCGGCCGAGATCCAGCAGAACCTCCTCCCGCCGCGGATCCTGCGGATCGCCGGCGCGCTGATCGCCGGCAACGTCCTGCCCGGCTACGACATCGGCGGCGACTGGTTCGACTACGCCGAGAACCACGACTGCGCGTGGATCGGCATCGCCGACACCGTGGGCGAAGGGCCGGCCGCGGCCGGCCTGGGCGCCGTGATCCTCGGCGCGTTCCGGGCCGCGCGCCACGCGGTCTCCGACCCGGCGCCCGTGGTCCGGGCGATGCACGACGTGCTGCGCGAGGTCTCCGGCGGCAAGGCGACCGCCCACGTCACGATCGCGACCTACAACGGCGCGACGGCGACGGTCCGCTGGGTCACGTGCGGCGAGCACGCGCCGATCCTGATCACGGCCGACGGCACGCTCGAGGTGCTGGGCGACGGCGTGCTGACGATGCTCGGCCAGCGCGGCCTGCCCACCGCGCCGGCGGTCCAGGAGCGACGGCTGGCCGACGGCGAGCGCCTGCTGCTGGTGTCCGACGCGATCCTTGAGCGGCCGACGGTCGCCGGCACGTCGCTCGGGCTGGACGGGATCCGCGACGCCGTCGCCAAGGCGCCGCTCGCGTCGGCCGCAGGAACCCTGCGCGCGATCGAGGACGCCGTGCGCGAGGCCATCGAGGACCCGCTCTCCGACGACGCCACGATCGTCGTCCTGGTCCCGAACCCGACCGTCGCCGAAGCGGCGCCCGGCCGGTGACGACCTGCGGCGCGGACCTCCTTGTCCGCGCCGCGCACCCGGGAAGCGCTACTACGCGCCGGCGACGCCCTCGCGGGCGGCCTGCGCGTTGTCCTGAGCCGTGCCCTTGAGGTCCTCGGCGTGTGCCTGGCCCTCGTGCTGGGCGGTGGACTTGGCGGCGTCGGCCGCCGCGGAGGCGGTCTCCGTGGCGACGGCCTTGCCGTGCTCCAGCGCCTCGGCGCCGGTGTCCTTGATCTGGTCCTTGACCTGGTCGGCCATCGGACCGAGCTTCTCGTCCTCGACCTTGGTCGACGGGATCAGCATGCCGGCCAGGAAGCCGACGGCGACCGCGCCGACCGCGAGGCCGAGCGGGTTCTCCTGGGCGATGCCGACGGCCTTCTTGGCGCCGTCCTGCACGTCGCCGGTCGACGGCGTGGCGCCGGTGACCTTCTCCTTGAGCGCGCCGACCTTGTCGCCGGCGCGCGCCTTGACGTCGGTCTTGTAGCCCAGCGCGTCGACGGTGTCGCCCATGCGGTCGCGCGTGTCCTCGATGTCCCTGCGGAT
>DATDMD010000220.1:0-19140 GCA_036518975.1 Baekduia sp.
CCTCGCGCGCGTCGGCTCCGGCGAGGGGCCGGACGTGACCCTGCTCGCCGAGCTGCGCTCCCGCCTCCCCGGCGTCGAGCTGCTCGCCGGCGGAGGCGTGCGCCACGCCGGCGACCTCCGCGCGCTCGAAGGCGCGGGCGCCGCCGGGGCGCTCGTCGCCACCGCGCTGCACGGCGGCGCCATCGGACCCGACGAGCTGCGCGCGCTCAGCTGAGCCCGTCCTCCAGGTGGTCGACGAGGGCGGCGGCCACGTCGACCCCCGTCGCCTCCTCCACGCCGCGCCATCCCGGGATGCCGTTGACCTCGATCACGTAGTCGCGCCCGTCGGCGGCGCGCAGGAGGTCGACGCCGGCGTACTCGGCGCCGACCGCCGCGGCCGCCCGCACGCACATCCGCGCGCGGTCCTCCTCCAGCGCGACCGGCCGGGCGCGCGCGCCGCGCGCCAGGTTCGAGCGCCAGCCGGTGCCGACGCGCTCGATCGCCCCGACCACGCGCTCGCCGACGACCAGCGCGCGGAGGTCGACGCCGTCGTGCGGCAGCGTCTCCTGGAGGTAGTAGACGGCCCGCTCGATCTCGAGCGCGCGGAACACCCGCTGCGCGACGTCGCGGTCCTCGACCCGGGCGGCCCCGAACCCCATCGAGCCGAACAGCGGCTTGACGATGACGTCGGAGCCGAGGTCGTCGAAGGCCTGCAGCGCCTCGTCGGCGCGCTCGCAGGCGACGGTCCGCGGCGTCGGAACGCCGGCGGCGGCCAGCAGCGCGGAGGCGAGGAACTTGTCGATGGTGCGCTCGATCGCGAGCGCGCCGTTGACGGCGCGCACGCCGACGGCGGCCAGCGCGTGCAGCGCGTCGACGCGGAAGACGACCTGCTCGAGCGAGCCGCGCGGGATCGCGCGCACGACCACGACGTCGCACGCGTCGAGCGCCAGGTCGCGCGAGCTGGCCGCGAAGCCGCCGTCGATCCGGCCCACGATCCGCGTCACCGGAGCGAAGGCGCACGCGTGCCCGCGGGCGGTCAGCGCCCGCTCCAGGCGCTCCGCGTGCCAGCCTCCGGTCGAGCCGAGCACGGCGACGCGCATGCTCACGCGCAGCCCGGAAGGGGGAGACTCTGGGCCGTGGTGGGCCGGCGGATGCGCACGCTGCTGATCGACAACTACGACTCCTACACGTTCAACCTCTTCCATCTCCTCGGCGAGGTCAATGGCGAAGAGCCGATCGTCGTGCGCAACGACGAGCTCCCGTGGAGCGAGCTCCTCGGCCTCGATCCCGACAACGTGGTGATCTCGCCCGGACCCGGACGGCCGGAGCGCCCGCGCGACGTGGGGGTCGCGCTCGACGTGCTGCGGCGCGCGGAGGTGCCGGTGCTCGGCGTCTGCCTCGGCCACCAGGAGCTCGCGTACGCCGCGGGCGGCACGATCGAGCACGCCCGCGAGGTGATGCACGGGCGCCTGAGCCCGATCCGCCACGACGGGAGCGCGCTCTTCGCGGGCCTCCCGCAGGACTTCCTCGCCGTGCGCTACCACTCGCTCGTGGTCGGCGCCGTGCCGCCGGAGCTGCGCGTGACGGCGTGGACGCCCGACGGTGTGGTCATGGCCCTGGAGCACCGCGCGCGCCCGCTGTTTGGCGTGCAGTTCCACCCTGAGTCGGTGGCCACGGCGCACGGCCGCGCGCTGGTCGAGAACTTCCGTGACCTCACGCCCCGCCGCCGGCGGCCGCCACCGCCACTGGTAAGATGTGCTCAGCGGCGCAGGCCGGCGCCGCCGCTCCAGGGCACGCAGCTGCGCCGGCGGCGCCTGGACGCGTGGTGCGAGCCGGAGGCCGTCTTCGGCGCCCTGTTCGCCGGCCACGACCACGCGGTCTGGCTCGACAGCTCGCGCACCGGGGCGGGCGTCGCCCGCTTCTCCTACATCGGCGCGCCCGACGGGCCGCTCGGCCAGGTCGTCCGGTACGACGTCGGCGCGCGGGCGGTGGAGGTCGAGCGCGCGTCGGGCCACCGGGAGGTGCGCCGCGAGAGCGTGTTCGACCACTGCCGTCGCGAGCTCGAGCGGCTGCGCGTCGACGCGCCCGACCTGCCGTTCGACTTCGTCGGCGGGTTCGCGGGCTACCTCGGCTTCGAGCTGAAGGCCGAGTGCGGCGACCGCGTCACGCAGACCTCGCCGCTGCCCGACGCCGCGCTGCTCCTCTGCGACCGGCTGATCGCGTTCGACCACCGGGAGCGCCGGATCCACCTGCTCGCGCTGACCGACGCCGACGGCGCCGAGGAGGCCGAGGCCTGGCTCGCCGCGACCGAGCGGCGGCTGCGCGTGCTCGCCCGCGAGCCGCCGCCGCTGCCGGCGGCGCCGGCGGCGCCCGGCACGCTGGGCTTCGCGCCGCGCGACTCGGCCGCCGCGTACCTGGAGAACATCGCGGCCTGCCGGCGCGCGATCCTCGACGGCGAGAGCTACGAGATCTGCCTGACGACCGAGCTGCGGAGCGACGGGCCGCTCGATCCGGTCCCGGCCTACCGGGCGCTGCGCGCGCGCAACCCAGCGCCGTTCGCCGCGCTCCTGCGGCTCGGCGGGCTATCGGTCCTGAGCTCCTCCCCCGAGCGCTTCCTGCGCGTCGACCGCGACCGCACCGTCGAGTCCCGGCCGATGAAGGGCACCGCGGCGCGCCGGGCGGAGCCGTTCGCCGACGCCTGCGCCGCGGCCGAGCTGCGGCGCGACCAGAAGACCCGCGCCGAGAACCTCATGATCGCCGACCTCGTGCGCAACGACCTCGGCCGCGTCTCGCGGCTGGGCACGGTCGACGTCCCGCGGCTGATGGTCGTCGAGTCCTACGCCACCGTCCACCAGATGGTGACCGTCGTCCGCGGCCGCCTGCGCGCGGACGCCGACGCGATCGACTGCGTGCGCGCCGCGTTCCCGCCCGGCTCGATGACCGGAGCGCCCAAGCTGCGCACGCTCGAGATCCTCGACCGCCTCGAAGGGCGGCCGCGCGGCGTGTACTCGGGCGCGCTGGGCTTCCTGGCCGTCAACGGCACCGCAGACCTGAGCGTCGTGATCCGCACGCTGGTGGCCGCGGACGACGGCGTCACGATCGGCGCCGGGGGCGCGATCGTCGCGGGCTCCGACCCGGAGGCCGAGCTCGACGAGATGCTGCTGAAGGCGCGCGCGCTGCTCGACGCGGTCGGCGGCATGCTCCATGGGCGCCAGCGTGTGTCTGATGGGCGACATCGCGACCCGGCAGGCCGCTGACAACCTGTCCGGCGAGCCCGTACGCGAGTAGGATTGACACAAACCGCACGCAGGGGAGAGAGCCTTGAGCGAGACTGCCCAACGCAGCGTCGATGTAGCGGGTCTGGACCACCAGAACGGTGCGACCCTCGGTCGAATCCTCGGACGGGGAACCGTCGGAATCGCCGAGGAGGGATCGAACGGCACGATGACCGCCACGATCCGGATCCCGGAGGACGAGCTGGTGTTCGAGCCCGGGATCCTGGTCATCCCCCACGGGGGCGATCTGGAGCTGACGCTCATCAACGACGACAAGAACACGCATTGCGCGGTCCTGCCGAGCAATGGTGATTCGCAGTTCATCTGGTTGGTGAACCACTCGAAGGGGACAGCGACCCTTCACCTCGACGGCCCGGGGTACTACTGGTACGGCTCGCGGACCGGCAACGACGAGGGCCGCGGCCTGACCGGGGCGATCGTCGTCGAGGGGGACGCGCCCCCGGAGGCCCGCCTGGACCGCCCGCCGCAGCCGCGGCCGTAGCTCGACGCCCCGCACAACCTCATAGCCGCAAAGGAGCAGTCGCATGGCAACCGACTACGTAGACGCAGGGCATGCCGTCGACGCGGTGACGCTCAGCCCGACGATCGGGCATGCGCCCCCGGTGACCAAGGGCGTCACCTACGAGCGCATCCTCGACGCGCGCTCCGAGCCGCACAACTGGCTCACGTACTACGGCGCCTACGACGGGCAGCGCTACAGCCCGCTGGACCAGATCAACACGGAGAACGTCAAGCGGCTGGCTCCGGCGTGGGTCTTCCAGTGCGGCTCGGTCGGCCTGCACGCCGGCAAGTCGACGTACTCGTTCGAGGCGTCCCCGATCGTCGTCGACGGCATCATGTTCGTCTCGGGGTGGGACGGCTGGATCTGGGCCATCGACGCCCGGACGGGCTCGGAGCTGTGGCGCTACAAGCACGCGATCCCGTACGACGTGTCGCTCTGCTGCGGCAACGTCAACCGCGGGGTCGCCGTGGCCGACGGCCTGGTGTTCGCCGTCACGCTGAACGCCCACATCATCGCCCTCGACGCCGAGACCGGCAAGAAGGTCTGGGACCAGACCTACGGCGACGTGCGCGCCGGCGAGAGCGCGACGGTCGCGCCCCTGGTCGTCAAGGACATGGTCATCGTCGGCAGCTCCGGCGGGGAGTTCGGCGTCCGCGGCCACGCCGATGCGTTCAAGCGTGAGACCGGTGAGCGCGTCTGGCGGTGCTACATGGTGCCCAAGCCCGGCGAGCCCGGGTCCGAGACCTGGCCCGCCGACGGCGAGGCCTGGGCGCGGGGCGGCGCGAACTGCTGGGTCACGAGCACCTTCGACCCGGAGCTCAACCTCCTGTACTTCGGGACCGGCAACCCGTGTCCCGACTTCGACGGCGCCGTCCGCGAGGGCGACAACCTCTACACCGACTCCGGCGTGGCCGTCGACGTGGACAGCGGCGAGATCCGCGCGCACTTCCAGTACACCCCGCACGACCTGTGGGACTACGACTCCACGATGGAGCACATCCTGTTCGACCTCGACGGGCAGAAGCTGGCGGCCCACTTCGACAAGAACGGGTTCCTGTACATCTTGGATCGCACGACCATGGACCCGGTCCGGGTGGCGCCGTTCGTCGACCGCATCGACTGGGGCGAGGTCGACGAGAAGGGCAACGTCACCGCGAAGGTCTACCCCGACAAGGAGGGCGACCCGGTCCACTTCTGGCCCGGCCCGGCCGGCGCGAAGGAGTGGACGCACGCCGCCTACAGCCCGAAGACCGAGCTCCTCTACGCACCGGTGCAGGACGTCGGCGCGACCGCCACCCGGCGGCGCCGGGAGTTCAAGGAGAGCATCCCGTACTGGGGCGCGGGCGTCGCCGTGGACCTCGAGGACATGGCCGGGTCGATCAGCGCGTTCGACCCGCGGACGGGCGCCGAGAAGTGGCGCTGCCCCAACGACATCCCGATGTGCGCGTCGGTGCTGGCGACGGGCGGCGACCTCGTGTTCGCCGGCGAGCCGACCGGTGAGTTCAACGCCGTCGACGCGCGGACCGGCAACATCCTGTGGCAGTTCCAGTGCGGCAGCGGCCACCACAGCAGCCCGTGCAGCTACAGCGTCGACGGCCGGCAGTACATCGCCGTGCCGACCGGCTGGGGCGCCTGGACCGAGGGGTTCCTGCCCGGGATGCTGGGCGCGGGGCAGGGCAGCGCGCTGTTCGCCTTCGCGCTGCCGGAGGACTGACCGACCGTCGTCGCAAATCCGAAATGGGAGGCAAGGCATATGACATGGTCCAAGCCCACGTTTGAGGTCATCGACCTCTGCTCCGAGGTCACCTGCTACCTGTACAAGCGATAGGTCAGACAGTCGAACCGGTGGGCGAGGCGTCGCCCTGGACCGGGGACGCGCTCGTCGAGCGGCTCCGCGCCCAGGGGACGCGCTACCACGACCGGCATCCGTTCCACGTGCGGATGGACGCGGGTCAGCTCACGCGCGAGGAGCTTCAGCGCTGGGTCGCGAACCGGTTCTACTACCAGGCGTGCATCCCGTTGAAGGACGCGGCGATCCTCTCGAACTGCCCGGAGGTGGAGGTTCGCCGCGTGTGGATCCGGCGGATCGTCGACCACGACGGGACGGCGCCCGGCACGGGCGGGATCGAGTCGTGGCTGCGCCTCGGCGAGGCGCTCGCCGTGCCGCGCGACGAGCTCGTCTCCGAGCGGCGCGTGCTGCCGGCGGTGCGCTACGCCGTCGACGCCTACGTGAGCTTCGCGCGGCGGCGGCCCTGGATCGAGGCGGTGGCCTCGTCGCTCACGGAGCTGTTCGGCCCGGCCGCGATCCGCGCGCGCGTAGCGGCGCTGGAGGCGCACTACCCGTGGATCGACCCGGCCGGCCTCCAGTACTTCCGCGACCGGCTCGTGCAGGCCCCGCGCGACGCGGAGCACGCGCTCGGGCTGGTGGTCGAGCGCTGCGTGACGGGCGAGCAGCAGGAGCGCGCGGTCGCGGCGCTCAGGTTCAAGACGGAGGTGCTCTGGGCGCAGCTCGACGCGATCGAGCACGCCGGCACGCAACCGCCGGCGGCGGCATGAACCGGCCCCGGCTCGCCGACGGCGCGCGCCTGCAGTACGACGACGTGCGCGAGGAGCACCTGCTGCTCATCCCGGAGGGCGCGGTGCGCCTCAACGCGACGGCGGCGGAGGTGCTCGAGCTGTGCGACGGCCAGCGCTCGCTGGACGAGATCGCCGCGGCGCTGTCGGAGCGCTATGCCGGCGCGGACCTCGCCGGCGACGTGCGCGAGCTGCTCGGCGGGATGGGCGAGCGCGGGCTGGTGGTCGATGCCGCCGCCTAGGCCCTACACGCTCATCGCCGAGCTCTCCTACCAGTGCCCGCTGCACTGCCCGTACTGCTCCAACCCGGTGGACATCGGCGGCGAGCGCTACCGCGCCGAGCTGGAGACCGAGCACTGGACGCGCGTCTTCCGCGAGGCGCGGGCGCTGGGCGTCGTGCAGCTGGCGCTGACGGGCGGCGAGCCGATGCTGCGCCGCGACCTCGACGAGCTCGTCGCCGCCGGGCGCGCGAGCGGCCTGTACTCGACGCTCGTGACGGCGGGCACGCTCCTGACGCGCGAGCGCGCCGCGCGCCTGAAGGAGGCGGGGCTCGACCACGTGCAGGTCTCGATCCAGAGCCCGGATCCGGAGGAGAACGACCGGATCGCCGGCATCCGGTCGTTCGCGAAGAAGATCGCGGCCGCCCGCGCGGCGCGCGCGCTGGGGTTCCCGCTCACGGTCAACTGCGTCCTGCACCGCCAGAACCTCGACCGGATCGAGGAGGTCCTGCTGCTGGCCGAGGAGCTCGACGCGCAGCGGCTCGAGCTCGCCAACACCCAGTACTACGGCTGGGCCGTCCTGAACCAGCAGGCGCTCGCGCCGACGCGGGAGCAGCTCGAGCACGGCGAGGAGGCGGTGCGGCGCTTCCGCGCGCGCGTCGGACCGAGGATCACGGTCCTCTGGGTGCTCCCGGACCACCACGAGGACCTGCCGAAGCCCTGCATGGGCGGCTGGGGGCAGACCGCGATCGTCGTCGCGCCCAACGGCGAGGCGCTTCCGTGCCAGGCCGCGGCGACGATCCCCGACCTCGCGTTCCCGAACGTGCGCGAGCGCTCACTGGACTGGATCTGGAACGAGTCGGACGCGTTCACGCGCTTCCGTGGCACGGACTGGATGCAGGAGCCGTGCCGGTCGTGTCCGCTCGGGCGCCAGGAGGAGGACTGGGGCGGCTGCCGCTGTCAGGCGCTGCGGCTCACCGGCGACGCCGCGGCCACCGATCCCGTCTGCCGCTTCTCGCCGCACCACGATGTCGTGGTCGCCGCGCGCGAGCCGGCGCGGACCGACGCGTTCACGTACCGGACGATGCGACGGACTATGCGACCGGCCGGCTTCTGAACGCCTCGAGGCTCGCTCCGGCGTGCTCGCCGCGGCTGAGCGTCGTGGCCAGGCGCGAGGCGAGCTCGACGAGCATCCGGACGCCGTACCCGCTCGCTCCCGGCCCCACGGCGTCGCCGCGATCGTCGTCGAGGAGCGCGGGGCCGAGCATGTCGACGTGCGCCCACGGCCCCTGGCCGGCGAAGTGCTCGAGGAAGGCCGCCGCCGTGATCGGGTACCCGTAGGGCCGCCCGGAGGTGTTGCGCAGATCGGCGACCCGCGACTCGAGCAGCCGGCGGTAGCGCCGGTGCAGGGGCCACGGCCACGCGAGGTCGCCGGCGGCGTTGCCGGCGTCGACGACCAGCTGCTGCCAGTTCTCGTCGTTGGCGAAGACGCCGCCGAAGAGGTCGCCCATCCCGGCCTTCATCGCGCCGGTCAGCGTCGCGAGGTCGACCACGTGCGTCGCGCCCTGGCCGCGCGCATACCAGAGCGCGTCGGCGAGGATGAGGCGGCCCTCGGCGTCGGGGTTCGTCACCTCGACGGTGAGGCCGGCGGCGGTCGTGATCACGTCCGACGGCCGGATCGCGCCGGGCCCGATCATGTTCTCGCAGGCGGGGAGGACGCCGATCACGTTGAGCGGCAGCCCGAGCTCGGCGATCGCGCCGAGGGCCGCGAGCACGGCGGCGCCGCCTCCCATGTCGCCCTTCTGGCGCACGATGTCGGACTGCGGCTTGAGGAAGTAGCCGCCGGCGTCGAAGGTGACGGCCTTGCCGACGAAGGCGATGCGCGGCCGCGTGGGCGCGTCCGCGGGCTCGTGGCGCAGGACGATGAGCCGCGGGGGCGCCGCGCTCGACCCGCCCACGGCGGCGAGCGCGGGGAGCCCGGCGTCGATCGGGTCGAGGACCTCGACGTCGACGCCGGGCAGCGCGGCGGCGCGCGCGGCGAGGCCGGCCGGGTTGAGCACGTTCGGCGGTCCGTCGACGAGCTCGCGCGCGACGTTCGTCCAGCGCGCGAAGAGCTCGGCGCGCGCCGCGATCGGCCCGTGCTCCCGCTCCGACGCCCCGCAGACGACGAGGCGGTCGACGCGCGGCGCAGGGTCGCCGGTCTTGAAGCGACCGGCGTCGTAGCCGCCGAGGACGGCGCCCTCGACGACCGCCCGCACCTGGCGGTAGAGCGCCACGGGCACCGACTCGTCGAGCGCCCACGCGAGCGTGCCGCCGCCGCGCTGCGCGCGCACGGCGCGGGCCGCCGCGGTCTGCAGGTCGTCCGGGTCGCTGCCGTCGAGCGCGACCACGGCGACGCGGCGCGCCGGCAGCTCGTCGCCGACGGGGAGGACCGCCACCGGATCGGCGTCGGCCGCCGCGCGGCTGAGTCGTCCCTCGAAGCGGCGGTCGAGCTCCCGCACGCGCAGGCCGCCGGCCGCCAGGGCGAGGACGTCGGCCTCGACCTCGGTCGGCTCCGCGGCGGTGACCTCGACGTCCATCGGATGTTTCTATCATCGCGCGGGGTGCGCGTTCGGATTCTTGGTTCGGCCGCCGGCGGCGGCTTTCCGCAGTGGAACTGCCGTTGTCCGACGTGCGCGGCCGCCCGCGTGGGAGTTGAAGCCCGTCCCCGGACGCAGTCGTCGCTCGCGATCCGCGGGGCGGAGGGGCCGTGGTTCCTGGTCAACGCGTCGCCGGATCTGCGCGAGCAGCTGGAGGGGCTGGTCGCCGCCGCGGATGGGGCTGGGGCCGGGGACGCCGTCCGCGCGTCGCCCGTGGCCGGCGTCCTGCTGACCGACGCCGAGATCGACCACACGGCGGGACTCCTGCTGCTGCGCGAGGCCGCGACCGCGCTCCGGGTGTACGGGAGCGAGCAGGTGCGCCGAGCGTTGACGGACGGCTACCCCGTGCTGCCGATCCTCGCCCAGTACTGCGGTGTCCGGTGGGAGACGCTCGAGCCCGGCGCGGAACGACTCGCCCTCGACGGATCCTCGATCGAGGTCGAGTCGTTCCCCGCCGGCGGCGACGCGCCGCGCTACCTCGCCGGGACCGGCGCCGACGTCGAGGCGACCGGGCTGGTCTTCCACGACCGCTCGACCGGCGGCGTGCTGACCTACGTGCCGGGGCTCGCCCGCCTCGACGACCACGTGCTCGGGCGTCTCGCCACGAGCGACGTCGTGCTCGTCGACGGCACCTTCTGGCACGACGACGACCTCGCGCGCCTCGGGATCTCCGACCGCACCGCGAGCCAGATGGGCCACATCCCACTCTCCGGCCGCGGAGGGACGCTGGAGGCGCTGACACGCCTCGAACGCCCCCGATCGATCCTCGTCCACATCAACAACACGAACCCGATCCTGCTCGAACACTCACCCGAACGCGCTGCGGTGCTGCGGGCCGGCGTCGAGGTGGCGCACGACGGGCTGGAGGTGGAGGTGTGACGCGCCGACGCGGCCCGAGAACGACGAAAGCCCCGTGTGGGGGCAGTTTTGGGGGGACGGTCCTACATGTCGCAGGGGTTCGACCCTCGCACTGCGAGTGAGGGACGGGATGGCCGGCCGAATGGGTCCGGACCGGGCCGTTGCCTCGTTCGACAGAACCGAGCTGCGCGCTGGCTCGTAAGCCGGCTGAAGCCGATGCGGCATGGCAAGGTCATTGACAAGCCGCCGAGCCGCGAGCTTCGCGCCACGCACTCGCAGGTCTTGTCAGGGGCTCTTCGCCTACGCCTTGCACCAGGGATGGATCGTCGACCGGCGACGAACGCCGCACTCAAACCGCTACGTCTGGCCGACCCGATCCCGCCGGCCGGCAGGCCTGACGTGGGACCACGTCGACTTCGCAGCGAAGATCATCCGCATCGTCGATGCGCGCACGATGAGTGAAACTGGCGGTGTGATGTCTGCGGGCCGGTTGGCCGTGCCGCCAACCGGGCTTTCCGCCGAGCTCAGGGGACGGTGTCGATCGTGCGGATGAGTCCGTCGACGCCGCGGGCGAAGGTTCTGGTGGCGATGGTGGGAGTGTCGAGGTAGGCGGCGCTCATGGCGCCGTCGCGGAGCATCACGAAGTGCCGGGCGGCGTTGGCGGGGAGTGCGTGGCCGGCGTCGGCGAAGGCTTGGTGGATGAGTTGGTAGTACCACCGGCGGTGCTCGGCGACGACCTGGCGCACCGGGCTGTGCGGGTCTTCGAACTCCGAGGCGGCGTTGAGGAAGGCGCAGCCGCGGAAGGCGGCCTGCCGGATCTGGGAGGTGACGTCGTCGCCGATGGCACGGACGAGGTCGCGGCCCTGCAGCCTGTCGGCCTGCTCCGTGGCGTGGGCGGCGATGTGGTCGTGCGCGCCCTGCAGGTAGGCGACGGCCAGATCGACCTTGCTGGGGAAGTGGCGGTAGAGGGTCGCGAGCGTCACCTGGGCCTCCTTGACGATGCGCTCGACTCCAACGCTGTTGATGCCCTCGGCATAGAACAGCTGCGACGCGGTCTCCAGGAGGCGCTCACGCGCCTCGGAGCGCCGCTTTGCGGGACGGGGTTGGGAGGCGCCATCTCTCTTGTATCTCCGGACAGCCCGTAAGGAGCCCCTTTGTCTGCTCAAAGCTCGCCGCATCGGATCGACATCGCCCGCGCAGTCCTCGCACTCGTGTGGGCGGCTGCGATCGTGATCGCCATCGGCGACCGCGTGCCCACCACCAACACCGACATCCCGATCGCGGCCGCCGTCCTGCTCACGCTCTACCCGCTGATCGACGTCGTCGCGTCGCTGGCCGGCGCCCGTCGGCAACCGCACGCGACCGCGCTGCGCATCAACGCCGCGACGAGCTTGCTCGCCGCAGTCGCCGTCGGCGCCACCGCCTTCGGCTCTGACGCCGGCGCCGCGCTGGTCGCCTTCGGCGTCTGGGCAGCGGTTTCCGGCGCGATGCAGTTCGTGCTCGCGCTTCGTGGGAGCCGTCAGGTGCCGATGCTCATCAGCGGCGGCCTCTCGACCCTCGCCGGCGTCAGCTTCCTCTCGGCGGCGGGAATGAGAGACGCGCACCTCGCGGTCCTGGGCGGCTACATGGCGGTTGGCGCGGCCTTGTACCTCGTCTCCGCGCGCCGCGGCCGGGCGACCGCGCCGTTGGGGGCTGATCGGTCAGCAACGACTCGGGCGTAGGGAGCGGGCGCCGGCAGACGGCAGCCGGGCGGTTGTTGGTGTCCAATCGGATGCGTCAGACTGCTCGGACGTAGAGCTTCCGAGCAAGGAGAGAACGATGAGCGACAACGTCGAGACCGCGATCCTCGCGGGCGGCTGCTTCTGGGGCGTTCAGGAGCTCCTGCGCGCACGTGACGGGGTCATCTCCACGCGGGTCGGCTACACCGGTGGCACCAACGACCACCCGACCTACCGCAACCATCCCGGCCACGCCGAGGCCGTCGAGATCGTCTTCGACCCCGAGCGCATCTCCTACCGCGACATCCTGGAGTTCTTCTTCCAGATCCACGACCCGACGACCAAGGACCGTCAGGGCAACGACGTCGGATCGAGCTACCGCTCCGAGATCTTCTCCACCAGCGACGAGCAGCGCCAGGTCGCCGAGGACACGATCGCCGACGTCGACGCCTCGGGCCTGTGGCCCGGCAAGGTCGTGACCGAGATCAGCGAGGCCGTCCCCTTCTGGGAGGCCGAGCCCGAGCACCAGGACTACCTCCAGCACTACCCCAACGGCTACACCTGCCACTTCCCGCGGCCGGGCTGGAAGCTCCCACACCGAGAGACCGCCGCCTGACGCGACAGAAAGGCCCGCACATCATGCGGGCCTTTTTGTGCGGTCGTTGCGTTGCGGCCAGCGACCACTGCAGCAAGACGGCCCCGCCTACGCGGGGCCTTCTTCTCGGGGGAGAGAGGGCCCGAGGTGTGAAGCTACGCCCGGGCTCCGGCGCCGTTGTGTCCGGGCTTGAGCAGGACCTTCGTCCAACCGTCGTCGCGGCGGTCGAAGTGGTCGTAGGCGTCCGGTGCGGCGTCGAGGCCGAGGCGGTGCGAGACGATGAACGACGGCTGCGCCCGGCCGCCGTGGATGAGGTTGCGCAGGTGGCGGTTGTACCGCTTGACCGGGCACTGGCCCGTGCCCATCTGCTGGCCCTTGAACCACATCATCCCGAAGTCGAAGACGATCTTGCCGTCCTTCTCGAAGTCGTCCGGGCCGCCCGGGTCCTCGGGGACGTAGACGCCGACGACGCCGATCCCGCCGGTGAACCGCACCGACTGAACGAGCTTGTTGAGCGTGTCGTTCGGGTGCTCGTGGCCCTGCGGGTCGTGCGCCTGGTAGCCGACGCACTCGCAGCCCCGGTGCGCGCCGAGGCCGTCGGTCTCCTCGAGCACGCGGTCGACGGGCGACTCCTTCGAGTCGTCGATCGCCACCGCGCCGATCGACTCGGCCAGCCGCAGCCGGTCGGGGTGCCGGTCGACGACCATGACCTTGCAGGCGCCCTTGATCGTCGCCGAGTAGGCCGCCATCAGGCCGACCGGTCCGCCGCCGTAGATCACGATGGTCTCCCCGGGTTCGAGGCCGGCCATCTCGGTCGCGTGCCAGCCCGTGGGGAAGATGTCGGCGACCATGACGTAGTCGTCCTGCTTCTCCTCGGCGTCCTCCGGCAGCCGCAGCGCGTTGAAGTCGGCCCACGGCACCCGCAGCATCTCGGCCTGCCCGCCCTGCCAGGGCCCCATGTCGGCGAACCCGTAGGCGGCGCCGGCCATGTTCTGCATGGGCTGAGCGGTCAGGCAGTAGTTCGTGAACCCGCGGTTGCAGTTCGCGCAGAACCCGCACGCCACGTTGAACGGCAGGCACACCCAGTCGCCGACGTTCAGCCGCTGAACGCCCTTGCCGACCTCGACGACCTGCCCGAGGTTCTCGTGGCCGAAGACGCGCCCCTGCTCGAAGTCGGTGCGGCCTTCGTACATGTGCAGGTCGGACCCGCAGATGTTCGTGGTCGTGATCCGGACCAGCGCGTCGGTCGGCTGCTCGATCCGCGGGTCGTCGACCTGCCGGACCGTCACGTCGCGCGGGCCGTCGTAGACGACGGCCTTCATGACGCCACCGCTCCGGCCGTGCGGTTCGCGTGGCGCCCCTCGGCGAACTCCTCGACGATCTTCGCGCAGAACGCCGGCAGATCGTCGGGGCTCCGGCTCGAGACGAGCCCGTCGTCGACGACGACCTCCTGGTCCAGGACCGTGGCGCCCGCGTTGCGCAGGTCGGTGCGCACGCTCGGCCACGACGTGATCTTCCGTCCTGCCACCACGCCGGCCTCGATGAGCGTCCACGGCCCGTGGCAGATCGCCGCGATCGGCTTGCCGCTCTCGAAGAACTCCCGGACGAAGGCGACGGCATCGTCGTCCACGCGCAGCTTGTCGGGGTTCACCGTGCCGCCGGGCAGCAGCAGCGCGTCGTAGTCGCCGACCGACGCGTTGGACACCAGGCCGTCCACGGTGAACGTGCCGGCGTCCTCGAGGTCGTGGTCGCGCGCCGCGATCTCGCCGTCGTGGATCGACAGCAGCTCGACCTCCGCGCCGGCCTCGGCCACCGCGCTGCGTGGCTGCTCGAGCTCGACGCGCTCCACGCCGTCCGTCGCCAGGATCGCCACCTTCTTGCCGCTGAGCTCCTCGGTCATGCTCCCTGCTCCCTTCGTCGTCAGATTGCGGCCCGTGGGCGGGCCGCAACGGTCGAACCTGGTGGTAGGCCGGATGCGGCCGTTGTCATAGGGCGGGCGCTCATCAGGTCGTGAGCCGGGTGCCCAGGCGCCTGGTCAGGAACGCGGCGACGAGCGCGCCGCTGCCCCACCAGAGCATGTAGAAGCCGACGAGCAGCCCGATCGCCCACGCCGCCGAGCTCGGCAGGCTCACCGCGATCAGGAGGCCGAGGATGAGCGACAGCACGCCGTCGACGACGGTCATCGCCACGCCGCCCGCGTGCCGGTTCTGCCACGCCGACCACAGCGACAGGAGGCCGGTCCCGAAGAACCAGACCGCCAGCAGGAAGGTCAGCGTGACCGTCCCGTTCAGCGGCAGCACGACGAGGTAGAAGCCGACCGCGAACGCGAGCACGGCGCCGACGATCCGCCAGGCCTTGGTCGACCGCGGCGCCGGGCCGCGGATCGCCTGCACCGCTCCCAGGACGCCCCAGAACATCAGCAGCCAGCCGACGAACAGCGTCATCGTCACCGACGCCGCGATCGGGACCACGATCGCGACGATCCCGGCGATCACCGCGAGGATCCCGACGGCGATCAGCCACCGGCGCGCGCGCTTGACCTCGCCCGGCGGGAGCGCCGTGACGAACGCCCACAGCGACACCGGGCTCGCGCCCGTCGGGACGCGGTCGGGGGTGAAGAGGCCACCGGCCATCGAGCCGCTCATGACGGCCGCACCGCCGAGACGTCGATCAGGATCTTGACCTCTTCGCCGACCAGCACGCCGCCCTTGGCCAGCGGCTGCTGCCAGGTCAGCCCGAAGTCCTTGCGGTCGAGCTCCCCGCGCACGCGGATGCCGACCCGCTCGGCGCCCCACGGGTCCTCGCCGGCGCCCTCCACCGACGCCTCCATCGTCACCGGCCGGGTGACGCCCTTGATCGTGAGGTCGCCGGTCACGCGGTAGCTCGGGCCCCCGAGGGGCTCGATGCGCGTCGACGCGTACGTGATCTCCGGATAGCGCTCGGCGTCGAAGAAGTCCGGGCCCTTGAGGTGCTCGTCGCGGTCCGGGCTGCCGGTGTCGATGCTCGCCACCTTGACCGTCCCGCGCACGCGCGAGTCGGCGGGGTCGTCCTCGGCCGCCTCCAGCGTGCCGTCGAACTCCCGGAACTGGCCGCGGACCGTGGAGATCATCATGTGCTTCACCTCGAAGGCGACGCTGGAGTGCGCGGGGTCGACGACCCACGTCCCCGCGGGCACGCGGACCATCCCCTGCTCGGTCATCAGCTCGGTCATGCGAGTGAACCTCCGTCCGTCTTGGTGCTGCGATCCACCCCTGAGATAGGCCGCCGGCGCCGCGCCAGAAGAGCGGCTCAGGACGGGGCGGGCGACCGGGCGGTGAGGGGGGAGATGGCGTCCAGCACCTCGCTCGCCAGTTGAGGGCCGTCGGACGACCGCGCGGGCGTGGCGCCGATCCGGACGACGACCTCGTCGCCGTCGAGCTCCTCCAGCGTCACGTTCGGCGAGCCGCGCAGCGGCGTGTGCAGCGCCTGCTCCAGGCGCTTCTGGACCTCGGCGGGCGTGGCGCTCGGCTGCAGCCGCGCCCGCAGGTCGACGCCCGCGGGCTCGCGCAGCGGCGCCACCGCGACGTTGAGCACGACCGAGTTGGGGATCATGATCGAGTCGGCCCCCTGCGCGATCATGGTGTACAACAACCCAAACGAGCTGACGACGCCCTCCACGGTCCCGGCCAGCCCGCCGCCCTGCATCCGGACGCGGTCGCCGACCTGGAACGGCCGCGCGCTCACGAGCACCGTCCCGGCGATCAGGTTGCCGAGCGTCTGCTGCGCGGCGAGGCCGAAGATCACGGCGGTGAAGGCGCCCGAGAGCGCGATCGTCTGCGGATCCAGCCGCGCGATGCGCAGCGCGAGGATGACCGCGGCGACCATGGTGGCCAGGCGGATCAGGAAGCCGGCGGTGCCCGCGGTCGCCGGCTCCAGGTGGCGGAAGAGCACCGGCCCGAACGAGCGGCCGACGTCGCGGGCGACCTGCCAGCCGAGCGCGACGAGCGCGATCGCGGTGATGACGCGCACGACGGTGTCCCACTGGGGGCCGAACAGCTGGATCCGGTAGTGGTAGACGACCAGGATCGCGGCGACGGCCGGGGCCAGGACGAGCAGCTGGATCCGCGCGCGCTTGACCGCCTCGCGGCTCAGCTGGCGGGCGATCCCCGCCTCCAGGCGTGATGGGCTGCGCCCGTCGCGCAGCCGGCGCCGCGGGCTGCGGCGGTCCGTCGGCTGCGTGCTCACGTGGGTCGCGCCGCGCCGCCGCGCGGCGTCCGCGGCCCCGACGCGCGGCGCTGTGCGCCTCCCGCGAGCTGGCCCGCGCGGCCCTCGTCGACGGCCACGCGCCAGGCCGCCTCGAAGCGCCCCGGACCCCATCCGTCGCCGCGCACGCGGCGGCGCAGCGCGTCGCGGTCGATGGGCTCGACGCCGTCGACGGCCACGGCGATCGCCTCGACCTCGCGGTCGAGGTCGACCTCGGCCATCGCCGCGTAGCGGCTCGCCGTGCCGGCCGTGCCGGCGAACGCGGGCGAGCCGAACGACGAGCCCGGGCCCGGGAGCCAGCGGCGCCCGCCCGCCCGCTCGCGGGCGCGGCGGCGCTCGCCGCGCGCGCGGATCCGCTCGTCCTGCGCGGTCTCCGGTGATGCGGCCCCCGCCCCGGCCCCGGCCTCGGCCTCCTCGGCGGTCAACGGCTTGGCGATGCTCTCCAGCGACTGCCCCTCGGCGCGCACACCGAAGCGCAGCTCGGCCAGGCCGCCGAGCGCCATCGCGCCCGCGCCGATGAAGAAGGCGGTCGCGACCCGGTCGAGGCTCCCGCTGTGGATCATGTGCCCGAAGATCAGCGGGCCCGAGATGCCGCCGACGGCGGTGCCGATCGCGTAGTACAGGGAGATCGACAGCGCGCGCGTCTCCATCGGGAAGATCTCGCTGACCGTCAGGTACGCCGCGCTCGCGCCGGCCGAGGCCAGGAAGAACGCCGCCAGGACGAACGCCATGAACGACCACCGGTCCAGGGTCCCTGAGCGCAGCATGAAGCCGAGGGCGACGACCACCGCGGCCGAGCCGAGGTAGGTCCCCGCGATCATCGGGATGCGGCCCACGGTGTCGAACAGCCGTCCCAGCAGCAGCGGGCCCAGGAAGTTGCTCGCCGCGAACAGGACCATGAAGTAGGGCACGGTGCTCGACGACACGTCGAAGAAGCGGTTGAGGATCGTGCCGAGGTCGAACGTGACCGCGTTGTAGAGGAACGCCTGGCCGAGGAACAGCGCCAGGCCGAGCACGACGCGGTTGGGGTAGCGCTCGATCGCCGCGCGCGCGATCTCGCGGAAGGGGATCGTGTCCCGCTGCCGGATCTGGATGGACCCGCGCGGCTCCGGCAGGGGCCCGCCGGTCTGCGCCTGCACCTCGCGCTCGATCGCGGAGACGACGCGCTCGGCCTCCTCCGTGCGGCCGTGGATGATCAGCCAGCGCGGGCTCTCGGGCACGGTGCGGCGCACGAGCAGGATGCCGATGCCGAGGACCGCGCCCGCGCCGAAGGCCAGGCGCCAGCCGAGGTTGGCGGCCAGGAAGTGCTCGTCGAGGAGGACCAGCGAGACGACGGCGCCGAGCGCCGCGCCGACCCAGAAGCTGCCGTTGATCGCGACGTCGACGCGGCCGCGGTTGCGCGCGGGGATCAACTCGTCGATGGCGCTGTTGATCGCGGAGTACTCACCCCCGATGCCCATTCCGGTCAGCGCGCGGCAGACGAAGAAGAACCACGGGTCGAACGAGAACGCGGTCGCCACCGTCGCCGCGAGGTAGAGGCCGAGCGTCACCATGAACAGGTTGCGCCGGCCGAAGCGGTCGGTGAGGCGGCCGAAGAGCAGCGCGCCGACGCACGCGCCGGCGACGTAGAGCGCCGCGGCCGTCCCGACCTCGGCGCTGGTCAGCCCGATGCCGCTGCCCGCCTCGGTCAGCCGCGGCGCGATCGCGCCGACGATCGTGACCTCCAGGCCGTCGAGGACCCACACCGTCCCCAGCCCGATGACGATCCGCCAGTGGAAGCGCGACCAGGGCAGCCGGTCCAGCCGTGCCGGGATGTCGGTCTCGACGATCATCCGACCTCGGCCAGCACGCCGGCCTCGGCCTCGCGGGCGTGGAGGTCGGCGACGGCGAACCGGCCGTCGGCGAGGCTCCCGGGCGCCACCACGAGCGTGCGGCCGAGCAGCTCCGTCGCCGGCTCGCCGCCGCAGACCACGAGCCGCGCGCGATACGTCGCGACGAGCTCGGCGACGACCTCGCTGCCGGGCAGGTCGCGGCCCTTGTGCGCGGGCGGGGTGGCGAACAGCAGCACGGGCTGCTGGGCGCCGAGCTCGTCGAGGATCCGCAGCCGGTACTCGGCCTCCCAGCGCGGGTAGCGCAGCGCGGCGATCTCCTCGCGCGCGGCGTCGGGGTCGTCGTCGATCGTGCCGCCGAGGCCCGCGAAGACCACGTGGCCGTCGGGGCCCGACGCGGCGGTGCCGTGGACGCCGTGCACCGTCGGGTGCACGATCCCCACGTCGTGGGCCTCGCGCAGGTAGTGCGCCACGGGCGCGTCGCCGGGGCCGGGCACCCAGAACGTGGGCAGGCCGCTCGCACCGAGCGCGCGGAACAGCGCGCGGTGGCCCGCGCGGGTCCCGGCCGCGGTGAGGTCGCCGACGAGCGCGACCGCGTCGGCGCGCTGGTCGGCCGCTGCGAGCAGCACGCGCTCGACGGCGTCGACGTCGCCGCGCGGCTCGGCGACGCAGAGGATCCGGTTCAGCCTG
>DATDMD010000221.1:0-20614 GCA_036518975.1 Baekduia sp.
GGAACCGGTCGGCGACCACGCGCAGGTCCGGGCCGTCGTAGGACAGCCCGCCGTCCGCGCCGGGCGCCACGACGACCGCGTCGGCCGCGGGCCGTCCACCGTCGCCGCCGGTCTCGGCCGGCACGTCGAAGGAGTCAAACGGCGCCGGCCGTCCGTCGCGGCCGCCGCGCAGGAACGCCGCGAAGCCGGCATCGGGCGTGTGGATGTTCAGCCACGTCGCGTCGTCGGCCTCGTCGTTGACGAACGAATGCGCGACGCCCGGCGGCGCCGACACGAACGTCCCGGCCGGCGCCCGCACGACCCGCTCGCCGTCCGGGCCGAGCACGAACCGCAACGCGCCCGTCACCACGTAGAACGCGTCGGTGTGCTCGTGATGCAGATGCAGCTCCGGCCCGCGCTCACCGCTGCTGTAGCGCGTCCACGTCACGGTCACCGCGTCGGTCGCGTGCAGGATCAGCACGTTGCGCTCCGCGCGATCGCTGATCGTCTCGCCGTCGGAGCGCCAGACCATCTCCTGCAGCGCGTCCTCCCACGCGGGCGCGTCGAACCACGCCGCCTCGGCCGGCGCGATCCCGACGGCGCGCAGCCCCGCGAGCACCTCGGCGTCGCTGCCCGCCCCCGCGACCACCGCGCCGAACGTCTCGACGTCGATCCCCAGCAGCGCCAGGCAGCGCCGATCCACCGGACACGGATGCACACCGGTCCCGAGCGTCCCGTTGCGCGCCGCGCGCGACTTGTCGATCATCCGCGGGAGCCACGCGTAGCCCTCGAGGGTCGCATCCATCGGGCGCAGGTCGTCGGCCATGGCGGGAACGCTAGCCGCCGCATCGGAGGCGGCCGATGACGCGGCGTGACTCAGGTCGCCTGCGGAGCGGCCTTCATGAGACGCGCCGACGCGTCGAGGACCCCGCCGCGGCCCTCCCGCAGCGCGGCCTTCGCCGCGCGCGCGGCGTCGAGGATGGCCGGCGCGGCCGACGGGGAGTCCTCCAGCGACATGCGCACGTCGATCTCGATCGGGGTGGCGCCGAAGCCGAGCGCGTCGACGCGGATGAACGCGGTCTTGCGGTCGGCCAGGTGCGAGATGTAGGACGTCCCGACGTGCGACGGAACCTCGCCGGCCGCCGCCATCCCACGGGTCTTGGTCTCCTGCTTGGTCGCCAGCGCGGCCGGATCCTCCAGGGCGCGGAAGTCCTCGTTGCCGGCGGCGTTGAGCTGGAACGTGGAGGTGATCTCCACGCCGTTGGCGGCCAGCGCGTCGAGGATCGCGCGGTGGATGAGCGTGGTGCCGAACTGGCTCTTGAGGTCGTCGCCGATCAGGGGCAGGCCCGCGTCGGCGAACCGCGCCGCCCACGCCGGGTCCCGAGCCAGGACCGCCGGCATGCAGTTGACGAAGGCGCACCCGGCGCGCAGCGCGGCTTCGGCGTAGAGCTCGGTCTCGCGCTGCGACCCGGTCGGCAGCAGCGAGACGACGACCTCGGTCGCGCTCTGCCCCCAGACCTCGGCGACCGCGTCCGGCGCGGCGCCGCCGCCGCCGTCCTGGACGACGACCCCGAGCGGGTCGACGTCGGCGAACCGCAGCGCGTTGTTGGGCGCCGCCCAGATCGCCTCGCCGACGTCACGCCCGACCTTCGCCGGCGCGACGTCGAACGCGGAGACGACGCGCACGTCCGCCACCGCGTGGAAGGCCAGCCCTTGGACGAGCGCGGACGCGCAGTTGCCCACACCCACGATCCCGACGTTGACGACGCTCACGCCCGGCATCGTCGCGCACCCGGGCTCGCGCGTGCTACTTCCCGGCGGACGCGAGGAGTCAAGTCTGCGCGCGGGCAACCGATGTTGCGAAGGACAGGGATGCCTTTACGGTAAGGGAGCTTCATGGGTGGGTTGGTGGTGCTGATCATCATCGGGACAACGGTCTGGGTGGGTGTGGATACCTCAGGTCGCGACTTCTCGCAGAGCAAGTTCGCGCGCTCAACCGCGCAGTGGGTCATCGGCTCGCTGTTCCTCTGGATCGTGGCGTTTCCGGCGTACCTTGCGCTGCGCGGCCGGGCGCCCCGCAAGACCGCCCGCGGCAGGACGTCCCCGACGCCCGGCACGTGGATGGCTGCGCCGGCAGCCTCCGTCCCTCCCCCGTCCCAGCCCCCGCTCAGCGCCTCGAAGCGCTGCCCGGATTGCGCAGAGTCCGTGCGCGCTGAAGCGCGGAAGTGCCGATTCTGCGGTCACGCGTTCGCTCTGGTGACGTGATCACGAGCGGCTGAGCGTCGCGTGGCGCGCTGGGCGCGCGCCAGATGTCAGACGCCGGGCCGGGCCAGCTGTACGCTGCGTCGCGCAACCCGCCGCGCGCTGCGCGACCACCACCCCACAGGAGCCACACGTGCCGAAGCCGACCATCGTCCTGGTCCACGGAGCATGGGCCGACGCGTCCAGTTGGAACGCCGTCGCCACGCACCTGCAGGGCCAGGGCTACACCGTGCACGCGCCGACCAACCTCCTGCGCGGGATCGCCATCGACGCGCCCTACGTCGCGTCGTACCTCGCCCAGCGCACGAGCGGCCCCGTGGTCCTGGTCGGTCACTCCTACGGCGGCTTCGTCATCTCCAACGTCGGGGGTGACGGCGGCGACGTGCGCGCGCTGGTGTACGTCGACGCGTTCGTCCCCGAGGAGGGCGAGACCGTCTTCCAGATCCTCGGCGGCTCCGGGTCGGCGCTCGACGTCCCCGACCCGACGACCGTGCTCGACCTCGCGGGCTACCCGGGCGCTCCCGAGGGCGACGTCGAGGCGTTCCTGAAGCCCGACACGGTGCACAACTCGTTCGCCCAGGACCTGCCCGAGGCCGACCGCTCGCTGATCGCGGCGGGCCAGCGGCCGATCACGCTGAGCGCCAACACCTCCGCGTCCGGCGCGGTCGCGTGGAAGGGCCTGCCGAGCTGGGCGGTGGTGGGCACGGAGGATCGCGTGATCCCGCCGGCCACGCAGCGCAGCATGGCCGAGCGCGCGGGCGCGACGATCAGCGAGGCGCCGGGCTCGCACGTCTCGATGGTGTCGCACCCGCAGGTCAGCGTCGACGCGATCCTGGCCGCCGCCGCGAGCATCGGGGGCTGAGCGTCAGAACGCGCCGACCCCGTTCGGCGTCCCGAGGCCGGTCGGCCCGTTGTAGCCCGGGCCGGCCGTGCACAGGTACTGCACGCTGCACTTGCCGTTGGAGCCCGACGTGATGTTGTGCAGGCTCGTCGGGTTGGCGTAGGGGAACGAGGGCAGGCCGCCGTCGGCCGCCAGCGCGAAGACGCCGGCGACGATCGGCGCGGCCGCGCTCGTCCCGCCGAACACCATCCAGCCGCTCTTGCCCTGAGACGGGGTCGAGTCGTACACGTTGACGCCCGTCGCCGGGTCGGCGACGGCCGCGACGTCGGCGACCGTGCGCCGGGCGCAGCCGGTGTCGGTCTGCCAGCTCGGCTTGGGCTCGTAGGCCGAGCAGCCCGAGCCGGAGCCCGACCAGGCGGTCTCCGACGTCCAGACGCCCTTGGGCGCGGTCAGGCTGGTGCCGCCGACCGCCGTCACGTACGGGGACGCGGCCGGGTACTCGGCGCCGTAGCCGCCGTCGCCTGAGCTGGCGACGATCGCGACGCCGGGGTGGTTGTAGTGGCTGTCGGACTTCGTCTCCGACGCGAACTCGGCGCCGCCGTAGGAGTTCGAGACCACCGTCGCGCCGAGCCCGACGGCGGTGTCGACGCCCGCGCCCAGGTCCGCCATGCTCGACGAGTCGGCCTCGACGAGCAGGAGCTTGCAGTTCGGGCAGGTCGCCGAGGCCATGTCGAGATCGAGCGAGATCTCCTGGCCCCACGCGGGCTCCTTGCGCGGCAGGGTGGTGCCGCCGCGCTGGTCGACCTTGGCGAAGCAGCCGTTCGCCCCCGTGCACGGGGGCAGGCCATAGGTCTCGCGATAGACGGCCAGGTCATCCTCGGCGCTCGCGGCGTCGAAGGCGTCGACGATCGCGATCGTCTGGCCGACGCCGGCCGTGCTCGACGGGAGGCTGTACGCGCTCTGCAGATCGGTCGCGCCGAAGTGCGCGGGGTCCGGGGCCTTGGAGGCCAGCGGCTGGCCGAACGCGTCGGTCACGACCCGCGCGTGGCACGCGGCGAAGCCGGGGATCGCGTCGAAGCAGACGCGCTCGGACTGGACATCGGGCGCCGCCGCCCGGGCGGCGGGCGCGATCGCGAACGCGCAGAGGAGGAGGCCGGCGACGACGGCCGCGATCAGGTTGGTGGCTTCTTGCATGAGGCGGGATCGAAGCAGCGCCCGCCGCGAGGCCCTAGGGCCGGACCGCTCCCGGGACACCGATGGGCGAACGCCCCCACCGATCGTCGCACAGCTTTTTGGGATTGTTCAGCGTTTGCGGGTCGCGTCTAGCATCGGCCTGTGCACCTCGAGCGCGTGCGTGGGGAGGTCGTGTCGGTCAGGCTGACGTTGACCGAGCTCAGCACGCTGGTGGCGGGCGCGCGCATGGCCCTCGACGCGCTGCGGTCCGAGCCGGGCTCGGCGCCCGACGAGGCGATCCGCACGCTGGAGCGCGTGCTGGCCGACTACGACGCGGGCCGCGAGCGGCTGACCGGTGGTGGCCAGCCGCCGCGGGAGGGGTGATCAGGCCGCGGTCGCGGCCTTGGCGTGGGCGACGATCTCGTCGAACTCGCGCACGAAGTCGTCGTAGTCGAACTGGAGCGTGTTGAGGTACGTGCTCCAGCCCATGGTGTTCTTCGCGATCATCGCGGTCTCGACGATCTCGTCCTCGGTCGCGCCGAACATCCGCGCCGCCTCGGCGTGGAAGTAGGCGCAGTAGCGGCACCGGGTGGCGCCCGAGACCGCGAGTCCCATCAACTCCTTGTACTTGTTCGGGATCGCGGTGTCGTCGGCGAGCTCGAGGTTCTTGAAGCTCGCCCACTCCGTCGGCAGCAGACGGTCGGGCACGCGCCGCATGAACTCCGGTACGAGTCCGAGGGTCTCCTCGATGTCGCGCTCTACGTCGCGACGATCCTCGAGGATCATCTGGACCTCCTTGGGAAAACGGTGGGTTGCACGGCTGCGCCCGGGCGCCCGGCTGGCACCGATTGGACACCGACGCGACGCGGGTGTCAACCCCGGTTTTCTGGGCGGCCGAGCGGCTGGCGCGCAGGCTTCGCTCTGCGACGGATGGCCCCGGAATCCGGGGTGGATCGTGCACCGTTCCGAGTTCCGACGTGGCTAGAGTGCGCCGCCGATGATGACGACGCGCCTGCTCTTCGTGGGCGTCGCCGCCTGTGCCACCTTCTCCGCGGCTGCCGCCGCCGAGACGGTGCAGTCAGCGACGTCCTCAACCACGACCAGCCAGACCGTTCAGGCCGAGAGCCTGCACGTGCCGGGCCACAGCGGACGGGTGGTGCACGACCGCTCAGCGGCCGGCCGCCGGGCGCTGGCCCTGACCGGTGTGCGTGCGGCGCACGCTCGGGTCCGGGTCCGGCAGGCCTCGCAGGTGCAGGTGGTGGCCCGCGCCTCCGGCTGCATGAGCGTGCCGCGCCTCGTCGTCGCGGTCGACGGCAAGCGCGTGCTGTCGGCGGGCGTGACGACGCGGCAGACCTGGTCGGTGCTGCGCACGACGGCGGTGGTCGCCGCGGGGGCGCGGACGGTCTCGGTGCAGCTGGCCAACCCGCATCACGCGAAGACCTGCCGCCGCAACGTGCACATCGATCGGATCTCCTTCGTGGCTCCGCGCGCCGGGACGAACGGTGCGGGCGCGGGCGGCGGGCCCTCGAGCGGCGCGGCGGGGTCCGGCGCGGCCGGCGCGGCCCCGGGTGCGGCGGCGACGCCGGCGCCGAAGTCGTCGACCGCTCCGGCCGCCACGGCCGGGCGCTGGTCGCCCGCGCCCCGCACGACGTGGCAGTGGCAGCTGAGCGGGACGGTCGACCAGTCGGTCGCGGCGCAGATGTACGACGTCGACCTCTTCGACACGCCCGCCTCGACCGTGGCGAGCCTGCACGCGCAGGGCCGGCGCGTGGTCTGCTACGTCGACGCCGGGACCTACGAGCCGGGCCGGCCGGACTCCGGGTCCATCCCCGCCGCCGTGCAGGGCTCGGCGGTCGAGGGCTGGCCGGGCGAGCGCTGGCTCGACGTCCGGCGCCTGGACGTCCTCGGCCCGATCCTCGAGAAGCGCCTGGACCTCTGCAAGAGCAAGGGCTTCGACGGGGTCGAGCCCGACAACGTCGACGGCTACAGCAACTCCAGCGGCTTCCCGCTCAGCGCCGCTGACCAGCTCGCGTTCAACCGCTTCATCGCCTCGGCGGCGCACGCGCGGGGTCTGTCGGTCGGGTTGAAGAACGACCTCGACCAGGCCGCGACGCTCCAGCCGGACTTCGACTGGGCGCTCAACGAGCAGTGCTACCAGTACAGCGAGTGCGACATGCTGCAGCCGTTCGCGAAGGCTGGCAAGGCCGTGTTCGTCGCGGAGTACGACACTGCTCCGTCCACGTTCTGCGGTCCGGCCGCCGCCTCCGGCTACTCGGCCATCCGCAAGAACATGGACCTCGACGCGTGGCGGGAGACCTGCTGAGCAGCGATTAGCGCTTTACGAGACGCCGACGCGAGGAGGCGGCGGTGCGAGGAGCTGGTCGCGATACGCGACGGCGATCGCTTCGGCGCGGCTGGTCACGCCCAGCTTGCGCCGGATGTTCTCGACGTGCGTGGCGACGGTCTTCGGGCTGATGACGAGACGCTCGGCGATCTCGCCCCACCGGAGGCCGTCGCCGAGCAGCGTTAGGACCTCGTGCTCCCGGCGGGTCAGCCGGCTGCTGACGACCGGGGTCGGTCGGGTCCGGCTCGTCGCGAGGCGCAGGCGGGTGAGGATCTCGTCGGGCGCCGAGGGCTTGACGACGTAGTCGTCGGCGCCGATCAGCAGCCCGGCGACGCGGTCGTAGGACTCGGTGCGGGTGCCCGAGAGGAAGATGACGGCGAGCTCGGGGCCGAGGTCGGCCTTCAGCGTGCGGCACACCTCGTACCCGGAGAGGGTGCCGAGCGGGACCTCCAGGATCGCCGCGACCGGCCAGCACTCGCGGGCCTTGGTGAGAGCCTCGGCGCCGTCGGCGGCCTCGACGACCCGGAATCCCCCGGCCGCGAGGACGGGCGCGAGACGCTCCCGCGCCTCGGCGTCTGGGTCTGCGATGAGCACAGCGTCGGCGATCTCGATCCCTCCTTCCCGTTCGATCTCTCCGTGATCACCTAGGTCATACCCACAAAAGGTCGGTCGTTCGCCCGAGGTTGTGCGAAATCTCCATTGGAGACGTTGAGGGGAACCGCAAAATCGACGTAACGGCTTCGAAGAGGTGCAGCAATGCCCGACATCACGACCACCGCGCAGCAAATCGGGACCACGGCGCAGTCGGCAGCAGGAGGGGCGCCGACGGCGGCCGCGGGGGCGGTGGACGGGGTGACGGGGGCGGCGCCGAAGCCGGTGGCGGAGGTCGCCGCGGCGCCCGCGCCGAAGCCGGCGGCGGAGGCCGCCGCGGCGCCAGCGCCGAAGCCTGCGGCGGAAGCCGCGCCGGCGCCGGCGCCCGCGCCGAAGCCTGCGGCGGAGACTGCTGCGGCCGCGCCGAAACCGGAGCCGTCCAGTGCGGCGCCGGCGCCGAAGCCCGCGACAGACGCTGTCGCGCCCGCACCCAAGCCAGCGGCGGACCCGGCGCCAGCCTCCGCGCCCAAGCCCGCGACCGACACGGCCGCGACCGCGGCGCCGGCCCCCAAGCCCCAGACGATCGTCGATGCCGTCACCACTGCGCCCAAGCCGGCGGTCGACGCAGCGCCGGCGGCGGCACCGAAGACGGCGACCGTGACCGACGCCGTCACCCAGGCAACGACGCAGGCCAAGCCCGTCACCGCTCCGGCAGCCGACGCGATCACCCAAGCGACGACGCAGGCCAAGCCCGTCACCGCTCCGGCAACCGACGCGATCGCCCAGGCGACGACGCAGGCCAAGCCCATCGCCGATCCGGTGACGGCGACCGCCGCCGCTCCGCCGTCGGGCGGAGGCGCGGATCAGCTCGCCAGCGCCGCCCCTGCGCCGCCGGCCGCGCCCGCGGTGAAGGAGACGGCCGCGTCGCTGATTGGTCCGGTGACCCACAGCACCGACTCTGTGATCAGTCAGCCTCTGGCCTCCGGGACCGGTACCACCAACGCGGTCGACCAGCTCGTCGCGCCGGTGACCCACACCGCCGCGCCGGTCGTGGATGCCGTCTCCCCCATCACCAGCGGCGCGACCGACACCGTCACGCACTCCACGGCGCCGATCCTCGACGCGACCTCCGGAGCGACCTCACCAATCGACACCATCACCCACTCCACGGCACCCGTCCTCGACGCGGCGTCAGGAGCCACCGCACCGGTCGACACCATCACCCACTCGACGGCACCCGTCCTGGACGCAGCTTCAGGCGCGACCGCGCCCATCGTCAACGCCGCGACCGACACCGTCACGCATTCGACGGCGCCGCTTCTCAGCGGTGCGACGGACGCGGTCGTGCAGACGACGGCGCCCGTCGGTGCCGCGACGCAGCCGATTCTCGATGTGGCGAGTGGAGCGACCGCTCCGGTCCTCACCAACGCGACTGACGCGTTGGCGCAGACCGCGACGCCGGCCGTGGGCCATGCCACGCAGGCTGTCTCACCATTGCTCGGTGGTGTCACCGATGGCGTCACGCAGACGGCGGCGGTCCCGCTGGTCAATGGCGCGACGGATGCGGTCGTGCAGACGACGGCGCCCGTCGGTGGCGCGACGCGGACGATCCTCGATGCCGGTGCTCCGACGATCGGTGGTGCCTCTGACACGGTCACGCAGGTCACCGCGCCGGTCACCGGGGCGACGCAGCCCGTCGTCAACGGCGCGGCCGATGCGGTCGCGCAGACCGTCGCGCCCGTGACCGGAGCGACGCAGCCGGTCGTCAACGGCGCGGCCGACGCGGTCGCGCAGACCGTCGCGCCCGTCACCGGCGCGACGCAGCCCGTCGTCAACGGTGCCACTGGTGCGGTCGCGCAGACCGTCGCGCCGGTCACCGGAGCGACGCAGCCGGTCGTCAACAGCGCGGCCGGCGCAGTGGCGCAGACTGCCGCGCCCGTCACCGGTGGGACCGGCGCGGTCGCGCAGGCTACGGCGCCCGTCACCGGTGCGGTCGCGCAGACCGCGGCGCCCGTGACCGGCGCGACCGGTGCGGTCGCGCAGACCGCGGCGCCCGTGACCGGCGCGGCGCGGCCGGTGGTCGATGCCGCGGCCGCTCGCTCGGCAGCGGGCCCGGGCTCGTCGGGCGATGTGCATCACGTGGTCGCCGCTCCGGTCTCGACTCCCGGCGGTGCTGGGCCCGGTGGTGGTGGGCCGGCTGATGCGCTTGCGTCAAGCGGGTCCACCCCGCTCGGCGGCGGGCATGGCCTGACCGCGTCGGTCGCCGCCGACCCGACGACGACCACCGCCTCCCTCGTCCATTCGGTCCCCGCGGCCGCGCCGGCGCCCAGCGGCGCCACCCATGGCGCGGCGATCGACGCCGTCACCCAGGTCGCCACCGATCCGCGATTCCTCGCGGTGACGGGGATCACGGCGCTGGCCGGGACCGCCTACGTGGCGGCGCGCGGCGCGGGCTGTGTCGCCGGCAACGACGGGGGCGTCATCCTCAACAACGTCCGTCTGATCCCATGCCTGGTCAAGCAGAGCGTCAGCTCGTCGGGGACGGCGATCGCGGCGCTCGGGACGGGTGCGCGGTCGGCGATCGTGTCGGCGCCCACGACGGCGCGGGCCACCATCGAGGTGCTCGACGAGCGTGCGTCGAAGGTCGCCGCGGACATCGCGGACGGCCTCGCCGAGCGCGTCGGCCGCCCGCTGCGCCAGGGCTTCACGCACGGGATCAGCGATCCGCCGCCGACCGACGACCAGAGCGGCGCCGGAAGCGACATGGTGCTCGTCGCCCTCGGCGCGCTGATCGGGTTCCTGTACGCCGTGCTGGTCTCGTCCTGGCTCATGTCGATCGCCGCCCGGCGGCGACCGCGGGCATGATGAGCCGCCTCGCGGTCGCGGGCACGGCGGCGCTCTGCAGCGCCGCCGTCACGCTGGCCGTCGCCCCACGTGACGGCGCCGGCGCGCGAGCAGCAGCTCCGACTCCCACAACGCTCAAGGTCGGCGACCAGGTCACCGTCCAGGGCCAGCCCCTCGGCTGCCGCATCGCCAGCCGCGGCGGCCACCCGGTCGTCGACTGCCGCCGCGGCGGCCAGCTCGCCGGCACCTACGGCACGATCCTGAGCGCCCACCGGGCCCTGGTCGTCCGCTACCGCAGCAACTCCGTCGCCAAGGTGGTCTTCACCGCCACCCACCGCGGCGGCGCTCGCCGTTGCGAATAGCGAACGGCGCCCCTAGATCAACTGCGACAGCGAGAAGTCCAGCCGCTCGTCGAACGTCGCCAGCATCCGCCGGCGCAGCGTCTCGTACCGCCGCATCGTCTCGCTCCGCCGCCCCCGCCGCAGCAGCAAGGCGAACAGCTCCCGGTGTACGTCGATGTCGAACGGCTCGAGCTCGGTCAGCCGGATCAGCGTCCCGGTCGCGCCCGGCAGATCGCCCTGGCGCACCTCGATGTCGGCCAGCACCCGGAGGCCGCGGGCGGCGAGATCCCGGAGCCGGTCGCGCTCCGACAGCGCCCACTCGGCATACGGCTCGTCGGCCAGGAAGTCGCCCCGGTACATCGAGATCGCGTCGCGGATCAGGTCGCGCCCGCGGTCGTCGTCGCCCTCGCCGCCGGCCCGGCACCCCTCGGTCAGGAGCTGCTCGAACGCGTCGGCGTCGATCCACACGCGCGAGCGGTCCACCGCGTAGCCGCCGCGCGTCGCCACGACGAACGACGACGGCGGATCCAGCACGCCGCCGGGCTCCAGCTGCTCGCGCAGCTCGTGCACGAAGTACCGCACCCCGCGCGTGTCGGGCGACGAGTCCGGCGGCCACAGCACGCTGATGATCTCGTCCGAGAACACGGACCGATGCCGTTCGGTGACCAGCAGCTTGAGGATGTGGCCGGCGCGGTTGTTGACCCACCTGCCGTCGAGCACCTCGTCGCCATTGGTCACGCACGTGCGGCCGAGGACGAAGACCCGCAGCTGGGGCTCAGCCGTCCACACCGGTGAACCGGGGCGCTCGCGTGCCAGGTGCCCGGAGTCGCGCCGCAGCTCGGTGGCGACCAGCCCGCCGGGACCCGGGAGGCCGACGACCGTCGCCGACGCCACGTCGAACTGCGCGCCCGCGGGAAGCTCGACGCGCAGCGGCGGCAGCGGCTCGGACTGCCCGCGCGCCAACTCGTGCACGCATAACCCCTCCAGGCGGGTTCCTGGCGCGCCGCAACCCAAGATGCCGCAGCCCACGAGCGCGCCCGCGCCCAGTTCGACCGTCCCGTCCAAAAGCTCGACGGCAGCGCGGTTCGCGGCCACCACGCGGCCGTCCCCGTCCTGGACGACGACCGCTGTGGGTGAGCGATCGATGAGGGCGAGCGCAAGAGCGGCGTCGGCAAAGGCGTGGCGATCCGAATCCATAGGTCTTGGTCGTCGTCCCCTTGACACTCGACCTCCTGTGCTGGTCTCGCTTCGTCCAGGCATTACCCGGTGCAGACGCGCCGTTCACCGCGTCCTTCCAGATGAACGGCGCCGTAGCGCCAACCTGGTTCGATCGAGGGTCGGTCAACATCATCTTAACCCCCTTCCGCAACTCCATCGGGCACGCGGTCCCTAAGGTCGCCCCAAGTTGTTCGTGCCGGAGCGGGGGCCCGGCAGCAGAGAGGTCCACAGCGGACCGAACGGATTCGGGGGATGGAATGTTGACGTCTTGCCGCGCGCGGCCACCGCGCGCTGCCGCTGGTCGCCGCCAGGATGCGGCGCAGGTCTCCAGAAGGGCGCCGGGCTCCAGATCGGCCGACGAGGGCCGGACGAGGCGCGTCGTGGGCGCCGCCCGCGCCGGCGACCGCGAGGCGATGGGCGAGTTGTACGTCTTGCACGCACCCGCCGTCCACGCGCACGTGCTGCGCGTCGTGAAGGACGTCGACGACGCCGACGACCTCACCCAGCAGGTCTTCTCCAAGCTGCTGACCGGCCTCGACGCCTACCGCCCCGGCGAGGCGCCGTTCATCGTCTGGGTCCTGCGCATCGCGCGCAACGCCGCGATCGACCACCTGCGGCGGATCCGGACCGTCGCCGTCGACGACTGGGAGCTGGCCGACGCGCGCGAGCAGCACGTCGCCAGCGACGTCCGCTCGGCGCTGCGCTGCGCGCTGCTGCAGCTGCCCCAGGGCCAGCGCGACGTCCTCCTCTTGACCCACCTCGTCGGCCTCTCGCCGTACGAGATCGCGGCGCAGCTCGGCTGCAGCGTGCGGGCCGTCCACGGCCTGCACTACCGGGGGCGCGCCGCCGTGCGGGCGGCCCTCACGGATCTTGGATCGGCCCCCGCCGTGGCGCACGTGCCGCGCGCGCGGGTCGCAGAGCACGAGTTGTTGGAGGTCTCGGCATGATGAGACGGCGCCTGACCCTGTTGGTGGCCCTGGCCCTCGTCGCGATCGTGGTTCCGGTCGTGATCGCCGCGACGCCCGGCCACATCGGCCCGGGCCAGCGGGTCGACGTCAAGGTCCTCCTGCTCTCCGCCGACGGCACCGAGCCCGGCTTCTCCGCCTGGAAGGCTGAGCTCACGCGCGAGGGCGTCCCGTTCGACGCCATCGCCTCCTACACCGGGACCACCAAGACCAGCACGCTGACCGCGGACCGGCTGGCCGACTACGCCAACGACCACGCCAAGTACGACGCGGTCATCCTCGCCTCCGGGGACCTCGGCCACCAGGTCACCAACCCGGACGGCACCACCTCCTTCCTCTCCGCGCTCACCGACACCGAATGGTCGGCGCTCGCGACGTTCGAGCGGACCTTCGGCATCCGCCAGATCAGCGACAACACCGCTCCCGGCCCGGCGCACGGCCTCGTGACGGTCGGCGGCGCCAGCCAGGACGGCAAGACCGGCACGCTGACGGCGGCCGGCAAGGCGGCGTTCCCCTCCCTCAAGGGACCCATCCCGATCCCCGACGACGATCCGAGCACCACCTCGAGCGAGGCCTTCGGCTACGTCGGCACGCCGGTGGATCCCAACACCTGGCAGACGCTCGTCAGCGCGCCGGGCGGCGGCGCCTACCTCGGCATCTACACGCACCCCGACGACGGGCGCGAGGAGATGGTGTCGACGGTCGCCGGCAACGAGAACCAGAGCGACGTGCAGCTCCTGCGCCACGGGGAGCTCAACTGGGTCACGCGCGGCGTGTTCCTCGGCTTCCAGCGCAACTACCTCGAGCTCCAGGTCGACGACCTCTTCCTCGGCGACGACGCCTGGGACCCGACCACCCACTCCACGAGCTTCGACCCGGCCACCGCGAGCCGCATGACCCCGACGGACGTCACGCGGGCCGTGCAGTGGTCCAAGGACCACGGCATCCGCATCGACTTCGCCTACAACGGCGGCGGCAGCGCCCAGTGGCTCGACCAGGTCAACAACGACGCCGACCCCAACAACAACGCGACGAGCGACCCGCTGGTCACGGCGATCCAGGCCAACAAGGCGTCGTTCGGCTTCATCAACCACACGTTCGACCACCCCAACATGGACTGCTCGACGCCGTCGTTCATCACCAAGGAGATCAACGACAACGTCACCTGGGCCTCGCAGCACGGCATCACGATCGACCCGCGCGAGGTCATCACCGGCGAGCACTCCGGGTTGGCCAACTCGCGGCCCGGCAACCCCGGCACGATCGACCCGCCGTCGATCGACGACGTGAACCCCACCACTGGGACCGTCCCCCCCAGCACCACGACGCCGCCGAGCACGACCGTCCCCGCGAGCACCACCGGCGTTCCGACCGGGACCTACGACTACGCCCTGTCGGCCCGCTCGGCCGCCGGGGAGTCGACGGCCTCCCAGGTCGACGGCGTCGCGGTGGGGGCGACCGGGAGCACCGGCAACACCGTCGCGGTCTCGTTCAACGCCGTGTGCCACGCGGTCAGCTACCAGCTGTACCGCAGCCCGGCGGGCGCCAACACGTGGAGCCTGATCGGGACGCCGCTGGCGCGCTCGGCCACCGCTCCCACCGACGACGGCACCAACCCGATCACGCTCACGATCACCGACAACCAGGCCGCCGGGACCGCCGCGACCCCGCCGACGACCAACGGCGCCGCGCTGGTGCCCTACGGGCAGAACCCCAACTACCTGTCCGGGGTCCTGAACGCGGGCATCCGGTTCGTCGCCACCGACGCCTCCAAGACGTACCCGACGACGCCAACGGACGTCACCTCGGCGCAAGGGCCGCTGGGCGGGACGTTCAGCGAGGGGACGGCGCCGAACGTGTTCCAGACGTTCCCGCGCTACCCGAGCAACGTGTACTACAACGTCTCGCGTCAGAGCCAGCAGCTCGACGAGTACAACTGGATCTACACCGCACCGGCCAACGGCGGCGGCTGCGTGCCGATCGCCGGCGTCACCACCTGCCGGACCGCACCGGCCACGTGGGACCAGTACGTCACGAGCGAGAACAACATCATGTTCCGCCACCTGATGGGCAACGACCCGCGGCCGCACTTCATGCACCAGAGCAACCTGGCCGACTACAACCCGGCGCTGCCCGAGACCGATCCGAACCAGGGCGGCGTCCTCTACCCGGTCATCGACGGGCTGCTGGCGCGCTACGACGCGACGATCGATCGAACCAAGGCCCCGCTGATCCAGCTGACGAGCGCGCAGATCGCCGCGACGCTCGCCCAGCAGAACGCGTGGGCCGCACGGCTGGCCGCGGGTGACGTCACCGCGTGGCTGCAGGACGGCAAGCTGCACGTCAAGAACGCCGGCGCCGCGGCGACCGACGTGCCGATCACGGGCACGACGTCCGGCGACAGCTACGGCGGTCAGCGCTCGGGCTGGATGTCGGTCGCGTCCGGCGCGGAGCAGGTGCTCACGCCCGACGAGCCGGCCAACACCGGCGCGCCGTCCGTCGACGGAACCGCCCGCGCGGGCGAGCGGCTCACGGCGCACCCCGGCAGCTGGACCGGGACGCCGACGATCGGGTTCGGCTACCAGTGGCAGCGCTGCGACGCCCACGGCCAGTCGTGCAAGAGCATCGCCGGCGCGAAGGACGACAACTACGTCCTGGGCGCCGACGACGTCGGGGCCACGGTGCGAGTCGCGGTGTCGGCCGGGAACTGGATCGCGTCGGTCAGCCAGGCCGTCTCGGCGCCGACCGGCGCCGTGGCCAAGGCGCCGGTTCCGCCGGCCCAGCGCAGCGGCTCTCAGACGGGCACCTCCGGGCAGTCCGGGCACGGGCGCAAGCAGAGCTCCTCGTCGACCACCGCGAAGCTGAAGCTCACCAGCGTCAAGATGAGCCCGAAGCGGTTCGCGGTCTCCCACCGCAAGCGCCAGCGCGGCACGCGGCTGGACGGCGCGCGCATCACGTGGCGCCTGAACAAGGCCGCGCAGGTCCGGCTCGTGTTCCAGCGTCAGGTCGTCGTCAAGGGCCACCGCCGCTGGGTCACCGTTCAGACGATGCAGCGCAAGGCGGCCAAGGGCACCGGCGTCGTGCGGTTCACCGGCCGCATCAAGTCCCGCCCGATCCCGGCGCGCACCTACCGCGTGCGGGTGAGCGCGACCGCCGGCAAGCAGAAGGCTGGCCCGCGCACGATGACCTTCCGAGTGGTGAAGGGCTGACCATGACCATGCGACACGGACGTCAGGACACGGATATGAGCACCGAGCGAACGAGGACCGCATGAGCGGCGAGGTCATCAGCCACCCGCCGCCCGGCGTCGGCGACGAGCCGCGCCGGCGCTTCCGCCGCAAGACCGACCGCATCGCCGAGGCGATGGTCGACAGCGAGAGCCTCGCGGCGGTCCACGCCGAGCTGCTGCTCCTGCGCGAGGAGAACGCGCGGCTGAAGGCCGCGCAGCACCAGAGGGCCGACGTGAGCCGGCTGATCGGGCGCGCCCGGTCGCTGGCGGCGGCCGAGCTCGACGGCGACAGCATCAGCGACGACGTCGAGCAGCTGCTGGTCGAGGGCCTGCTCATCCGCGAGTCGCTCCTGGAGATCTGCCAGGAGGTCGAGCGCGCGATGGTCGCCTTCGAGGGCAAGTTGAACGCGTTGGCCGAGCTGGGCGCCGCACGCTCGCGTCCGTCGGTCCGTCAGAACGACACGGAGGTCGAGCCAGGCGATGGCCGCAACACCACTAGAAGCTGAGCTCCGCGATCCGGGTCCCGCTCCGGTCTCGCGCGAGGCGGGGCGGGGCGGCGGGAGGATCCAGCCCCGCCCCGTACGCAAACGCATCCTGCTGACGACCGAAGGCACGTACCCGTACGTCATGGGCGGCGTCAGCTCGTGGTGCGACCTGTTGGTCAACAGCCTCACGGAGTACGACTGGCAGGTCATGCCGATCGTCGCGCCGCAGGGCCGGCCGCCGACGTTCGCGCTCCCGCCCCACGCCACGGAGATCGGGCCCGTCGAGGTCTGGTCCGAGGACCTGCCGAAGCTCGGCCGCGGCACCCGCGGCGACCGCCGCTCCGGCATGGAGCTGCCGTCGATGCTCGTCCGCAACCTCCTGGGCTGGGAGGGCAGCACCGACGCCGTCGTCGCGGCGTTCGTCTGGTGCCGCCGCCATCCCGGCAGCGTGCGGCGCGCCTTCCGGTCGGCCGGCGGCTGGGCGGCGTTCCTGGAGGGCCTGGGCGTGGTGCTCGCCGAGCGGATCCCGGAGGCCGGGACGCCGCCGTCGCTCGACCTGCTCGAGGCCGCCACGCTGTACCAGACGCTGTACTGGGTCGCGCGGACCGCCGCGGCGCCGACACCGCCGACCGACGCGCTCCACGTGACCGCCGCCGGCTGGGCCGCGATCCCCGCCGTCGTGCACAAGGCGCTGCACGACACGCCGATGGTGCTCACCGAGCACGGCGTCTACGTGCGCGAGGCCTACCTCGGCGCGGCGCGCAACGGCGACTCGCCCGGCAGCCGGTTCGCGGCGACGCGCCTGGCGCGCGGGCTGGCGAGGACGGCGTACGCCACCGCGGACGTCGTCTCACCGGTGACCGACGCCAACGCGCACTGGGAGCTCGGCCTCGGCATCGACCCGGGCAAGATCCTCGTCCTCTACAACGGCCTCCAGCCGCCGGAGGCGCCCGTGCCGCCGCCCGGCACGCAGACCGTGGTGTCGGTCGGCCGGCTCGACCCGCTCAAGGACGCGCACACGATGCTGCGCGTCGCGGCGCAGACGACGTCGCACCTGCCCGGCGCCCGGTTCCTGCACTACGGCCCGGTGCCGCGCGGCGAGGAGATCTACGGACGCTCGTGCCTGGCGCTGCACGCGCGGCTCGGGCTGGGCGACCAGTTCCGCTTCATGGGCCCGACGACCGACCCGACCGGGGTCGTGCGCGACTGCGACGTGGTGCTGATGACGAGCATCTCCGAGGGCCTGCCGATGGCGATCCTCGAGGCGATGGGCCAGGCGCGGCCCGTCGTGTCGACCGGCGTCGGCGGCGTGCCCGAGGTCGTGCGCGGCTGCGGCCTGGTCTGCGCGCCGGGCGACGACCACGCGCTGGCCAACGGCGTGATCATGCTGCTGCGCAACCCCGAGCTGGCGTGGCGCCTCGGGCAGCGCGGCCACCGGCGCCTGGGCCGCCTCTTCAACGAGAGCGCCTGCGTCGACGGCTACCGCGAGCTGCTCGGCGAGTTGACAGGCGCGCGCTCCGGCCAGCCGATCGAGCACCTCGCCGTCGTGGAGACGCCCGCATGACGGCGGCGTCGATCGACCTGGTCGACGCGCGGTCGCTGGTCGAGGCGCGCCTGGGGCGACGGCCCCAGGACATGCTCGAGGCGGCCGTCGTCCTGGAAGCGTGGGCCGGCGTGCCGGCCGAGGCGGCGCTCGCGACCGCGAGCGCGACGATGTCCGCGGAGTCGGCCCTCCCTCAGCCAAGTGTCGGCCGGCTCCCGCGGCATCGCCAGCGCGACGGCGTCGTGCTCGAAGGCGCCGGGTTCCTCATCGCCGTGGTCGCCATCGCCTGCTGGGCGTCGCCGCTGACCAGGGCGGCCGGGCTGCACGCCGTCGAGGTCGCCCTGACGGTCGCCCTGCCGCTCACGCTCGCCGCGCAGCGCGCGCTGGGCCAGCGCTTCCTGGACCGCGAGCGTGGCGTCGAGCAGCTCGCGCGGCACCGGCTCGCGCTGCTCGCGGGCGCGGTCGGCGTCCTGCTCGTCCTGGCGCTGGCGCTCGGGACCGGCGGCCTGCTGGCGGGCCTGCTGACGATCACGTGGACGGGCGGCACGGTGCTGATGCGCCGCCGCTGGCCGGCGGCCTACGTCGCGATCATCCTGGCGGCGACGGCCGCGCTGCTCGGCGGCCTCGCGCCGCTGACGGTCGTGGCCGCCGCGGCGGCCGCCACCGCGGTGGCCGTCGCGCTGGCGCTGAGGGCTCCGGCGCCGCCCGCCGCGCACCGCCCGCACGTGCTCGTCACCCCCACGCTGGTGGCCGGCGCGACCGGTGTGGGCCTCGGCGCGATGCTGGTCCTCGACCGCTCGGTCACCTGGACCGACGGCGCGGCGCCGGCGCTGGCGCTCGTGCCCTCGACGCTCGCCGCGCTCCTCGCCGGCCACCACCTCCGCCACCTCGAGCTCTCGATCCCCAGCGCGCTGCGCGGCGTGCCGGCCGCCCAGCCAGCGCGCCGGCTGGGCAGCAAGCCCGTCCGCATCCTGGCGTCGGCGTCCGGCCGGCTGGTCGGGCTCAGCGCCCGGCTGTCGATCCCGCTGCTCTGGGCCTCGCCCTGGTCCGGCGAGGCGGGCGTGCTGGCGGGCTTCGCCCTGGTCGCGCTGGCGGCGATGCTCGTCGGGCTGCTCGACTCGCTGGGACGGGCCGGCTGGGCGCTGGCGGCGGTCGCGTGCGGCGCGCTCGCGGAGGCCGCGATCCGCGCCGGCTCCGTCGACCCGTTCGCGGGCGCCGGCCTCGTCGCCGGCGGCCTCGTCGTGACGCTGATCGTGCTGCCGCCGGTCGTCACGCGGTTGGGACGGCCGGCGACGACCCTGGCGACGGCGCTGTGGATCCGATGAAGGCGCGCAGGTCACACTCGGCGCTCGCCGTCGCCGTCGCCGGGATCGGCGTGGCGATCGCCGTCGTGGTGACGCTGCTCACGCGCGGCTCCGAGCGCGGGCCGACCTGCAGGGCCGCGCTCATCCCGGCCTACGTGCCGCCGCACGAGCTCGCCGCGCTCGCGGGCGCGCGGCCGCGGCCCCGGATGGTCGTGGTCAACCCCGCCAGCGGCCCAGGCGCGGAGCGCAGCGACGGGTACGCCGGCGCGGTGCGGAAGCTGAAGGCGGCCGGCGTGCGGGTGCTCGGCTACGTCCCGACCGGCTACGGCTACCGCCCGCTGGACGCCGTGCGCGCCGACGTCCAGCGGTACCTGAGCTGGTACCACGTCGACGGCATCTTCTTCGACGAGGCGTCCTCCAGCGCCGACCAGCTGCCCTACTACCGGACCGCCGCCAGTGCCGCGCGCGACGGCGGCGGCCGCCTCGTCGTCCTCAACCCCGGCGTGCCACCCGACAGCGGCTACTTCGACGTGGCCGACGTCGTGGTCACGTACGAGGGAACCTTCGCCGACTACGGCGACGCCCAGGAGACGACGCCGGCGTGGCTGCGGGACGAGGACCCCAACCGCGTGGCGAACCTGATCTATGACGCGACCCGCGCGGACGCGCTCGACGCCCGGGCGAGCGCGTCGGCCGGCTACGTGTACGCGACGTCGGGGTCCCAGCCGAACCCGTGGCGCACCGTCTCGCCCTACTTCCGCGACGAGACCCAGGCGGTGGGCACATGCGCGTGAACCGGCGGCGCCACCCCGTCCTGATCCTGCTCTGGCTGGCGCTCGCCGCCGCGATCCTCGCGCCCACGGCGACCGCCAAGGAGCACCCTTCCAGTGCCGCCGCGCAGGGGACGCACACCGTCACCGTCACGCAGCAGCCGGCGGCGACCAGCTCCGACGACCGCTCGGCGGCGATCACCGTGCTCCTCGTCGGCCTCGGAGCGGTCATCGGCATCCTCGTCGGCGTGGTGCCGGCGCTGGTGCTGGCGATGCTGCTCGGGTACCTGCCGCGCGTGCGTCTCGCGCGCCGCGGCCGCGGGGGCGTGCTCGTCGAGCCCCCGCGCGCCCCGCCGCGCGACGTGCGCGTCACCACCCCCGCGCCGGCCGTCGCCGCGCCGCCGAGCCCGGTGCGCGCCGTGGCCGCCCGCGCCGACGCGCCCGCCGCGCCGCCGGCGCGCGCGCCGGCGCCGGCCAGCCCGCCGCTGGGGATCCTCGCCCAGGCCCGCCACCAGGCGGTCTACGACGACGCCTACGCCAAGCAGCGCGAGCGGGTCGACGAGCTGCGCGCGGCGATCGGCGGCCGGCTGCGCAACCGCCCCGGCGGCAGCGAGTGAATGTCCCTGCAGGTCCCGAAAGGAGCACGATGATGTCGTCCTTGTCGCTCGGGCGCCGCACGCCGGCGCTGCGCGCCGCGCTCGCGGTCCTGGCCCTTGCTGGGGTCG
>DATDMD010000222.1:0-24781 GCA_036518975.1 Baekduia sp.
TCCAGGGCCGCGGCGCCGACTGCGCCACCGGTGAGGCCGTCCCGTCGCTCAGCACGCCGGTGCTGAACGCGGCCGCCCTGACCGCGCGGACGACCTACGACGCGGCGGCGCCGTCCGGCGCGGCGACCGGCGGCGTGGCGAGCCTCCAGGTCCTTCCCACGCCCGCCATCCTGGCCGCCGGGCGCCAGCAGGTCGTCGACTTCGTCCACGCGCTGCCGCTGCAGCCGGTCGCGCTGCCGCTGCCGATCACGCTGCCGGCGCCGCTGCCCACGCTGAGCGGCGTGACGCTCGACCTCCGCGCCGCGCTGCTCAGCCTGATCCCGGCGCCGGCGACGTCGCTGCTGGGCGCCGACGTCCTCACGGCCAACGCAGGCGTGACGTGCAGCGGCGGCGCCGCCGCGCTGACCGGGTCGAGCACGGTCGCCGGCCTCACGATCCTCGGCCAGCCGGTGAGCGCCGACGGCGCGCTGAGCACCGTCCTGCCCCTGGTGAACAGCCGCACGGTCTCGCTCAAGCAGCTCCTGGACACCGGACTGGTGAAGGCGTTCGACCCGATCGGGGTCACGGCGATCACCGGCCCCGCGCTCGCGCAGGTGCTCGCGGCGCTCCCGCTGGACGCGCTCCCGCCGATCACGCTCCCCGCCGCGCTGGCCGACGTCCAGGTCCAGGCCAACACGCAGAGCGTCGACGGCACGACGCTGACCCAGCGCGCGCTGCACGCGTCGATCGCGCTGGCCGGCCAGCCGCTCCTCGACGCGGTCCTCGGCGAGGCCAAGGCCGGCGCCGACCCGGGCGCGTGCCCGGCCGCGCCCGCCGGCTCGTCGAACGCCGCGCGGACGCAGGCCAAGGCGGACGCCGGGGTCGCCGGCCAGAGCGTCGCCGACCAGCTGCTGGCCTGCAGCGACCGCAAGCTCGTCCTGGTCGACGTCCTCAAGCAGGGCGACCACGTCGAGCTGCTCGGCGCGGCCAACCGCAAGTACGTCGGCAAGCGCGTCGCGATCCGCCTGCGGCGCGGCAGCCGGATCGTCGCGCACGCGACCGTGAGGAAGGACGGGTCCTTCAGCACGACCGCGCCGCTGCCGCCGCGCGCGATCATGGCGTCGCACACCAAGTCCAACACCTTGCGCTACCGGGCGGAGATCGGCAAGGAGCTCTCCTTGCCGCTCAAGCTCCAGCGCCGGCTGATCGTCAACCGCCTCACGTCGAAGGCCGGGAGGGTGACGATCACCGGGCGCGTCGTGCGGCCGCTGACCACACCGGTGTCCACCATCCGGCTCGTCCGGCGCGTCTCGTGCCACAAGGTCGTGCTCGTCAAGCGCTTCAAGCCGCGCGGCGACGGCACGTTCACCATCACGGTGAAGGCGCCCCACGGTCAGGCGGCCGCGGTCTACCGGATGGCCACCAACGTGCGCGAGAAGGCGAGCAACCCGCGCAGCTACCCGACGTTCACGCTCCCGCGCGGCGTCGCGCTCACCCAGCGGTAACGGCCATGCCGGTTGGCACGGGGCCCGGGTAGCATCCGCGCCCCGTGTCCACCGCCGAGGCGCCCAACGATCCGACCCGCGCGGGCGAGCGCGATCTGCTCCGGCGGTTGGCGACCGGCACGGCCGGCGTCGTCGGCGACGCGTTCCTGCGCGCGATGGTGCGCCACCTGGCCGCCGCGTTCGACGCGGAGCTGGCCTTCATCGGCGAGCACCTCCTCGCGCCCGCGGTCGGCCGCGTGCGCGTCCTGGCCTACTCGCAGCACGGCGTCGAGATGCGCGAGGGCTACGAGTTCGACCTCGACGACTCGATGCCGTGCTCGGTCGTGCGCGCCGAGGGACTGCTCGTCCTGCCCGAGGGCGCGTGTGCGCGCTTCGCAGGCGACCGCTACGTCCGCGACTTCGGGCTGGACTCCTACCTCGGCGTCGCGCTGCCGGGCGCGGCGCAGGAGCACGTCGGCTACATGGCGCTCATGGCGTCCAAGCGGATGGAGCCCGACGGCGACGAGCTCGCCGTGCTGCGGACGTTCGCCGCGCGCGCCGGGGCCGAGATCGAGCGCCGCCGCCATCAGGCCACGCTGCGCACCCGCGACGCGGAGGTCGCCGCCGCGCGCGCCCGCGTCCTGGACGCCGCCGACTCCGAGCGCCAGCGCATCGGCCGCGACCTGCACGACGGCGCGCAGCAGCGGATCGTCGCGCTCGGCCACCTGATCGGGATCGCGCGCCGCAAGCTCGGCGACGACGCCGACCCGGCCGCGCTGGAGCTGCTCGAGCGCGCGCACGAGGAGGCCCGGCTGGCCACCGACGAGCTGCGCGAGCTGGCCCGCGGCCTGCACCCGGCGGGGCTGACCGAGAAGGGGCTCGGCTCCGCGCTCGAGGCGCTCGCCGGCCGCTCGTCCATCCCCCTGCACCTCGACGCGCTGCCCGAGCGGCGGCTGCCGGCGCCCGTCGAGCTGACCGCCTACTACCTCGCCTCCGAGGGCCTGACCAACGCGGTCAAGCACGCGCAGGCCGACGTCGTCCGCGTCGCGGTGACGACGAAGCTGGGCGAGGCCGTCGTGACGATCGCCGACGACGGCCGCGGCGGCGCCGACGCCGCCGGCGGCTCCGGCCTGGCCGGGCTGCGCGACCGCGTCGCCGCGCTCGGCGGCGAGCTGGCGGTCGACTCGCCGCCCGGCGCGGGCACGACGCTCACCGCCACGATCCCGCTGGCGCCGTGGCGCAGCGCGCACGAGCCGTTCCTGGAGTTCGGCCACCCCGACGACGGCGGGCGCGGCGAGCGCAACATCCAGGCCGTCATCGCCGGGCGCAAGACGCTGTCGGTCACGCTCGCGCGCGAGTGGGAGCTCGAAGGCGGCGTGCCGCGCGTCGGGCAGCGGCTGCCGGTGATGGACCACGACGGCCAGCGCCGGGCGACCGTCGAGGTCGTCAGCGTCGCGTCGGTGCCGTTCATCGACATCGACGACGACTGGCTGGAGCCCGAGGACGTCGGCGAGACCACGCTGGACGACTGGCGCTCGGCGCGGCGCGGGTTCTACGCGACGGTCCGCAACGAGATGGCGCTGCTGTTCGGCGAGCCGGGCTGGCAGTTCACCGACGAGGAGCCGATGGTGCTGCTCTGGTACCGCCCGGTCGCCGACGACCGCGACGCGCCGGCTGGCTAGATCTTCGTGTCCATCTCGGCGAACGTCTCCTCGATCACCTCGAGGCGCTGATGGAGCTTGCGCAGCGTGCGCGGCTCCACGACCGTGAACATCGCGCGGTGGCCGGCGGCCGAGCGGCTGACGATCACGACCTGCTCCCCGGTGTCGAAGGCGGCGCGGTTGAGGCGCGCGGCGTGGTCGGCGGCGGGCCCGACCGTGGAGAAGACCATCGGCGCGAGGTGCGCGGTGGCCTCCTGGTCGACGACGACGACCACGTAGGCCGGGTTGCCGGCGGACTCCAGCTCGAGCCGGCAGGCGTTGATGATGCGGACGTGGTCGAGGGCGAAGGGCGTCGTGGACATGGCTCTGGCCCTTCCGTCGACCACGAGGCCGCGGCGCCGCAGTGTCGGAGGCCCTTGATGGGACGTCCGTCCACCGCGGCGCCGCGGCGCTCAGGTCAACTCAGCGTTGCCCAAGCGCGCTAGGCGGCGCGCCGGCGCGGACCGCCGCGCTTGACCGGCGACCACTTGGTGCCCTTGGCCAGCGCTTCGACGGACTCCAGCTTGAGGCTGCGAGCAGCACCGAGGTCCTTGCGCAGGCGCTGCAGCGCGAGGCGCACGAGGTCGCTCTGCGTCAGCTTGGTCTTGCCGGCGGCCGTCTCGAGCCAGTTGATCTCGTCGCCGCCGATGAGGTACGAGCGCTGCTTGAGGCCGCTCGGTCGTTCCGTTGCCATGGAGGTCCCTCCTGATTTGGGTTGGACTGCGTCGCCGCGTGTGTTCGCCGGCCGGTGAGCAAATCCTTGCCTATAAGTCGTCCCTAGTGCAAGTCCTTGGTGCAAGTTGTCCACCAGCTCGGTCGGCGGTTGTCTGTGCAACCATCATGGGCATGGCTTCCCCACCCGTCTCCCTCACCCACTTCAGCGACCCGCACTGCCCCTGGGCGTACTCCGCGTCGCCGGCCCACGCCGTCCTGCGCTGGCGCTTCGCGGACCAGCTCGATTGGCGATTGGTGCTCATCGGTCTGACCGAAGGCCCGGAGCGCTACGTCAAGTCCGGCTACACGCCCTCACGCTCCGCTCAGGGCTACAAGACCTTCGGCCGGCGCTTCGGGATGCCGTTCGGCGGCCAGCCGCGCGAGCGCATGACCGGCACCGGCCTGGCGTGCCGCGCCGTCGTCGCCGCGCGGCTGGACCAGCCCGGCCACGAGCTCGCGGTCTTCCGCGCCCTGCAGCTCGCGCAGTTCACGACGACGCTGCTGCTCGACGAGCCGGACGACATCCGCGCGGCGCTGAGCGGCGTCGACGGCCTCGACGTCGACGCGCTCGTCGCCGCGCTGGACTCCGAAGCGGTCGAGACCGCCTACCAGGAGGACCGCGCGCTCGCGCGCGGCGCCGCCGGCCGGCCGATCGAGGCCCAGGGCCGCGAGGCCAACACGGACGGCGCGGTCCGCTACACGGCGCCGTCGGTCATCTTCACCCACGCCGACGGCGGGTCGCTGGAGGTCGGCGGCTTCCAGCCGCTGGAGTCCTACGACACCGCGCTGGCCAACCTCGACGTCGCGCTGGAGCGCCGCCCGCCGGCCGAGGACCCGGTCGACGTGCTGCGCGCCCTCCCCTACGCGCCCGTCACGCGCGAGGTGGCGGCGTGCATGACCTCCAACTTGGGCGAGGTCGACGACGCGGCCACCGAGCGCGCGCTGATCGCCGCCGCCGGCGAGGGCCTGGTGCGCCGCGAGGCCGTCGGCGACGGCGCGCTCTGGCACCTGGTCGCCTAGGAGCGAAAGCTCTAGGGCGCGAGCCGCTCCGTCCTCCACGACCCGTCGTCGCCGCGCCGGTAGACGAGGCGGTCGTGGAGGCGGTCCGGCCGGCCCTGCCAGAACTCCACCGTGTCGGGCGTCACGAGGTAGCCGCCCCACGCCTCGGGGCGCGGCACGTCGCCCGGCGGGTCCGGGTGGCGCGCGATCAGCGCGTCCCACGCGGCGTCCAGCGCGGCGCGGTCGGCGACCACCTGCGACTGCGGGCTGGCCGCCGCGCCGATCCGCGACCCGTACGGCCGCGACGCGAAGTAGGCGTCCGAGGCCGCGGCGTCGAGCTTGCGCACCGCGCCGGTCAGGCGGACCTGGCGCTGGAGGTCGACCCACGGGAAGAGCACCGAGGCCACCGGGTTGGCCGCCAGCTCGCGGCCCTTGGCCGACTCGTAGTTGGTGAAGAACGTCAGGCTGTCGGCGTCCAGGCCCTTGAGCAGGACCGTCCGGACGTTGGGCCGGCCGTCCGCGCCGGCCGTCCCGACGACCATCGCGTTGGGCTCGCGCACGCCGCCGGCCTCGGCGTCGTCGAGCCAGCGCGACAGCATCGCCGACCACGTCGGCGCGAGGTCGCCCTCCTCCAGGCCGCCGTGCTCGTAGCTGCGGCGCATCGCGGCGAGGCGCTGGTGGTCGGGGACCGTCGGCTCGGGCATCGCCGCGCACGCTATCCGGCCGGCAGGGCGGGCGGGACGTCGTCCGTGACGCCCGCCCGAACCCGGGGGTGACCTCCCCTCAGCGTCGCGCCTGCACCGCGGCCAGCGCGTCGACCACGCCGTCCCCGAAGAACCCGTTGCGCTTCGGCCCGCCCTCGCAGTAGGCGTTGTACTCCGGCGGGAGGTCCGGATCGGGGTACTCGAACAGCCGCGGCGACGGGCACGGCGTGTCGGTCGCGGTCTTCTCCAGGATGTTCTCGACGCGGTCCGGCGCCAGTGTGAGCCCGCCCTGGGAGCGGTCCGGCTTGCCGTACTCGCTGACGATCAGCGCCGCGACGCCCACCGCGTGCGGCGACGCCATCGACGTCCCCTGCAGGTACTGGTAGTACGCGGTCTGGCCGTTCTCGGTGTCCTTGACCACGGCCGCGGTCGTCGGGGTGCCGTCCGGGCCGATCGTGCCGGCGGCGCGGCCGACGGACTCGGGGTACGGCGCGAGGACGTAGTTGGTGGGCGACAGGTAGCGGTCGGTGCCGTAGAAGTCGCGCTTGTCGCCGCCCGGCGCCGCGACGTCGGCCTGCTCCGTGCCGTAGTTGGAGTAGTAGGCCTTGCGCCCGCTCGGGCCGGTCGCCGTGACGCCGATGACGCCGTCGCCCTCGGTCGGCTCGCTCAGGCACGAGTTGTCGACGTTGCGCGGGTGCGCGGCGTCGGCCGACGGGTAGTCCGGGCTGGTGTCGTCCAGCGCCGGCCGTCCGAGGTCGGTGTTCTCGTTGCCCTCGGCGGCGACGAGCGTCACGCCGCGCTGCCGCGCGTAGTCCAGCGCGCGCTGCGTGGCCTGGATGATCGTCTGCTGCTCGGCCTGCTCCTCCGGCGAGTCGGCCGGGTTGGACGCGCAGTTGTACAGCCACGGGTCGATGTAGAACGACATGTTGACCACGTCGATGCCGTGGTCGCCCGCGTAGGTCAGCGCGTCGACCACCGGCTGGATGAAGAAGTAGCCGGAGTCCTGGCCCGCGCGCAGGTTGACGAGGTCGACGCGCGGCGCGACGCCCGCGATGCCGATCCCGTTGAGCGCCCCGCCGATCGTGCCGGCGACGTGCGTGCCGTGGCCGTCCTCGTCCACGTCGGCCGGGTCGGTGCAGGAGCCGTCGGGGTCCGACGCGCACGGCCCGTCGATGACCGGGTCGTCGACCGTGAAGTTCTGGCTCAGGCCGCGGTCGAAGTTCGGCGCGATGTCCGGGTGCGAGCCGTCGATGCCGGTGTCGATGATCCCGACGCGGACGTCGCGCGTGCCCTGCTGGACCCTGTAGGAGCCGCCGATCGTGGCGTGGATGGCCTGCATGTCCCACTGCCGCGACGACAGCGGGTCGCCGGTCGACGCCGACTTCGGCGTGACGGTCGCCGGCGCCGGGCCCGCGCCGGACGGCCCCTGCTCGACGTCGCGCTGGCGCCGGTGCACGCGGAGCTGGTCGGGGACGCGGCCGATCTCGCGGTCCAGCGCCGCGCCCTGGACGTCGGGCTTGGACCGCACCTGCTGGGCGAAGTCCTGGTTGGTCGAGCGGACCGTCGCGACGCCGATCGACGTGTTGACCTTCTCGACCGTGCCGCCGGCCGCCTGGATGGACTGCGCCGCGACGTCGGACGACGCCGTCGGGTCGAGCAGGACGATGTAGGTGTCGGCGTCGCCGCCCTGGGCCGACGTGCCGCCGGCCGCGACGCCGCCCAGCGCGCAGGCCGTGGCCGCGGCCGCCGACGCGCAGAGGACCGTTCTGATGCGCACGATGCAGGCCTCCCCATGAAGCCGTTGGTGGAACGAGAGGCCCGACCCATGCCCGAGCGCGAGCGGTGTGAAACCGCCGCTGTGCGACGCTCAGCGCGCGCGTTTACGGTGCGACGGGCGCGGTGCCGGAGTCCAGCAGGCGCCGGACCTGGCGCACCAGCGCGTCCGGGTCGCCGTCCTTGATCAGGAAGGCGTCGGCGCCGGCGTGGCGCGCGAGCGTGCGGTCGCGCTCGTCGTCCAGGCCGGTGATCATCGCGATGCGCACGCCGGCCAGCGCGGCCTCGGCGCGCAGGTTGCGCAGGGCGTGGATCCCGGACTGCCCGGGCATGCGCCAGTCCAGCAGGATCGCGTCGGGCCGCTCGCGCAGCGCGACCTCCACGGCGTCGGGGCCGCTGGCGCCTTCGATGACGCGGTAGGTCGCCAGCGCGGCGCGCGCGTACGCGCGAAAGCCCGCGTCGTCGTCCACCACGAGGACCGTGGCCTCAGCCATGCACCTGAATCTAACGTGCTGGACAAACCCCCGTGTCAGCGCGACGCGGCGGCGAGCCGCCCGGCGGCCTCGGCGAGCTCGTCGTCGGCGACCGCGAGCGACAGCCGCGCGTAGCCCGCACCGTTGGCGCCGAAGCCCTGGCCGGGCGCGACGCCGACGCGCGCCTCCGCGATCAGGCGCTCGGGCGTGACGTGCCCGGGCAGCGGCCACCAGACGAAGAACGAGCCCTCGGCGGGCGCCGGCGGCGCGCCCGCGGCGGTCAGCGCGCCGATGACGACGTCCCGGCGCCGCTCGTAGGTCGCGCGCCGCTGGGCGACGTCGGCCTGGTCGGAGCGCAGCGCGGCGGCCAGCCCGCGCTGGATCCCGGTCCACACGCCGGCGGTGAGGTGGTCGACGAGGTCCTGGATCCGGGCGACGAGCTCCGCGCTGCCGACCGCGAACCCGATCCGCCAGCCGGCCATCCCGTAGATCTTGGACGGCGACCACAGCTCGACCGCGACGTCGCGCGCGCCGTCGACCTCCAGGATCGAGCGCGCGCGGGCGCCGTCGTAGGCCAGGAAGCCGTAGGCGAGGTCGTTGAGGACCCAGGCGCCGCGGGCGTGCGCCCAGGCGACGGCGGCCTCGAACGTGCCGGGGCGCTCGAGCGCCGCGGTCGGGTTGGAGGGGTAGTTGAGGACGGCGAGGGCGGCGTCCTGCGCGGCGTCGAAGTCGGGCTGGAAGCCGGCGCTCGCGTCCAGCGGCAGCGGCAGCACGCGCGCGCCGGCCAGCGCGGCGCCCGACAGGTAGTCCGGGTAGCCGGGGTCGGGCAGCAGGATCGCGTCGCCCTCCTGCGCGGTCGCCAGGCAGGCGAGCATGATCCCCGTCTTGGTCCCGGGGATCACGGCGACCTCGCGCTCGGGGTCCAGCGTCACGCCGTGGTCGACCGCGTAGCGGTGCGCGATCGCCTGCTTCAGGTCCGCGTGGCCGCGGAACGGCGGGTAGCCGTGGACGAGCGGCGTCTCGGTCTCCAGCGCCGCGGCGCGCAGCGCCTCGATCGCGTGGCGCGGCGGCGGGAGGTCCGGGTTGCCGCGGCCGAGGTCGATGAACGGCGCGCCGGGCTGCGCGCGCGCCGCGGCCGCCGCGGCGAGGATCCGCGTGAAGTACTGCTCGGGCAGCGCGGCCAGCCGCGCGGGCGGCGGGCGGTGCGAGCCGCCGGCGCCGGTCATCCGAGCACCGCGTGGCGCAGGCGCTCGCGCGCCGCGTGGTAGCGCACGAGCTCGTAGGTCAGCAAGGACACCATCAACGCGGCGGTGAGCGCCAGCGCGGTGAGCGCGGCGACGTGCGTGGCGACGGGGATCAGCGCGCAGAGGACGAGCGCCACGGTCAGCCGGGCGCGGTTGAGGCTGTGCACGTTGCGCAGGCGGAACAGGACGTGGGCGAGCAGGTAGAGCGCGACGCCGCCGCACAGCCCCACCGCGGGCACCGCGTCGAGCGGCTCGCCGTAGTGCGCCAGCGTCTTCTTGACGCCGAGCGCGAACAGGATGATGCCCGCCACCATCGGCGCGTGCAGGTAGGTGTAGGAGTCGCGCGCCATCAGCGCGCGCTCGACGCCCTCGGTCTGCTGGAAGCGGCGCGCGGCGACGAGCGCGACGACGTCGAAGTAGGCCCACCACATCGCGCACGCGACCGTGATCCCGAGCAGGACCGCGACGATGAGCCCGGCCGTGACGGCACGGCCCTGGGCGCCGGAGCCGAGCGCGACGATCGACTCGCCCAAGGCGATGATGATGATCAACCCGAAGCGCTCGGCCATGTGGCCCGCCTCGACCTTCCACTGCTCGACGGCGCCGAAGAAGTACAGGCCGCCGATCTCGATCGTCAGCGCGGCGATCCAGCAGACCGCGCGCGGCGTGCCGGCGCCCACGACGCCGGCGACGATCAGGAGCGTCGCCGCCGGCAGCATCCAGCCGCCCAGGACGCCGACGACGTGGCTCAGCTGCGGGTCGCCGCGCGCGACGATCACGTAGGACGCGATGTGCAGCACGCGCACGATCGCGTAGGCGATGCCGAACAGCAGCGCGTTGGCGCCGAACGCGTCCGGGATCGCGATCGCCGCCAGCGCCATCGCGGCCAGCGCGGCGAACAGCGTGACCCGGAACAGCCCCTCGTCGGTCGCCGCCGAGTTGCCGAGCCACGCGTAGGCGTCCCACGCCCACCAGACCGCGATCAGGATCGCCAGCCCCTCGGCCAGCCGCGTCCACGTCGCGTCGTGGGCGATGAACGCGGTGACCTGCGTGATCGCGAAGACGAACACCAGGTCGAAGAACAGCTCCAGCGCGGTGACCCGCTGCTCGGGCTCGGCGGCGTGGTCGACGCTCACGGTTCGAGGTCCTCCGCGATCAGCGAGTGCGCGACGAGCCACCAGCGGCGCCCGCGGAACTCCAGCACCGAGCGCAGGACGCCCTCGCGCGCGAAGCCGGCGCGCTCCGCGACGCGCTGGCTGACCACGTTGTCGACGTCCACGTGGCAGCGGATCCGCGCGAAGTCGAGGTCCTTGATCGCCCAGCGCGCGAGCAGGCCCGCCGCGCGGGTCGCGGCGCCCCGGCCGCGGCCCCACGGCGCGACCCAGTAGCCGACCTCGACGCTGCGGTTGGGCCAGTCCGGGCGCAGCAGGCCGACCGTGCCGAGCAGCGCGTCGCCGTCGCGCGCGTCGGCGATGACCAGGCTCAGCCCTTCGCCGCTCGCGCGCCGCCGGGGCGCCTGGTCGACCCACTGCCGCGCGTGCTCGCGCGCGTAGGGCACCGGGATGAAGGTGAAGCGCTGGATGTCGGCGTCCTGGCAGGCCTCGAACACCGGCCCGACGTCGTCGGCCGCCGGCTCGCGCAGCAGGACCGTGCCGTCGGTCAGCGCGGGGTCGGGGAGCGGGAAGGTGTAGGCCATGGTCGCGGGGTCGGGTCGCACGGTAGCCTCGCAGACGGATGGCGAGCCCGCGCGAGGTCACGGTCAAGAAGCGCTGCTGCAAGAGCGGTCCGCGATGCAAGCGCTGCCCGGTCGTGGCGCAGCGCTTGGCGGCCGCGGGCCTCGCGGAGCGGACCGGGAAGCGCACCTACGTGGTCGAGGCTCCGAAGCGGGTCGTCAAGCGCGCCCGGCGCCGGCCGCTTCAGCGCGCGTCGACGTAGAGCGACTGCGCCGCGACGCCGAGGCGCCCGCGCTCGTCGCGCAGGACCGAGGTCGCCTGGCCGACGCCGGCCGGGTCGAGGTCCGTCCGCGCGTCGAGCGCGACCCACTCCCCCGCCGGCTCGCGGTGCAGGTGGAGCGTCAGGTCGGTGTTGACGAACAGGTGCGTGCGGAAGTCCAGCGCGCGCGAGAGGCCGTTGCCGAAGTCGGCGAACGCGACCGCGCGCTGCAGCGGCGTGGGCTCCTCGCCGGCGACGAGCGGGAGCGCGAGGCGGAACCAGCCGGCGGCGGGCCCGTGGCCCGGGACACCGCGCACGAAGCGCAGCTCGATGGCGGTCAGGTGGAAGCCCGCGGTCTCGTCGCTGCCGATCCAGTGCTCGTGCCGCCCGGCCTCGGGGCCGGGGAACGTCGCCGCGTCGGGGTCGGGCGCGACCGCGCTGTCCGGCAGCGCGACGTCGCCGCGCCGCAGCAGCGTGGCCTGGGCGCGCAGGACCGTCGCGCCCTCCGCCGTCGCCAGCGTCGCCTCGGCGAAGGCCAGCCGCTTGCCGGTCCGCGTGAGCCGGGCGGTGGCGACCACCGGGACCAGCGGCACCGCGCCCGGGAACTCGATCGCGAGCCGGACGACGCGCATCGGCACCGGCGTGTCGAGCGCCTCGATCGCCCGCGCCAGCATCGCCGCCGGCGCGCCGCCATGCATCGCCCCGGCGTCCCACGGCCCACGGGCGTGGACGGACGGCACGAGCACCTCGCCCTCGGCGGCGAAGACCGCCTCGGTCAAGTCAAGTCCTCCATGTTGCGCTGCTCGTCACTCCGGCGTCCCCTCGATCACGTGCAGCGGGATCGACTGGGAGTTGCCGTCGACGGACTGCTCGAGCTGGAACGTGCCCGCCTCCATCGCCTCGAACTGGACGACGGTCGGCATCACCATGGAGTTGAGCCACTCGGTCTGCGCGGTCTCGGCGTCGGCCTCGAACTCGACCATCGCCTCGAAGACCGTCTCGTTCTGCTCGTCGGTGACGATCGTGCGCAGGACGTGCTGGATGCCGGGCGAGAGCTCGTCGCCCGTCGCGGTCAGGCGCACGGCGAGCATGACCTGGATCGGCGCCGGCAGCTCCGGCACCCAGAACGTGTCGATCCCGGCGCCGACGATCGTCCCCAGGTTGTCGTGGACCTCGACGTACCGGCACGGGATCACCCAGTCGACGTTCATGGGGCCCCACCCTAGCCCGTACTCGCGCGCACCCGAGGGTCGAGCCAGACCAGCACCACGTCGAAGAAGAACGTGGTCACCGCGATCAGCAGCGCGCCCACCGCGGTCATGCCCAGGATGAGCGGCGTGTTGGCGGTCCCGATCGAGCGCGTGAGGCTGTTGAACACGCCGGGCACGCTGAAGACCTGCTCGACGAGCACGACGTTGGTCAGCAGGAACGGCATCGACGCGGACGCGAGCATCGCGGTCGGCGCCAGCGCCGCGGGCGCGACGTGGCGGCGCAGCACCGTCCACTCCCCCAGCCCCTTCGCGCGCGCCGTCTGGACGAAGTCGTCCTCGCTCACCTCGACCATCTGCCCCAACATGGTCCGCAGGCACAGGCCGGCCAGCGGCAGCCCGAGCACGATCCACGGGACGATCAGGGCGCCCAGCCAGCCCGACGGCGAGTCGCCGAACGAGACGTAGCGCAGCGGGATGCCGATCCCGGACGGCAGCTGGCCGATGTCCTGGCCGAAGAAGAGCAGGGCCATCAGGCCGACGACGTACACCGGCGCGCACAGGCCGACCATCGCGAGCAGCTGCGCCAGGCGCGACAGCAGGCCGCGCGGCCTGCGCGCGCACAGGATCCCGCCGCCGATGCCCACGAGCAGCCCGAAGGCCAGCCCGCCGGCCAGCAGCGAGACGTCGGCGGGCACGCCCTCGCGGATCAGGTCGGCGACGGGCCGCCCGCTGCCCTGCTGCGAGCGGCCGAAGTCGAAGTGCAGGAACGCGCGCTCCAGGTAGCGCGGCAGCGAGCCGGCGTTGCCCGGCCCGCGGAAGAGCTCGGGGCGCAGCACGTGGAACAGGATCCAGGCGCACGCCGTGGCGGCCACCACGACGACCACGATCCCGCCCAGCCGGGCCGCCAGCGTCCGGACCGTCACGACGCGCCGAACGCCTCCGTCGCGACACCGGCGATGACCTTCGACAGCTGGCCGCCCTGCCAGGCGATCGGGCTGGACCCCTCCGTCTCGACGACCAGCCGCGCGCCCGGGATGAGCGAGGCGTACAACTCGCCCACGCGCAGCGGATGGCCGGGGTCGGGCTCGTCGCGATCGGCGACGACCACCGTCGGCGCGGCGATCGCGCGCAGCTCCTCGCGCGCCGCGAAGGGCCGCGACCGCGGCACCGCCTTCAGCGCGTCGGCCAGCGCCTCCGGATGCTCGTGCGCGCTCAGCCGCTGGCGCATCACGGTCTTCAGCGTGTCCTTCCAATGCTCAGGGCCTTCGTCGCCATAGGCCGCGACGAACCCCTCGACGCCGCCCGTGCGCAGCCCGTCGCTCAGCGCGTCCCACCGGACGAGGTCGCCCGGCCAGTCCTCCGGGTCGTAGGCCGGCGTGACCACGACCAGCCCGGCGACGCGCTCGGGGTGCTCGAGCGCCACGCGGATCGCCGTGTGCGCGCCCATCGACGCGCCGGCGAGCACCGCGCGGTCGATCCCGGCCTCGTCCATCACCGTCAGCAGGTCGCCGGCCAGGTCCGCGTAGGTGTAGGCCTCGGGCGACGGCGCCGGGTCCGACGCGCCGTGCCCGCGCGCGTCGTAGGCGAGCACGTCGTGCCCCGCGCGCTGCAGCGACTTCGACCCCATCACGACGTACCGGTGGGTGGCGGTGAGCCCGTGCAGCAGGACCACAGGAGGGTGGGCGGGTCCTTCTCCACTTCGCTCTTGAAACAGCCTCACGAGTCGTACCCTAGGAGACATGGCCGTGATCGACGTCACCGAGCAGGACTTCCAGCAGCAGGTCATCGAGCAGTCCAAGACGACGCCGGTCGTCGTCGACTTCTGGGCGGAGTGGTGCGGACCGTGCCGCGCGCTCGGGCCGATCCTGGAGAAGGAGACCGCCGCGCGCGAGGGCCAGGTCATCCTCGCCAAGCTCGACACCGACGCCAACCCGCGCATCGCGCAGGCGTTCCAGATCCAGAGCATCCCGGCCGTGAAGGCGTTCAAGGACGGCGCGGTCTTCGACGAGTTCATCGGCGCCGTGCCGCCGGCGCAGGTCGCGCGCTTCTTCGACGGGCTGGTGCCGTCCGAGGCCGACGCCCTGGTCGACGCGGCCGACGAGGCGTCGCTGCGCCGCGCGATCGAGCTCGACCCCGCGCGCGCCGACGCGCGCGTCAAGCTCGCGCTGCTGCAGCGCAAGGCCGGCGACGTCGACGGCGCGCTGGAGACGCTCGCCAATGCCCAGGGCGACTTCAGCGCCGACGGCCTGGCCGCGCGGATCCGCCTGGAGCGCGACGGCTTCCCCGCCGCGCAGGAGGCGTTCGCCGCGCTGGACGGCGGCGACCCGCAGAAGGCCGTCGACCTCCTCATCGACGCGATCGCCCAGGCCAACGGCCACAAGGACGACCTGCGTCGCGTGATCGTCGGCATCCTCGACGCGTTCGGCGTCGACCACCCGTTCGCGCGCGACGCCCGCCGCCGCCTCGCCGGCGCGCTGTACTAGCCCGCAGCCGGCGCGAGCGCGTGGGAGCGCAGCAGCTCCGCGCTGCGCTCCGGCCGCTCCCACCAGAACATGTGGCCGACGCCGTCGAGCACCTCGAGCCGCGCGTCCGGGATCAGCGCCGCGATCATCCGGCCGTTGGCGACCGGCAGCATCTGGTCCTCGTCGCCGTGGATGACGAGCGTCGGCAGCTTCAGCGACGGCAGGCGCGCGCTCGTGTCGTGCCCGGCGATCGCCTGCATCTGGAGCAGGATCACCGGGACCGGGACCGGCAGCGCCTTGGCCATCGCGCGGAACGTCTCGTAGTTGTCGTCCTGCGCGGCGAACGCGGCCGACACGTTGACCTCGAAGCCGTTGCGGATCGCCAGCTCGCGGTCGCCGGACATCAGCCCGGCCGACAGCTTGTCGATCGTCGCCTGCGCCGCCAGCGCCGAGCCGTCGCCGCCGCAGTAGGTGCAGCCCAAGGTCAGCGTCCTGATCCGCTCGGGATGCCCGAGCGCCAGCTCCTGGGCGATCATCCCGCCCATCGAGATGCCCATGACGTGCGCGTCCTGCCAGCCCAGCGCGTCGAGGATCCCCACCGCGTCGTCGGCGAGGTCGGCGATCGAGAACGGCTGGTCCTCGGGGTCCGAGCGGCCGACGCCGCGATGGTCGTAGGCGACCACGTCGAAGTCGCGCTCCAGGTCGGCGAGCAGCGGCTCGCCCCACGACAGGTGCGTCCCGCTCATGCCCATGATGAGCAGCAGCGGCTCGCCGGCGCCGCGGCGCTGGTGGAAGAGGCGACGGGCCCCGATGGTCAGGTGCGACATGCCGCGCACCGTACCGTCAGACGCCGAGCGGAAGCGCCAGCTGGCCGGGCGGGACGCTGCGCGCCGGCGACGGCTCGGCGGCGGCCGCGGCGGCCGCCTCGCCCTCGAACGACGCCACGCGCACGCCCAGCAGGCGCACGGGCCGCGGCGGCGCGTAGTCGCGGAACAGCTCTAGCGCGACCTCGATGATCGTCGCCTCGTCGTCGACGTGGGCGTCGATCGACCGCGCGCGCGTGACCGTGGTCCAGTCGTCCAGGCGGACCTTGATGCCGATCGTGCGCCCGCGCTCCCGCGCCCGGCGCAGCTGCTCGGCGAGGCGGTTGGACTGCTGACGCAGGACCGCCTCCAGCTCGGCGTGGTCGGCGATGTCGACGTCGAACGTCGTCTCGACCGAGCGCGACTTGCGCACGCGCGTCGTCTCCACCGGCGAGTCGTCGTGCAGGTGGGCGCGGCGGTGCAGGTCGACGCCGTAGCGCTCGCCGAACCGCGCCTGCAGCTCCTCGACGGGCGCGTCCTGCAGCGCGCCGAGCGTCGCGTAGCCCATCTCCGCCAGGCGCGCGGCGGTCTTGGGGCCGATGCCCGGGACGATGCGGGGCGACTGCCCAGCGACGTGCGCGGCGCACTGCTCGCGGCCGATCGCGACGAACCCGGCGGGCTTGCCGAGGTCGGAGGCGATCTTGGCGACCAAACGGTTGGGCGCGATGCCGGCCGAGATCTGGATGCCGGTCTGATCCTTGACCCGCGCGATCAGGTCGCGCAGGAACGGCAGCGGCCGGTCGATGGCGCTCAGGTCGGCGTAGGCCTCGTCGATCGACGCCTGCTGGAGCACGTCGATCTCCTCGCGCACGAGGCCCCAGACCTCCTTGGACTTCTCGGAGTAGGCCTGGTGGTCGGGCGGGATCGTGATCGCCTGCGGGCAGCGGCGCTTGGCCTCGGCCGCGCTCATCGCCGAGCCGATCCCGAACCGGCGCGCCTCGTAGGACGCGGTGGTCACGACGGCGCGCGGCCCGGTGCCGGCGACGATGACCGGCAGGCCCCGCAGCTCGGGGCGGCGCTGCAGCTCCACCGACGCGAAGAACGCATCGCAGTCGAGGTGGGCTATGACGCGCCGCGACACCTCGCACAGGCTACGCGCCACCTCGGCGCGCTTCGGCGCACGTTTCGGGCGTCGAGGGACGACGCGATCTCGCAGTACGAGATAGAATCGTCCCACGACGGCCCGGGGTGATGGTGCTAACGGGTCGAGAGGACCGTGCCGGTCGAGCCGAAGCGGAGCTTCTGCTTCGTCGCGGCGGTCAGGTCGAACTCGCGGCCGGCCACGTAGGGCCCGCGGTCGACCACCGGGACGCGGACGGTGCGCCCCTTGTAATGCAACGTGACCTTGGTGCCGCACGGCAGCGACTTGTGCGCCACGCCGAGCGTGCCGGCCGACAGGGTGCCACCGCACGCGAGGTGCTGGCCGTAGAGGCCCGGGCCGTACCAGGACACGAACGCCCGGCGGTAGATCCGGGTGGTGCCGGCCAGCCGGTGCGCCGACGACAGCTGCCTCGTGCCGCCGAAGTGGACGCGCACCCGCTTGGTCCCGGTGGCGCCGGCGCGCCAGGCCAGGACGTAGCGGCCGGCGTGGTTCGTCCGGTCGTGGTCGACCGTCGTCCAGCCGCCGCCGCGGCGGCCGACCTGGAGCGAGACGGCGCGGCCCGCGCCCTTGGGGTGCAGGATGCCGCGGACGACGACGCGCCGGCCCTCGATCACCGTGCGGCGCACGGAGCTGACGGACAGCGCGGCCGAGGCCTTGGTGGCCACGGGCGTCACCGCGGCGGGAGCCGCCGCGGGCTGGGGCTGCGTCTTCGTGTCCGACGACGCGACCGATGGCAGGATCGCCATCGCTCCCATGATGGTGGTGCTGAGCAGCGCCCCGGGAAGCGGGGCGCGCAGGTTGTCGAGCCTCAAGACGAGGCACCTCCTACGTGATCAGCGCCTACGGGGTTAGCTGTCGGGCTCGCATCGCGGCGGTCCGCATGCATCGGGCATGCGTGGCCGCGTCGCTACGGAGCCAGCAGGCCCCGATTCGCCCCATCCGGTCGGTCCGCACCCACGGCCGGAGATTGGGTCCCCCGTTCGTCCCCCTGTTGTCGCAGGGACGACTCGGCGTTCGAACAAGCGTTCGTCAAGATAGCTCGGAAGCTGGAGCCCTGTGTGATAGAGCGCACACAGAACGCGGTCCTGGCGCGGACCGAACGTGCCGCAAATCAGGGCTTTCGCAGCGCCTCGGCGGTCCCCACGAGGACCATCGCGATCATCGCCGGGTAGATCACCGCGACCGGTGACAGGCCCTCCGCCAACCGCTGCTGGGCCAGCGCGATGTAGCGTTCCGCCTCGCTGAGCACTGCGCGGTGCTCGCCATCCTCGGGCGCCTGGCATCCGAGCCGCGCGAGGGCCAGCGGTTCGGTCGGCTCACCGCCCCGGAACACCATGTGGACAGCACCCGTCAGGTAGGAGATGACGCGCTCGTAGGCCAGCACGCGCCGGCCCAGCGCGCCGTCGCCCGGCGCCGGTCCCATGTCCATCAACTCGCCGCCGGAGACGACGCGCTCGAGCTGACCCCCGGCGATCGCCGCCACCTGGTCGGGCGTGAGCCCCACGGCCCGCGCGCAGCGCATCATCAGGAACGACGGGAAGCGCGGGCCGCCGTAGGGCATGTCGCTCGCGTACAGGATCTGACCGGGCGGCACCGTGCTGAACAGCGTGAGCATGTCGGCGATCTGCCACCACGACGTGTCGAACATGATGTTCTTGAACTCGGCCGCGCGCGGCCCGAGCAGGCCGAGGTCGCTGATGCCCGCGTGCGCGAGGATCAGCCGCGCGCCCGGGTGGTCGGCCGCCATGTGCAGCACCGACTCGCCGAGGTACGGGATCCCACGCCCCGCGTGGAAGAGCACGGGCAGGTCGTGCTCGCCGGCCAGCGCGACGACCTGCTCGACCACCGGATGCGGGAGCCCGAAGCTGTCGCTGCGCGGGTGCAGCTTGAAGCCGCGCGCGCCGTCCTCGAGGCAGCGGTGCGCCTCGTGGAGCGCGTCCGGCGCGTTGGGGTCGATCCGGCCCAGGGCCGTCAGGCGGCCGCCCGACGCCGCGGCGCTGCGCAGCACCCAGTCGTTGGGCTCGCGGTAGCCGTCGGGCTCCTGCATCGCGAAGACGAGCGCGCGCTGCTGGCCGGCGACGTCGAGGGCCTCGATCAGCTCCTCGGGATCGGCCTCGAAGCCGTCGGGGTCGTGGTGGCCGATGTGCGTGTGGGCGTCGAACCAGGGCTTGTCGGCGCCGAGCCACTCCAGCTCCCGGTCGCGGAGGTCGGCGACGACGTCATCGAAGGGCAGGCCGCGGACAGGCACGCCGCGACCCTACCCGCGTCAGGCCGCCGCCGCACCTGCCGCCGGCTCGGCGGCCCACAGCGGCGCGAGCTCGTCGCGCAGGCGGGCCAGCCCCAGCCGGATGCGGCTCTTGGCGGTCCCGAGCGGGACGCCGGCGCGCGCCGCGATCTGGTCGGCGGTCAGGCCGCCCCAGTAGGCGAGGACGAGCGCCTCGCGCTGCGGGTCGGGCAGGCGCCTGAGCGCGGCGCGCACCAGCGAGCGGTCCGCGGAGGCCAGGGCGATGTGGTCGGGCTGGAGGTCGGCGCGCGGCGTCTCGCTGACGACGTAGACCTTCAGGCGGTCCTCGGCGCGGCCGGACGCCTGCGTCTCGCGCCACAGGTCGACGGCCCGGCTGCGGGCCATCAGCCGCAGGTAGGAGCCCAGCTCGCCGCGGCGCGCGTCGAACTTCCGCGGGTTGCGCCACACGCGCAGGAACACGTCCTGGACGACGTCCTGCGCGGCCGAGGAGCTGCTGAGCACGCGGTAGGCGGTGGCGTGCACGCTGCGCCGGTGCTCGTCGTAGACGCGACCGAACGTGACGGGATCGCTGAGGTCCATCGCTGTAGCTCCTGGTCCGTGGTGTCCGACGGCTTCCGACCTACCCTCGCCCTGCAGACGTTACACAAGTTGTTGAACGTGGGCAACAACATGTGTGCAGTCTGTGTGCGAGAACCTCGCCGCGAAAAGCGGCCTTGCGACCCGTGCCCGCCGCTGAGAGCATCGGCACGTGCCCGCTCGACTCACCGCTCTCGACTCCTCGTTCCTGCATCTCGAGGACGGCGGGGCTCACATGCACGTCGCGGCGGTGATGACGTTCGACGGGCCGGCGCCGGCCTACGAGGAGCTGGTCGACGCGATCCAGTCGCGGCTGCACCTCGTCCCGCGCTACCGCCAGCGCCTGGCCTTCGTGCCGCTCGGCCAGGGCCGGCCGCGCTGGGTCGACGACCCGCACTTCAACGTCAACTACCACATCCGCCACACCGCGCTGCCGGCGCCGGGCGCCGACGACGAGCTCAAGCGGCTCGCCGCGCGCGTCTTCGGCCAGCGCCTGGACCGGTCCAAGCCGCTGTGGGAGATCTGGCTCGTCGAGGGGCTGGAGGACGACCGCTTCGCGCTGCTGAGCAAGACGCATCACGCGCTGGTCGACGGCGTCAGCGGCGTGGACATCGTCTCGATCCTCTTCGACGTCGACGCGAACCCAACCCCGGTCCCGCCCGCGCCGCCGGCGCCGACCTGGCTGGCGCGCCCGGTGCCGACCTCCACCGAGCTGCTCGCCGAGGCGCTGCTCGAGCGCACGACGGTCCCGGGTGAGGCGGTCCGCGGGCTGAGGGCCATGACGCGCGCGCCGCGCCAGGTCGCGCGGCGGCTGGCGCGCGGGGCCGGCGGCCTCGGCTCGATGGCCGCCGCCACCCTCTCCCCCGCGCCGAGGACGCCGCTGAACGTCGCGATCGGCCCGCACCGGCGCTACACGTGGGTCGATGCCGACCTCGCGCGCTTCAAGGCCATCAAGTCGGCGCTGGGCGGCACGGTCAACGACGTGGTGCTGACCTCGGTCGCGCTCGCGCTCGGCCGCTGGCTGCGCGGCCGCGACGAGGACACCGACGGGCTGGTGCTGCGCGCGATGGTCCCGGTGTCGGTCCGGGCCGACGCCGAGCGCGGCGCGCTGGGCAACCGCGTGGCGACGATGTGGGCGCCGCTGCCCGTCGGCGTGCGCGACCCGGTCGACTGCTTCGCCGAGGTCCACGAGGCGATGAAGGGGCTCAAGGAGTCCGGCCAGGCCGTCGGCGCCGAGACGCTGACCCAGCTCGCCGACTTCGCGCCGCCGACGATCCTCAACCAGGCCGCGCGGCTGCAGTCGCGCCAGCGGTTCTTCAACCTGGTGGTGACGAACGTCCCCGGGCCGCAGTTCGCGCTGTACCTGCTGGGCCGCCGGCTGCGCGGCCTCTACCCCGTCGTGCCGCTGGCGCTCAAGCAGGCGCTGGGGATCGCGATCATGTCCTACGACGGGCGGCTCGGCTTCGGCCTGCTGGCGGACTTCGACGCGCTGCCCGACGTCGAGGAGATCGCGACCCAGCTGGAGGGCGCGATCGACGACCTCGCGGCCGCCACGCACGCCGACGAGCGCGCCGGCCGGATCGGGCCGCGGCAGCAGCCCGCGCCCGCGCCGGCGACCTGAAGCGCCGCGCCGGCCCTCGGATAGCGTGCACGGCCCATGCGCCTGGCCCTGCACCAGCTCAACGCGACCGTGGGCGACATCGCGGGCAACGCGGACGCGATCGCCGGGGGCATCGCGCAGGCCAAGGCCGCCGGCGCGCAGCTGGTCGCGTTCCCGGAGCTGGCAGTCACCGGCTACCCGCCCGAGGACCTGCTGCTCAAGGAGCACTTCCTGCGCGACGCGCGCGCGGCGGTCGACCGGCTGGCCGAGCACGCGCACGGGATCGTCGTGCTGGTCGGCTTCCCCGAGCGCGCCGACGACGTGTACAACGCGATGGCCGTCCTCGCCGACGGGCGCGTCGCCGGCATCTACCGCAAGATGCGCCTGCCCAACTACGGCGTCTTCGACGAGGTGCGCTACTTCCAGGCCGGGACGCGGCCGGCGCTCCTCCAGGTCGACGACGTCACGGTCGGCGTGACGATCTGCGAGGACGACTGGGTGCCCGACGGGCCGACCGTCGGCGCGGCGCTGGCCGGCGCCGAGGTCGTCGTCAACATCTCGGCGTCGCCCTACCAGGCCGGCAAGCCCGTCGAGCGCGAGGCGATGCTGATGCAGCGCGCCCGCGACAACCTGGTGTCGTTCGCCTTCTGCGCGCAGGTCGGCGGCCAGGACGAGCTGGTCTTCGACGGCATGAGCGCGGTCTATGACCACCAGGGCCAGGTCGTCGCGCGGGCGCCCCAGTTCGCCGAGCACCTCCTGATCGCCGACGTCGACGCGCACGCGGTCCGCGCGGCGCGGCTGCGCGACACGCGGCCGCGCATGGCGCGCTGGGTCGAGCCGCGGCCGGCGGTCGCGCACCTCGGGCGCTTCACGACCGGCGCCGCCGGCGAGGCCGCGCGCCCCGCGCCCGAGGGCGACGTCCACGCGCCGCTCGACCCCGACGCCGAGGTCTACGCCGCGCTCGTGTGCGGCACGCGCGACTACGTGCGCAAGAACGGCTTCGAGCACGTGGTGCTCGGGCTCTCCGGCGGCGTCGACTCCACGCTCGTCGCGCTCGTCGCCGTCGACGCGCTCGGCGCCGACCGGGTCACCGCCGTGGTGATGCCGTCGCCCTACTCGACCAGCGGGACGCAGGACGACGCGCGGCTCCTGGCCGCGAACCTGGGCATCGAGTGCCGCGAGCTGTCGATCGCCGAGCCGATGGGCGTCTACGACCGCCTGCTGGCGGAGCTGTTCGCCGGCCGCGAGCCCGACAGCACGGAGGAGAACCTCCAGGCCCGGATCCGCGGCAACCTCCTCATGGCGCTGTCGAACAAGTTCGGGTGGCTGGTCCTGACCACCGGCAACAAGTCCGAGATGTCGGTCGGCTACTCGACGCTGTACGGCGACAGCGCCGGCGGCTTCGCGGTCATCAAGGACTGCCCGAAGCTGTTGGTGTACCGGTTGGTCGACGTCCGCGCCCGCCGCGACGCGCAGAGCCCGATCCCGGAGTCGATCGTCACCCGGCCGCCGTCGGCCGAGCTGCGTCCCGACCAGAAGGACGAGGACTCGCTGCCGGCCTACGCGGTCCTGGACGCGATCCTGCTCGGCTACGTCGAGGAGGACCTCGGCCGCGACCAGCTGATCGCCCGCGGCCTGCCGCCGGCCGACGTCGACCGCGTCATCCGCCTCGTCGACCTCGCCGAGTACAAGCGCCGCCAGCAGCCGCCCGGCATCAAGGTCACCTCCAAGGCCTTCGGCCGCGACCGCCGCGTGCCGATCACCAACCGCTACCGCGGTTGACGCGGCTCAGCGGACGGCGATCGTCATCCGGACGAGCGCGCAGAGGCGCTGCTCGTCGTCGGTGATCTCGACCTCCCAGACCCACGTCGTCCGGCCGCGGTGGCGCGCGCGGGCCGCGGCGTGGACCCTGCCGCCCAGGATCGGGCGCAGGAACGAGGTCTGGTTCGAGAGGCCCTGGGCGGACTTGCCGTCCGCCTGGACCGCCCACCACGTCCCGATCGACGTGATCGACTCGGCGATCGAGGCGAACAGGCCGCCGTGCACCAGGCCGGCCGGCTGGAGGTGCTGATCGGTGACGTCGACGTGCGCCTGGATGACGCCGGCGTCCAGGTCCACGGCGTCCACGACGAGGCCGTAGAGCCCGTCGAAGCCGCCTTCGATCGCGTGCGGAAGCTGAAGGTCCATAGGGGAACGGCACGATACCTGTGGTCCTTCGGTTAGCCTCCTGCGCCGCATGGCCCGCTTCGACGACCTCCCCGCCGACCAGAAGGCCGTTCTCCAGCTCGTGCTCCGTCAGGGACGCACGTACGCCGAGATCGCCACCTTGCTCAAGATCTCCGACGCCGCGGTGCAGAACCGCGCGCTCACGGCTCTAGATGCGCTCGGGCCAAATGACCTCGAGGGCTTCGACGACGAGCGCCAGGACGAGGTCGGCGACTACCTGCTCGGCCAGCAGTCCGCGAGCGAACGCGCCGCGACGCGCGACTATCTCGAGGCGTCGCAGTCCGCCCGCGACTGGGCGCGCGCCGTCGCGTCCGAGCTGCGCGGCGGCGGCGCGGCCGGCGACGACGCGCTGCCCGAGATCCCGTCCGACCCCGCGGAGGTCGACGAGGCCTTCGACGCGCTGCACGCCCGCCGCGCCGCGCGCGCCGGCCAGGAGCGCTCGTCGCGCCTCGGCGGCCTGCTCCTGATCGTCGCCGCGGTCATCGTCGTCGCCGGCGCGGTCCTGCTGCTGACCGGCGTCATCGGCGGCGGGGGCGACGACAACAGCTCGACGAACTCCGCGCAGGCGACCACCACCACGCCGACGACCACGACCGGCGACGCGACCACGACCGTCGAGCAGCAGGTCAACCTCACGCCGCCCGGCGGCGGCAAGGCGCCGCTCGGCGTCGCGAACGTCGTCGCCCAGAGCGGCAAGCAGGCGATCGCCGTCGTCGGCCAGGACCTCCCGGCCTCGGGCCACTACGTGCTCTGGCTGCGCAACGGCAGCAAGGTGAAGTTCCTGGGCTTCTTCCCGGTGGTGACCAGCAAGGGCACCAACAAGGGCAAGCTGCAGGGCATCGTCGCCGCGCCGAGCGACCTGAGGTCCTACACCGACATGCTCGTCTCGCGCGAGGCATCGAGCTCCCCGAAGCAGCCGACGACGATCGTGCTGCAGGGCAAGCTCAAGGGCTAGGGGAACGCTGGCCCAGGGGGCCAGGTTCCCTTGCGGGTGTTCGCCCAGGGGGCGAAACCCGCGCTCAGCCGTGGAGCTCCACGAGCGCCTTCAGGGCGCCGTCGAGCTGCTTGCGCGCGGCGCGCTTGACCAGGAAGCCGCCGAACCGCGACATGCCCTGCAGACGCTGCTCCAGGCGCAGCTCGACGCGCGTGCCGCCGCCGTCGGCGGGCTCCAGCGTCACGGTCGTCTCCGACCGCGTCAGCAGCTTGGCGAACGGCGTCCCCTCGAGCTCCTGCGTCCAGTCGATCGTGCGCGGCCGGTTGCGCCGCCCGATCCGGAAGTCCGCCCGGACGAGCGCGCCGCGGTCGCTGCGCAGCACCTCGGTGAAGCCGCTGCCGCTCACGCCCTCGACGCGCTCGACGCGCGGCCACCACGCCGGCAGCCGGTGCGGGTCGGCGACCGTCTGCCACACCTCCGACGGCGCCGCCGCGACCTCCGCGCCGCGGCGCGTCACCGGCACCGCGGGGCCGCCTTCACTCCGAGTCGTAGCGCAGGAT